>PLIR01000300.1 GCA_003139415.1 Myxococcales bacterium | reverse complement strand
CGCCCTTCGGCCCGCGCGTCGCCGGCTCGAGCGCCCGCGACGCTTGCTCGAGGGTCGCCACCGCCTCGCGGACGCTCCCGTGGAGCGCCCGCCCCTCGCTCGTTGCGCGCACGCTACGCGGCGTCCGGTGCAGGAGCCGCGTTCCGGTCATCGCCTCGAGCCGCGCGATCGTGCGGCTGACGGTGGAGGTGGGTACCCCGAGCTCGCGCGCCGCCGCCGCGAACCGCCCTCGGTCGACGACGCGAACGAAGACGCGNNTGTTCCACGTCATGCCGAAGTCCGAGCGCTTGACGCGGGCCGACGCGGTCGCGCCCATGCGCACGCTGCCGCGCATGTCCGTCTGCGGCCCGGTGATGTCGCGGACCGCCAGCGTCACCTCGCGCGTGACGCCGCGGATCGTCAGATCGCCCGTCACATCGAGCTCCCCTTCGCCCACCACGGCGGCGCCCTTCGAGACGAAGGTCATCTGCGGGTGGTTGTCCGCGTCGAAGAAGAGCGGGCCGCGTAGGTCGCCGTCGCGCTTGGCCTCCCGGGTGTCGAGCGACGCCGCCTCGATGGCCGCCTCGATGCGCATCGCCTCGGGACGGGCGGCGTCGTAGGCCACCTCGCCGCGGAACTTCGCGAACACGCCGCGGACGTTGGTGATCATCAGGTGGCGGACGGAGAAGCCGACCGCGGAGTGCCCGGGGTCGAGCGTCCAGCGGGTGGCGGGGGTGGTGTTGCCGTTCGGTTGGGTCGATGCCGTCGTCGTGGTGTCCATGCCCGCTACGATGGGCCCGAAGGGCCGTCCCGTCGCGTGCGGAGTCGGCATCTTGGCGTTGCGTGGACGCAACGACGCAGCGCGTGGATGACGGCGGACCCTTCAGCGGGCGCGCCGCCGAGGCCCCTGCATGTTCGCCACGCCGGCGGCGACTTCCGGGGTGAACTCGCGCCGCGAGCGGCTAGCATGCCGCACGATGCTCTCGTTCGACGACTGGTTCGCCGCCAAGCACGCGGCCATTCCCCTGGCATCCGCCCAGGCGGTCCTCGCGCTCTCCGCGGGCGGGGCCACGCTCCCCTTTATCGCCCGCTACCGCAAAGAACAAACCGGCAACCTCGACGAGGTCGCGATCCAGAACGTCCTCGAGGCGAAGGAGCTCTGGGACGCGGTCGCCCACCGCCAGAAGTTCATCTGCGAGGAGATCGAGAAGCAGGGCAAGCTGACGCCGGAGCTGAAAGAGAGGATCCTGGCGACGGGGGAGCTCGAGCGTCTCGAAGACCTGTATTTGCCCTACAAGGTGAAGCGGAAGACCAAGGCGACGGTCGCCCGCGAGGCCGGCCTCGAGCCTCTCGCCGCGTGGCTTTGGCAGGTCTCCCACGAAGACGTCGCGCGGGGCGAATCGCTCGAAGCGAAGGCCGCCGCGTTCGTCTTGCCCGAGAAGAACGTCACCACGACGGCGCAGGCGATCGAAGGGGCGCGCGACATCGTCGTCGAGCGTCTCTCCGAAGACGCCGAGCTCCGGGGGCGCGTGCGCAGCGCGCTGTTCGACGCNNCACGTGGTCTCCAAGCAAGGCGAGAAGGCAAAGCCGAACAGCAAGTTCGAGCGCTACTTCGCCCACAGCGAGCCCGTGAGCTCGCTGATGAGGCCCGAGGCGTCCCACCGCTACCTCGCGATGCGGCGCGGATTCATGGAGGAGGAGCTCGTGCTGTCGCTCGGCGGCGCGCCCGGTGTCGAGACGTTCGACGCCGGGCTTCTCGCCACGTTCGAGCGCGCGGCCTGCCCGCGCGCTGAGTCTCCGGCGGCCGACGTGATGAAGCGCGCTGCGCGCCTGTCCCTTCGCGCCTACGTCCAGCCAAGCATCGAGAACGAAGTGCACAAGGCCCTCCGCGAAGTCGCCGACGCCGCGGCGATCCATGTCTTCGCGGAGAACCTCCGCAAGCTCCTCCTCGCCTCACCGTACGGGGCGAAGTCGGTCCTCGGCGTCGATCCGGGCATCCGCACGGGTTGCAAGCTCGCGGTCGTGAGCGAGTCCGGCGCGTACCTGGGCAGTCACGTGATCCACCTCGGCTCGGAGCGCGAACGCGCTTCCGCGAAGGAGGTGTTGCGCCTCGCCGTCGTGAACGCGAACGTCTCGGCGGTCGCCGTCGGCAACGGCACGGCGGGTCGCGAGACAGAGGCGTTCATCCGGGGCGCGCTCGGTGAGCTCGGCCTCTCGGCGGTGCCCGTCGTGATGGTGAGCGAATCGGGGGCGAGCGTGTACAGCGCGAGCGAGGTCGCCCGGGAAGAGTTCCCCGATCTCGACCTGACCATCCGCGGCGCGATCTCCATCGCGCGGCGGCTGCAGGATCCCCTGGCCGAGCTCGTGAAGGTGGACCCGAAGAGCATCGGCGTCGGCCAGTACCAGCACGACGTGACGCCGGGGCTCCTCAAGAAGAGCCTGGAGACTGTCGTGAGGAGCTCTGTGAACGCCGTCGGCGTCAGTGTCAACACGGCGTCGCCGTATCTCCTCGCCGAGGTGGCGGGGATCGGATCGTCCCTGGCGCGCGCCATCGCCGAGCACCGGCAAGCGAAGGGCGTCTTCAAGGAGAAGCGCGATCTGCTCGCCGTTCCGCGGTTCTCGGAGAAGGTGTTCGAGCAGGCCGCGGGGTTCCTGAGGATCCCCGGCGCCGCGAACCCGCTCGACGACACGGGGATCCACCCCGAGCGCTATCCGCTCCTCGAGAAGCTCGCGGCGCGCATCGGCAAGCGCGTCGGCGACCTGGTCGGCCCCGGGGCCGCGGTCGTGCGCCGCGACGCGCAGTTCCGGGCGGAGGTGGGCCAGTTCACCTTCGACGACATCGTGAAAGAGCTCGAGCGCCCCGGCCGTGACCCTCGCGACCCGTTCGTCGTCTGGACGTTCCGCGCGGACATCCACGAACTCAAAGATCTGAACCCGGGCATGACCTGCCCCGGCATCGTCACGAACGTGACGAACTTCGGCGCCTTCGTCGACATCGGCGTCCACCAGGACGGCCTCGTGCACGTCTCGCAGCTCGCCGATCGCTTCGTCAAAGATCCGCGCGACGTCGTCGGGCCCGGCGATCGCGTCACGGTCCGCGTGCTGGAAGTGAACGTGGCGAAGAACCAGATCGCGCTGACGATGAAGAGCGGCGCTGACGCGGCCCGCTCGGCGCCGCAAGCGCCAGGCGCGACGGGTACGCCTGGCACGAACCAACCCAAAGGGGGAGACCGTCGCCCACCCGAGAAGGCTCGAACGCAGCTCTCTCCAGGGTCTCTCAAGAGCGACGCGCTGAAACAGCTCGAACAATTCCGCGCCGCGATCAAGCGATCGCAGTGAGCGCCTCCGCCGACGCGGACTAGAGACCGTACTTGTTCATGAGGTAGGTCTGGAGGTTCTGCAGATCGCTCGGCGAGACGGTGCCGTCGACGGCGAGGACCTCGGCGATGTCGCCGACGATGTCCTGGCCCGCCTGCGTCCCGCCGATGCGCGCCGGGAAGTCCGGCGAGTCGACGTTCTCGGCGTACCCACTGCCCGTCGCGTAGCCCGCGTCCATCGCGTTGATGAGCATCGCCATCGTCCCGAGGGTCGCCGGCGCCGCGTCGCTCGCGCCCGCGTCCCCGGCGTCGGTGCCGCCGTCGACCGCGAGCACGATCGAAGAGCGATGGATGACGACGAGCACCGGCGCGCCGTCGTTGTAGCCGGAGCCGCCGCTCGTGACCTCGGTCGAGCCGTACTCGTTGAGCTGTTCGAGGATGTTCGAGGACCCGCCGGGCAGGTTGGCGAAGAGGCCGACGCCCTGGTACGGCGGGTCGTTGTAGATCTGCTTCGAGTAGAGCGCCCCGTACGTCGAGCCGCCGGCGTCGACATACGTCGTGTGCTGCACGACGACGGCGAGCAGAAAGTCGTTGGTGCCCCAGTTGAGCGACGTGCTGTCTTGCAGCAGCAGGTAGTCGGTGCCGTTGAAATGCACGGCGGGCTGGCCGTCGAGCGCCGCGGGTTCGATGGCGGGGCCGTACCCGACGGCGTTGTTGCCGTTGCCCGAGCGGTCCATCCAGAGGACGCCCGGGCCGCCGTCTCCGGCGTCGGATCCCCCGTCGGTCATGCCCAGACCTTCGTGGCCGTCGAGCCACAGGACGAGGCCCGTCAGGGAGGACGGCGACCAGGGCGCTGCGGCCTCGCTCGCGTCGCCGCCGGCGTCCTGGCTGGAGGTCGTCGTCGCGTCGACGCCGCCGTCGCTCCCCGCCTCGCCGCTCGCGGGCGTCGTCGCGTCGACGCCGCCGCCGGCTTCGGAGACCGGGGTCGAGCCTTCCGGCGATCCCTGCCCGCTGTCGTCGCCGTTCCCGGATGCGTCAGTCCCCGACGGGGACGAGCTGTTGCCCGAACCGCAGCCGAACTGCCCCAGCACCACCGCGACCGATAAACCAAGAGCCCATCGCTTCACTCCGAAACCCTCCTCGCGCGAACCCGCGCAACCTTCCACCTTACGCGAGCCCGAGGCCCGATATCAACGGTGTCCGGCGCCGCTCCGGCGCCGGTAGGCACCGGGCGACGTGTCCGTCCACGAGCGAAACGCCCGGATGAAGCTCGCGACCGCGGTGCGCCGGACGCGCTCGACGACTCTTCGAAACCGCCTCTTAGGCCAATTTCCAACAAGACAGGCCACCACAATTGGCGGCCCAAACCTGTACATTCAGCTCACGCACGGCATATTGACGGCGGGGTTGCTCAAGGCGTTCCAATCCCAAGAAATGTCCACGGCGCCCGAGGTAGACCCCATGCGACGACCTTCTCCTGGGTACGCCACCGCGAGCGTCGCGCTGCTGTTCACGCTCGCCGCCGTGGTCGCTGCCGCCAGCTGCGGGACGAATTCGAGAGACGGGCTTGGAAATGGCTCGGCTGGCTCGAACTCCTCCTCCGGCGCGGGCGGCGATGACGGCGGGGGAGCCAGCAGCGGGTGCGCGAGTGGCTTTTGTACGGGCGGGGGAAGCGGCAGCGGTGCGTTCACCGGCACCGGCACCGGCGGCGACGGAGGCACCGTCGGCCCAGCGCCCTCGATGGTCAACTCGGTCGTCACGATCAACGACTGCCCCGGCACCCTCACCGCGGCGATGGCAACCGCGCTCGAGGGGGCCGGTTCCGCGGCCGGCTCGATGAAGTGGCTGTACCCGTACGACCAGACGGTCTTCCCGGGAGGGATCCCGGCGCCGGTGCTTCAGTGGAGCCAGACGGGCACACCCGACGGCGTGTACGTCCACCTGACGTCGCAGCTCTTCAACTACCAGGCCTGCTTCGCGGGCTCGTCGCCGACCAATTTCACGCTGGCGACGAACGCCTGGCTGACGGCATGGTCGCAAAGCAAGGGAAAGAGCGATCCGCTCTCCGTCGAAGTGGCGACCAGCACGGGCGGCACCATCGCGTCGTTCACGACGCACTGGGTCTTCGCGAAGGGCAGCCTCGCGGGCGACACCTACTACAACACGTACGGGTCCAAGCTCGTGCCGGGCCAGAACAACGCGCAGAACGGCGCCGTGATGCGGATCGACAACGGCGCCACGCAGCCCGTCGCGTTCTTGTACGTCAACGGAGCGTCGCCGTTCGGGCCGTGCATCAACTGCCACGCGCTCTCGGCCAACGGCTCGTACATCGTGGCGCAGGAGCACATGTACCCGAGCATCACGGCCCTCTATGGCGAGGGCAGCATGTCCTTCGACCTGCTGACGACCCCGACGCCCAACCCGGCGACGCCGCTCGCCAACACGCTGAACGACGACTGGGGTTTCTCGGCGGTGTACCCGGACGGGACGTTCTTGCTGACGGCGGGGGAGTCGCAAAACTCCGCGGTCAGCCTGGCGTTCCCCGCCGCCCCGGGGAATAACCCCGCGATGATCGGCCCGAAGCCGAGTGTCTTCTACGACACGACCACCGGGACGAAGACGACGCCGACGGGGCTCGACACCCAGTACGCGATGATGCCGAGCTTTTCGGTGGACGGGGATTACCTCGTCTACAACGACTGCCCCGACAGCGAAGCGGAGGCCGGAGTGGAATCCGGCGGCAAGCTGGCCGTCGCGAACTTCACCAAAAGCTCGATGAGCTTCTCGAATCCAAAGACGATCTACACCAGCACGACGCTTTACCCCGGCTGGCCGTTCTTTACCCCGGACAACAACGACGTCATCTTCGCGCTCGGCAACGGCAACAACTACGCGACCGAGGTCCCACCGGGCGACCTCCAGCTCTGGAGCTCGTACCTCTATATCGTCGACGTCCCGTCGGGCAAATCGCACAGGCTCGACGAGGCCGCGGGCTTCAACAGCGCGACGGGCGAGGAGTATCTGCCCTTCCCCGGACGCGACGAGGGCTACGACTTCTATCCGACCGTCAACCCGGTCGCCTCCGGCGGGTACTTCTGGGTCTACTTCACGAGCCGTCGCGCCTACGGCAACGTCTATCCGGGGGGCACCCCCTCGGCCACCAATCCCG
>PLIR01000258.1 GCA_003139415.1 Myxococcales bacterium | reverse complement strand
CCCCCCCCCCGGTGGTCGCCCACTACACGGCGCCAACGCCGCCTGCCCCCCGCCCCTACGTGGCTCCGACACCTGCCCCTCAGCCCGCCCCGCGGCCCAAATCGGGTGGCTCGACGATTGTCCACGACGTCCCGTTCTGAACGTCCTTTACATGGGCTGCGCGGTACGGCGAGGATCCTCGTAGAGCTTACGAATGAGAACGCGTCCGATCGCCGCTGCTTTGCTTCTGGCCCTCGCGCCCGTCGCGTTCCCCTCTCCGGTCGTCGCTCAGAGCGCGGCCGATGACCCGACCACGGGCATGGCCAGGGCCCGATTCAAGGAGGGTGTCGATTTTTTCGACAAGGGCTCCTTCGAGCAAGCACGTGCGTCGTTCCTGCAGGCGTACGCGCTGAAGAAGCACCCCGCCGTATTGCTAAACCTGGCGTGGAGTTGCCTCAAGAGCGGGCATGTCCTCGAGGCGGAACGCTATTTCAGGCAGTTCCTCAGCGAGAGCAAGGACATCTCGGACAAGCAGCGAAACGACGCGAATGACGGCCTGAACCAGGCACACGCAAAGCTCGGCCGCATCGAGATCGCGGCCCCGCCGGGGACCGACGTGGCCGTCGACGGCGATCATGCCGGCACGACACCGCTACCGGATGCGATCTACGTCGAACCGGGCGCTCACACCGTCAAGTTCAAAGGGCCGGACGGAACCGCGGATACGAACAGCGTCACCGTGTTGGCTGGCGAGAAAGCGATTGCGCGGCTGGCCAAGCCTATCGCCGCGCCCCCGCCAAGCCCTCCGGAGCCACCGCCTCCGCCGCCACCCGCCCAAAAAGAGGAACCCGAAGAAGCGCCGAAGGTGGAAGACCACGCCGAAGCCCCATCGCCGCCGCCGCCGGAGCCTTCGGAGTCGCGCGGCCATCCGGGGATCTTTGCCCCGCCGTCGAACATGGTGCCGGTGGTCATCGGCGGCATATTCGCCGTCGCGGGCGGGGTTGTGGCCATCGTGATGTCGAACTCGAAGCAGTCTGCGCAGAGCAAAGCCAACGCCGCCGAAGAAAGCATCACCAAAGCCGGTGGCACTTCTTGCGTTCCGCCGACTCCGATGAGCCTCCAGGGTCTCGCCGGGGCGTGCACCGCGTACAAGAACGACAATCAGGACATCAATACGGACGCCACGATCGGCAACGTCGCGATCGGGGTCGGGGCCGGCGCTCTGGCGATCACGCTCATCTACTACCTCGCGGCCGACAAAGGCGGGGAGCCGGCGCAGTCGAGCGGTTCGCTGTTCAAGCACACGATCCTCACGCCCGAGGTGGGGCGTTCCACCGGCGGCCTCTCGCTCACGACGACCTTCTGACCGCGCCCGACGCCTCTCACGGGTAGGAGCGCACGACGATGGCCTCGGGCTGGGAGCCATCGGTGTCCGTCGCTCGGACCAAGGCTGCGATCCAGCACGTCTCGTCGCATCCCACCTGCGCCAGTGCGTCGGCGGCAAGCTCGGCGCGGCCGGCAGAACCCGCGTCGGCGGAGACACCGCCGAAGAGGAGCGCATCGATCGGGGCGCCGCCGCCGGAAGCGTTCGTGGCGCGCTCGACCCACGCCACAAGGGGCCCCGCCGGGGGCGTAGCGACCCAGAAAGGTCCCCGTCCTTTGCGGCAATCGGGCTGCGCCAGCGACACGACGGCGTCCTGTCCTGTCGCGCGGTCCACGCGCAACGCCCGGAGGCTCTCCGCCGTGGATCCGCCATCGCAGATGTCCTCGACGTCGTGGGTGAAAACGACGACAGTAGCAACGCTATCGCCGTCGGTGGCTACGACGTCGTCGTCCTGTCCGATCCGGTGTTTGAGCCGGCGCCAGGGGGAGACCGTCCCACGGGAGACGTCGCGAAGCGCGACGGCGCCAGACCCGGAGACCCGGACGAGGCCGAGAGTGTCGCCGGCCGTGTAGACGTGGTGTTCGCGCTCGTCGTCATCGCCGAAGTCGGTGTCTCGGATGACGACGACGGGCGGCGGAGCCTTCGTATCCTCCGGCGTGAATGTCGTCGACGTGAGGTCATCGTCTCCGTCCCCGAGGAGAAACACGTCGTGGTCGCCGCAGAGCACGGAGGCTGCGCGATCGGAGGGGACCGTGGCGACCTCGTGGGGCGCGACGTCGGCCCACGAACGCGCGCGCACGTGCGCGGGGCCATGTGCGGGCGGATCGACCCACGCGAAGCCGGACCCGGTCGCGCAGAACGAGCCGCCGACGGACACGGCGTCGCCGCGCCGCTCGCCTTTTGGGCCAAGCACGACGGCGGTCCGCGCCGGTTTGCCGGCCAAGTTGCCGCGCCAGACGAGCGCCACCCCATCGCCAGCGGGGTCCACGTGCAGATCGGCGTCGGGCGTCCACCCCACGTCTTGCAAAGCATCCGTAGTCCAGGCCGGACCAACCTCCGGCCAACCGACGACTCGCAACACGCCCTGGGGCAAGACGAGGCCGGCAACAATCGTCGTCGTGCCGACCCGCGTCCCGGCGATCGGCGCGGAGAACATCGCTTCGGTCTGCCGCGGCTCTGCGCTCGACGAGCCCGTCACCGTTGCGCCGCTCTCCGTCGAACTTTGCGCGTCGGCCGCCGGCGGCTTCAGAGGAGCCGATTCGGGTGATCGTCGGCAGCTCGTAACGACACCCGTCAGCAAGCCGATGACGACCCACCCGCGCCGAGTCACGCCCGAAGACTACAGGAGCTTTCGAAACGACGTCCGAGGCAGTCCGGCGGCGCGCGCGGCGGCGCTGAGGTTGCCCGAGGTCTCGTTCATCAACTCCCGGGCCCGCTGCGGCGTGACTCGCTTGAGGACCGGAGGGCCGTCGCGTCGGAGCGCGCGATCGACGTCTTCGGCATCGATGCGCGCGCTCCCCACCCGTGCATCCGCGGCGCGGCACAACACGTTCCGCAGTTCTCGGACGTTGCCGGGCCAGTCATGGGCAGCCAGACGCGCGAGGGCGCCTGGCGTCAGAATCCGCTCGCCGATGTCCGGTTCGAGTTGCTGCAAGAGGGCACGGCCGATGACCCCGATGTCGCCTCGCCGCTCGCGCAGCGGCGGCACGGTCACGACGAGGCACTCGAGACGGTGGAAGAGATCTCTGCGAAATTCCCCACGCGTCACCTTCTCTTCGAGCCGGGCGTGCGTCGCGGCGACGACGCGCGCGTCGGCCCGCTTGCCACCTCCGGCCCCACCGACGCGGCGCACTTCGTACCCGTCCAGCGCGCGCAGGATCTTGGGCTGCGCGTCGAGCGGCAAGTCGCCGATCTCGTCGAGAAAGAGCGTCCCGCCTTCGGCGTCGGAGAAGGCGCCTTCGCGCCGCACGTGAGCGCCGGTGAAGGCACCGCGCTCGTGTCCGAACAGCTCGCTCTCCACCAGCTCTCGCGGAACGGCCGTCACGTTCAGCGCCACGAAGGGACGCGCGCGCCGGGGCCCCTCCGCATGCAGCGATCGCGCGATGAGCTCCTTGCCTGTACCGCTCTCGCCCGCGATGAGGACCGGGAGGGCGTGACGCGCGAGCCGCCGCACTTGATCCGCCAGGCGCCGCATCGCGATCGACGTTCCAGCCACTCCGACGAGGGGGGGCCCCGGCGCAGTCTCCGCGAGATCGTCGCCAGGCACGATGACGAGCGTCGACCGCCCGACGGCGATCGCCGTTCCCGCCTGGCCCCAGGCCTCGCGAACGCGCGCCGTGCCGACGTACGTCCCGTTCTTGGATCCCAGGTCTTCGATCGCCACCCCACCCCCGAGGATGCTCAGCGCACAATGGCGAGCGCTGACGGTTGCGTCACGAACCACCACGTCGGCCTCGGGCGAGGAGCCGACCACGGCCTTGTCGCGCGAGAGGCCGATCCGGCGCGCTTGCCCCTCGTCCTGAACTTCCACGAACCACTTCGTCGCCGGCGCGACGGGCATGATCTCCATCGTCGCCGCCGCGGACGGCGGGGACACCTCTTCGACGGCACCCATGCCACCCCGTCGGACCGATCCCTCCGAGGGTTGCCAGGAAACCGAAAAAGGGACGGCTTACCCGACCGCGATGCCGAGCGCCTTGCGCAGGCTGAAGTACTGCTCGCTGACCGAAAAGATCAGCAGCTCTTTCATCTTGTCCGGCGGCGGCAGGTCCCCGGGGAGCTGCGGTTCGGCGCCGATGATCTTCTTGGCGATCTCCAGATCCGCGCAGAGCAACAGTCCTGCCCGGCACGCCGTCACTTCGATCGTCTGCATCCACCGCTTCAAGTCCGCGGTGGCGCCGTCCTCCATCCACTTCTGGACCACGATCTTCAACGACTCGCGCTGCACCATCTGCATGTGCTTCACGAGCTCGGACGCCGTCGCGTTGACCGCCTGCGCCATCTCCCCCGGCACCGCGAACTCCGGCATCACGATCTTCACGCCGGCAAAGAGGATGACCTTCAGCTCGGCGAGGGTCGGGAAGAGATTCTTGATGTAGTGCTCGCCGCGGTAACCCGAGAGGTGCTTGCCCGCGATGAACGTGAGCTCCTGCGGAGTGAATCCGGTGAGGACGGTCTGACCCGCCACGCTGGCCGGCGGGGTCGCCGCGACGGCCATCAGCGCGCCCGGCACGTCGTTGCGGACATAGAGCTGTGGCATCTGCACGATTCCCAGCACCTGCCCGGCCCATCCGAACGTCTTCGCGAAGGTGACGGTGCTCGTCGCCAGGTCCTGCAAGAACCGCTTGTCGAGCACCGGCAGCTGCTTCTGCGCGCGCAGCTGGTTCGTCTTGGCCACGATCGCGGCAGGCGTGAGCATCTCGAAGATCTTGCCGATGTAGAGGCTCTCGTCCTTGTGGAAGAGCCCCTTCACCCACCCCTCGTTGTCGAGGCGGCTCTTGACCTGGATCATCCCCTTGGGCCGGTAGTCCTCGAAGAAGCGCTGCTCTTCGTCGTCCGTCTTGCGCAAGAACGAGAGCGCCGCGCACATGCACCACGCACGGTCGTACTCGTGCATGCGCAGGTAGAGCTTGTACAAGCTCCGGTAGGGGTCGACGCGCAGCGGATCCTTTTGAAGGACCAGCGAGTGCTCGCCGACGGCCGACTCGATCTGATCGGTGGCCTCGTAGAGCTCGGCCAAGATCTGACGTTCGACGACCTCCTCGCCCTTGAAGCGCGTGGCCATCTTGAACGCCTCGATGGCGCTCGCCGTGTCCTTCAGACGATCGCGATAAATGAGACCGAGGTTGTGCCAGAGGTTGAACTCGAGCTCCGGGTTCGACACGTTCGCGGTCGAGAGCCGGCGGAGCATCTTTCTGAACGCGCGCTCGAGCGCCTTCCAGTCTTTCTTGGCCGTCAGGATCTTGTTGATCCGTTCGAATGCCTCCAGGTACTGCGGGTTGAGGTCGAGCGCCTCGCCGAAGAGCTCCACGGCGCGGTCCTGGTCGCCCTCCTTGTCGCGGTACAGCTGGGCCATCGTGAAGAGAAACTTGCTCTTGCGGCCCGGGTCCTTCTCGCCGTCGGCGATTGCCTGCAGCGTGTCGACCATCTTCGACCAGTTCTCGGTCGCCTGATAGAGGGCGATGAGCTTGTGCAGCAGGCCCGTGTTGGTCGGCTGGAGCTCGCGCGCTTCTTCGAGCGCCTCGATCGCGCGGAGAGGGCTCTTGTCCTGGTCGTTCCATACCGTCGCGATGTCGTTGAGCATGCGGAAGCGCTCGTCCGCGTCCATCACGTTGTCGAGGATCTGGCGCTTGTAGGCGACGACCTGCTTCCAGTCCTTGAGCTCCGTGTACAGCGCGACGAGCGCCTCGAGCGTCGGGGCGTACGACGCGTCGACGGCGAGCGACTTCTCGAAGTTGTTGACGGCCTGCTTCGCCTGTCCCTGCTCTCGCTTGATGCACCCGAGCTTGAAGTAGACCTCGGCTCGGGCCGCCGTCTCGTCTTCGCCGAGGGACGTCAGCACCTTCTGGTAGTTGGTGAGCGAGGCGCCCCAGTCCTTCAGACGGAAGCACACCTCGGCGAGGCCGCGGATGGTGGCCTGGTCCGTCAGATCGAGCTGATGGGCGGCCGTATACGCCTTCAGCGCCTTGTCGTCCTTGCCGAGCGCGGCGCAAACGCGACCGAGCTTGTTCTGGAGGGCCTGCTGCTCAGCGCGCTCGCGCTTGCCGCTCTTGCGAACGAGCAAGTCGAGCAGCGGCTCGGCCTTGTCCCATTGTTCTTGGACGACGTATTCGTCGGCGAGCGGCTGGGCCGCGTCCTCGTTCTCCGGATCGGCCTCGTACGCCGCTTCCCACGCGAGCACAGCGCTCGCGTGGTCGCCGAGCATCTCGTCGCGAAGCTTGCCGAGCTCGATGAGCAGACGGGCACGCTGCCGCGGCGACTGCGTCGCGCTCTGCTCTTGATCGTAGTAGCGCGCCGCCTTGTCGTAGTCGGCCGCGTCGAGCGCGATCTGACGCAGGGCCGCCAGCGTCGGCAGGTGCGTCGGGTCGAGGTCGAGCGCCGTTTCGTACCTCTCCTGGGCCGAGACGCGATCGCCGAGCTTCTCGTCGAGCGCCTTGCCGATGCGATAGAAGGCCTCGACCCGTTGCTTGGTGTCCTGGGTCAGGTCGGCGACGCGCGTCGTGTATTCGATAGCCTGGGCCGCGTCCCCCGTCTTTTCGTAAAGCTTTGCGAGGGCTTCGAGCGCGGGGACGTTCTGCTCGTCGATGTCGATGATGTTCTTGTACGCGTCGATGGCGCGCTCGGAGTCCTCGATCTCGTCCGAGAACACCTGGGCGATCGAGCCGTAGAGCTCGGCCTTCGTCTTGCGGTCGAGGGTCGCCGAGATGTGCCGTTCGTAGGCGTTGACGAGATCGTGCCACTGGCGAAGCTTGCGGTACGCGCGCGCGAGCTTGACGTAAGCCGCTTCGTTGTTGGGATCGATCTCCAGCACCTGCTCGAGCCGCTTCGCCGCGAGATCGGCCTTGAGGAAGTGCTCCTCGTGAAGCGTGGCGAGGTGCATCAGCACCTCGATCTTCTCGCGCTCCGTAGTGACGATCTCGAGCTGCCGATCGAGCACGCCGACCAGCTCTGCCCACTGCTCGAGCACCTCGTAGACGCGGCCAAGGCCCCGCAGGCCAGCGAGGTTGGCCGAATCGGCATCGACGACCTCGCGGTACATGCTCGCCGCGCGCGTCGGATCGTTCAGGCTCGTCTCGTAGAGCTGAGCGATGCGCAAGCGAGTGGTCGCCGTCTCCGCGGCATCGCTCAGCGCCGCGACCTTGCGCTGTAGGATGTCGACCAGCTCGCGGTTCTGGCTGCGCGCCGAATAGATGCGCTCGAGGTTTTCGAGGGCCGGCACGAAGTGAGGGTCGACCTCGAGCGCGCGCTGGAAGTGCGTGATCGCCGAATCGGTCTGCTGCATGTGCGCGTCGAGCAGCTCGCCGAGATCGTTCAGCGTCTCCTTGCGGTCGATGTCGTTGGTCGCCACCTCGAGGGCGCGCGTCAGCGTCGCCCCCATTTGCTGCCAGTTGGCGGCCTTCTTGTAGAGGCTCCCAAGCTGCCGCATCGCCCCGACGTTGTGCGGATCGAGCTGGATGATCTGCGCGTAGTACGGCTGTGCGTACTCCGGATGACCGAGGTCGTCGCCGTACCACTTGGCGAGGTGCAGACAGAGGCGGATCTTCTCCTTGGGCTCCGTCTGTCGCTTCAGCCATCCGTTGACGGTGTGGATCACCTCGTTCCATCGCCCGGTGGCCTGCGCGAGTCGCTCGAGGTAACGCGCAGTCTCGCGGTCGTGGAAATCCATCTCGAGCGCGTTGACGAGCGCGTCGAGCGCCTGACTCTTGTCGTCGAGCCTCTCCTCGAAGACGCGGGCGATCTTCCTCAGTAGCTCCGTCTTCTGGCTCGTCTCCTCCCGCGTCTCGAGACGCGCCAGGTACAGCTCGAGCAGCGGTTCCCAGCGTCCGGCCGCCTGGTGGAGCTTTTCGAGCTCGGAGAACGCCTCGTCGTGCGCGGGATCGATCTCGAGGATCTTCTCGAACGGAGCGCGTGCTCCGTCGGCGTCGTTGGCCTGGTCGCGCCACATGGCCGCAACGCTGCGGAGCTCGGTGATCTTGTCGCCCGGCTCGGCGAGGGCGTCGGCCCGCCGCATCTTCACGTCGATGACGTCCGTCCAGCGCTCGTCGGCGCGATAGATCGCCTCGAGCGCGTCGATCGCTTCGAAGTCGGGCCCGACATCGAGCAGCTTGCGCCACGCTTCGCCGGCATCGTACGGCTGCAGCAGAACGGTCCCGTACGTCCGGCCGAGCTCCCGGAACACTTCCTTCAGCTCGTCGGCCTCGACGAACGCCGCCGCTCGGTCGACCAGCTGATGGAGCGCGGCAACGAGCTCGTTCGGCTCACCCTGCCGGCGTCGAATCCCGACGATCGCGCGCAGAGCAGTCAAGTTGGCGAAGTCGATGTCGAGGACGCGGTTCCAATCCTCCATCGCCGCGTCGTCGCGCCCCAGCTTTTCGCTCGTCGTCTGCGCGCGACGCGCAAGGATGCTTGCCCGATCCTCGTCGCTCGTGGCGATGTCGAACTCGCGCTCGAGCACGTCGACCAGCTTTGCCCACTGGCCCTGAGCGGAGTAGAGGTTGGCCAAGGCGTGCAGGGCCTCCGGGTCCTCGCCGCGGAGGTCGAGCACGACTTTCCACGTCTCGATCGCCTTATCCGGTTGAGCGAGCTTGTCGGCCGCCAGGTGAGCAATTTTCGCCCGGATGTCGGCCTCTGCGGAGTCACCCGACGCTCCCTCGAGCTCGCGCTGGTAGACGGTGTCGAGTTCGACCCACGACCCTTGCGCCTCGTAGATCCGCGCGAGGGCCGCGATGACGCCCTCGTGCGATTTGTCGAGATCGTCGAACACGTGCCGGTACGCCCGCACCGCGTTGGGCACGTCGCCGAGCCTCGTCTCGTAAAGCTCGCCCAGTCGCGGGTACAGCTCGACGAGGTCGACACGATCGGTCGACGCCTGCACGCGCATCTCGAGCGTGCGCGCCAGGTCGGGCCATGCCTCGATCGACAGATAGATGCGATCGAGGTTCGCAAGCGCCTCCGTGTCCTTCGGGTCGATGCCGAGGACGTACTTGTACGTTTCCTCGGCCCGGCCGACGTCGCCCAGCTCGTCCTCGAACGTCCGTGCCAGCTTGCGCCCCACGGACTTCTGCACCTCCACGTCGTTGTGCAGACCGATGACGTCCGCGTACGCGTTGGCCAGCGTCTCCCAGCCCCCGTCGACGGCGCCGGCCAGACGCGGGGCTTCTTCGCCGGACTTCTCGTCGAGCGGATATTCTTTGAGGGCGCGGATGTAGACTCCGAGCGCCTTCACCGTGTCGAGCAGCTTGTCTTCCCAGAGCTCGGCGAGGCGATAGTAGGCTGCCAGACGCTCCTCTTGGCCCTCCGTCTGCGCGAGCTGCGCCTCGTAGACGAGCGACATCTTCTCGAACTCGCCCGCGGCGCGGTAAAGCGGCTCGAGGATCTCGCCCACCTCGGCCTGCTTGATGCCCTCGTTGAACAGGGCTTCCAGCGCGGCCAGCGTCGCCTCGTGTTCGGGGGCCGCGGCGATCACGTCCCGGTACGCCGCGAGGGCCCCATCGACGTCGCCGAGCTTCGTCTGCTGGATCTGACCGAGCCGGAACTTGAGCTCCAGCGCTTCGTCCGGGGACTCGGCGATCTCGGCCTCGCGGGCGAGCACTTGCGCCAGGTCCGGCCATCGCTCCGCCTGCACGTACAGCCGGTCGAGCGCCCGTATCGCGACGATGTTCTCCGGGGCGGCCTCGACCACGCGCCGGTAGCGCGCGATGGCCCCGTCGACGTCCTCGAGCTGCACCTCGAAGAGCTGGGCGTTGCGCAGCCCCAGATCGACGAAGCGGTCGTTTTCGCCGCGCTGAGCGAGGTCGTCGAGCTGCGCATCGTAGAGCGACGCCACGGCCGGCCATCGGTTCACGACATTTGCCAGCCGCTCGATGTTGCCCAAGGTCTGATCGTTGCCGTCATCCATCGGGAGGGCACGGCAGAACGTCTCGAACGCCGACGCGTGGTCACCGAGGGCGTCTTCGTAGAGACGCGCGATGCGATGGAGGAGATCCACCTTCTGGAACGCGTCCGTCGAGCGCCGGACCTGAACCTCGTGAACTCGAATGAGCTTCGGCCAGTCGCCGACGGCTTCGTACACCGGCTCCAGAACGGCCGCTGCGCCGAGGGGGTCCCGATCGCCGTCCTTCAAGCCCTCGAGGGCGCGCAGGGTCGGCTCGTGATCGGGCTGCTGTTGGAGAATCTCGCCGTAAAGCTCGAGGGCCCGCTGGACGTCGTCCAGGTGCTTCTCGTAGAGGTCCGCGATCCGGTACTTGTAGCTCGACTCCTCGACGGGGTCGCTCGTCATCTCGCTCTCGCGAGTCAGGACGGAGAGTAGCTCGGACCAGTTCTCGGCCCTCTCGTAGAGAACGTCGAGCCGCGACAGCGCTTGGACATCGTCCGGATCGAGCTCGAGGATCTTCGCGTACGTGTCGATCGCGCGCGCGACGTCGCCGAGCTCGCGCTCGTAGACCGCTCCGACCTGGTAGTAGATGCTCTTCTTCTCGTCGACGTCGGCGACGAGATCCGCCTTCTTGGCGTAGACGGCCAGCAGCTCCGGCCACCGCGACAGATCGAGGTACCGACGGATCAACGCCTCCACGGCGCGCACGTCGTCGGAGTCGATCTCCAGCACCTTGTTGTAGACGACGATGGCCGCCTCGGGCCTGTTGAGGACGTCTTCCTCGATCGCCGCCGCCTGGAACAGCGCTTCCTTCTTGTCGCGAGGGTCGTCGAGGATCTCCGACCTTCTCTGCAGAATGACCGCCAGATCGGCGTAAGACTCGGACGCGCGGAACAACCGCTCGAGGGACTCGGTGGCGCCGAGGTTCAATGGATCGATCTCGAGGACTTTCCGATAGAGCGCCACGGCCGCGCCCATGTTTCCGATGTCGTTCTCCTGCACGCGCGCGCTGATCATGGTGAGCGCGCTGGAGAGGCTGGCGTCTTCTATCTCCGTGGCCAGATCCTCGAACACCCTGGCCAGATCGGCGAAGCGCCCGGTCGCGCGAGCAACGCGATCGAGCTGCTGCTGCGTGGTCTCGTTGGCGGGATCGACCTTCAAGGCTCGCGCGAGGGTGGCGAACGCCGGGTCGAGCTCTCCAGCCGCGTCCTCGTACAGCTGCGCGATCTGGTGGAGGAGCTCGACGCGGCGCGAGACGTCTTCCGTCCGCCGCACTTGCGCCTCGTGGACGCCGACGAGCTTTTGCCAGTCGCCGGCCTGCCTATAAAGCGGCTCCAGCAAGTCGGCGATCGTGAGCTCGTAGTGCTCGTTCCGGCCGAGACGCTCGAGCGCCGTGAGGGCCTCGACGTTCGCAGGCGACCGTTCGAGGACCTGGCGATACCCCTCGATGGCGACGTCGACGAGCCCCATCTCGCTTTCGCGGAGAGCCGACAGCCGCAGCATCAGCGTGAGCTGGACTTCGTCGGTGGCGGCGAGCGCGAGCTGCGCCTCGAGGTTCTCGGCCAGCTTGTCCCAGAGCTTCTGACGGGTGAAAAGGTCGTCGAGCGCGCGAAGGGCGCGATCGCTGCCGGGGTCGAGATCCAGAACCTTCTGATAGGCCGCGACCGCGTCCTCGGGCCGACCGAGCCGCTGATCGTAGATCTGCGCCATCGAGGCGTAGAGGCCCTCGCGATCGGCGGCGTCCGCCGCCTGCTCGATGCGTCGCTCGATGACTCCGATGAGGTCGACCCAGCGCTGGGTGCGCGTGAACAGCTGCTCGAGCGCGGCCAGGGCCTCGGCGTCCCCGGCGTCGATCGCCAGCACCTTGGTGAAAGCCTGCGCGGCCTGGTCGACGTCGCCAAGACGTTCGTCGATCGCCGCGATGCGCATCCAGTACTGGCGGGCGAGCACCGCGTCGCTCAGATCGGCCGCGAGGTCGCCGTACAGGTCGACGAGGGCCTTGAAGAAGCCCGACGTCGATGCGACCTGTTCGATCTCCTCGCGCGTCTCCGCGAGCGAAGGCTCGTCGCGGAGGGCCGAAGCGAGGAAGGTGAACGCTCGCTCCGCGTCGCTCGCTTGCTCGGAGCTGATGCGGGCGGCCTTGCGCTTCAGCGCGACACGCCGTTCGACGTCGCCCTCGCCGGCCGCGAGGATTTCGAGCGACTGGATCAACTTCTGCCAGTCGCCGCGCTCCTCGTAGATCGACTCCAGGATCGAAGCCGCCTCCGCGCGCAGATCGCCCTCGAGCATGGCCTCGAGTGCGCTGCGTGCGCCGTCGTGCGCCGGCTCCACGAAGAGAATCTCTCGATAGTTCTCGAGGGCTGCGGCCGGATCCTCCAGATGCTTCTCGAGCGCTTGGCCGAGACGAAACTTCAGGTCGATGAGCTCTTGCTCGCCGATGTCGAGTTCGAGACGGCGCCGCAACACGTCGACATACGGCGCCCATCGCCCGAGCCGACCGTAAAGCACGTCGAGCGCCGTCAGCGCCTGGGCGTCGCTCGGCTCGTCTTCGAGGACTTGCACGTACGTGTCGATGGCCCGATCGACGTCTTTGAGCTCGTTCTCGTAGAGACGGGCGATCTCGGCGCTGATGGCCTTCTTTTCTTCGGTGCTCGCGGCGAGGTCGCGCTTCTTCTCGTAGATCCCGAGCAGGTCCGAGAATCGCGAGGCGTGCCTGTAGAGGTGCTCGAGCGCCGCGATGGCTTCCAGGTTCTCGCCGTCCGCGTCGTACACGGCGCGGTAGGCCTCGAGAGCCTCGTCCACTTTGTTGAGGTTCTGGACGAGCACACGCCCGAGCCGAAGACGCAGCGCCTGCCCTCCCTCGTGATCGCCGTTGGTATCGGCGGACTCGATGGCGTGACGGTAAGCGGCAACGACCTCGTCCCAGCGTCCGATGGCGCTCGCAACCCGCTCGATGTCCTCTCCGGTACGAGGGTCGCCAGGCGCGATCTCGAGCGCAGCAAGGTAGCGATCGAACGCCCGCTGCGGGTCGCGCACCTTCGTCTCGTAGAGGGCGGCCACCTCTCGGTAAAGTTCGAGCTTCGCGGCCGGGTCTTGCTCGTGGGCGAGCTTGACCTCGATGACATTGCCGAGGGCCTTGGAGTTGTTGGCCGCCGTATAGATCGGGATGAGCGCTTCGGCCGCGTGCAGGTTGTCGGCCTCGAGTTCGAGGACCTTCTCGTAGGCCTTGGCCGCGCGATCGAGCTTCTGCTTCTTGTCGGCCCACAGCTGGGCGATCTTGAAGAGCAGCGAAATCTTGGGCTGCGGGCTCGTCTCCTTCGCTTCTTGCTGCTCGAGGACGCGAATGAACTCGTCCCACTTGCCGCTCTCGGCATAGAACACCTCGAGATCGTCCCAGCGGCCGAGCGCGAGATACTTCTTCTTCAGCGCGTCCTGCGCGCGCCGATCGTTGGGATCGAGCGAGAGCAACGCCCGCCAAGCGTTGAGGGCGCCGTCGTCGTTGTTGAGGCGATCGCCGTAGATGGCGCCGAGCTTCGCGAGCACCTGGATCTTGGCGGGGGCGTCGTACGTGACCTCCGCTTGCCGCTCGAGAACGGCGGCGAGCCGTTCGAAGTCCTTGGCGCGCTCGTAAAGCCCCGCGAGCGCGGCGAGCGCTTCGGCGCTCGAGTCGTCGTTGGCGAGTACTTCCTGCCAGAGGTCGACGCACACCTCGGGCTTCTTCACGCGCTCGGTGGCGAGCTTGGCGATCTCGAGGAACTTGGCGGCCCGCGCCGAGCCGGCGGGCAAGCGCTCGGCCTCCCGGCGCTGCAGACCGAGGAGCTTCTCCCAGTCGCGGCGCTTCTCGTACATCTGCCGCAAGTAATCGACGGACTGCGGGTGATCCGGATCGATGGCGAGCACGGCTTCGTAGGCCTTCACGGCCTCGGCTTGGTTCGCAAACTTCGACACGTAGAGGTCGGCGGCCTTCGTGTAGAGCGCGACCTTTTCGTCGGCGTCCGGAACCAGGCCCGCGAGCTGCAGCAGCGTCTTGACGTATTCGTTGTACCGCTTGGCGGCCTCCTGCTTGTCGGCAAGCTGGCGCAGCTCGGCGATCTTCGCTTCGTCGACCACGACCGCGGGACGCGACGGAGCGGGCGGAGGTGCGGGAGGGGGGGCAGCAGGAGGCGGCGCCGCGGCGACAGGCGACGGCGTTGCGGCCGGGGGAGGTTCTGCCGCTGCGGGAGCGGCCGGCGGTTCCGACACGGGAGCCTGCACCGCGGGCGCGGTCACGGTGTCCGTCGGCCTCGGAGAGCTCGAAGGCTTCAGCGTCTCACCGATCTGCGCCTCGAAGGCGCGAAGCTGCGGATGCTCGGGCGAGACCGCGCTCAGCCGCTCGAACGAAGAGCGCGCCCGGATCAGATTCCCGAGCTCGCGCCATGCGATCGTCCCGGCCTCGGCCAAAAGGAACGTGCTCGTTCCGTCTTCGGCTCGCGTGGCTGCGGCCTCGGCGAGGTCGAGCACGCGGCCCCAGTCGCCTGCCTTCTTGCCGTAGACGTCGCGCAGAAAGAAGAACGCCCCTTCGCTGCGCGGATCGAGTCGAAGCGCCTCCTCGAGAAAGCGGGCTCCGAGCTCCACGTTCTGGTGCCGAAGGATCCAGCGCGTACCAAAGAGCAGCGCGGCCTGGGCGCGCGACGCCGGATCGAGCTCGTCGAGGATCTGCCTCTGCGTCTGCTCCAAGGCGTCGAAGCGCCCCTGCTCCGCGAGAACGCCTTCGTAGAGGGCTGCGACCTGCTTGTCGCCGGCGTCGGCCAGGTAGGCCCGCGCGAGCATCGCCTCGGCCTCTTCCGGCGCGAAACGTCGCGCGATCCGGGCGGCGCGCAGGAACCCGCGCGCCTTGCCCGCCGCGTTCGAGTCCTTGGCGCTCGCGCGCAAAATCTCCGCGAGGTGCTCTTGCCATCTTACGGCTTCGAGCTGCACGTCCTCCAAGGCGGCGCTCGCGCCGGCGTTCTTGCCGCCGCTGGCACCGAGGCTCTTCGCGTAGGCCGCCGCGGCCTTCTCCCATTCGCCCTGGTCGCTGAGGACGTCGCCGAGTTCGAGGAGCAGAGCGCTCGCTCGCGGACCCTCCGGGGAGGCCTTCAGCTCCAGTTCGAGGAGCTTCTGGACCATGTTCAGCTTTCCGAGGCCCCAATAGATGCGGCGCGCGGACTCGAGGCTCTCGACGAGCGCGGGATTGAGCTTGTAGGCGTCTTGAAAATGCTTGAGCGCCTTGACCCCGGCGAGAAACTTTATCTCGAGCACCCGCCCCAGTTTCAGGTGAAACCGTGCCTTGTCCGCCTGCGCACTGGCCGATGCGATCCCCTTCTCGAGCTCGTCGACGAGGCCCTGCCAGTCTTGGACGTGCTCCAGATACGAAAGACGCTCCTCTAACTCCATCGATCGCCTCGGTTCGTTCGACCGCTTAGCGGGAAGACGGCGACCTTCCCGGTTGCCTCACGGCGCCCACACTATACCGCCGAAGGGTGTTGTACCCGCGGGCGATCTTTCGCCGATGACCCGTCTCTCGACGGACCCGCAGACCCTCCCAGGCGCGTGTTTCTCGCACATTCTCTTCCTGAGAGCTCCCGAGGCGCCTCCCCAAGAGCTACCCGGTGCGCGTTGCTTACTGAAGCGAGCCGCCGAGGCGGCGCGCGATCTCCTGAGATTGCGCACACTGATCCGCGAACTTTGCCGCGTTCGAGCCCTTGCACGTGATCTTGAAGAACGACTGCAGCTGCTGGATGGCCTCGTTCTTCTTGGGCGGGTTGAGCTCAGCGTAAGCCGACCCGAGGTAGAAATACGCCTCCTTGTGGTCGTTGCACTTGTTGCTGTCGCAGGATTTCTTGGCCGCTTCGTACTCGGTCACGGCGCGCGAAACGTCGCCCTTCGTTTCGTACGTGTCGCCGAGCAAGGTGTGCAGGTTGAAGAGGTGCTTGTCGTCTTCCTTGGCGTAAGACAACCCTTCCTTCAGGACCTGCTCCTCCTGGTCGTAGAACATCAGCCTGCGGTAGAGGTCGGCGAGCGTGACGTAGTACTGGGTGCGGTCGGGACTCGTCTGGAGGGCCTTCGTCCAGTTCTGCATGGCGCCCACCTCGTCGTCGGAGTGCAGAAGGACCCACGCGAGCTCGCCGTAGGCTTCGGCGTAGTTCGGGTCGATCTGCGTCGCCGTCTGGAACGGCACCTTCGCGTCCGCCCAGTTGCCACCGTTCTCGGCGAGCTGCTCGAGGGCGTAGCCCTGCCGGAAGTAGTAGTCGGCGTGCGTCTTCTTGCCGTCGGATTTCTCCGCCGCTTCCTCGGCGTGGGCGCAGGCGGTGGCTTCCTTCTGCCACTCCTCCTTCTTCTCGTACGCGAGGACGAGCTTCCACCAGATGCGCGCGTTGTCCGGGTCGAGCTTCGTCGCCTGTTCGTACTTGGAGATCGCCTCGTCGACGTTTGCGGTCTTGGCCTGATCGCCCTCGTTCGCGAGGTTGACCGCCTCGATGTTGTTGCGACTGCACCCCGCAACGACCACCAAGCCCGCAGCGACGAGCACCTTTGCGTGACTCATGGCGCGGAAGTCTACGGGAACCGAATGCGAGCCGTCCACTGCAACAAGCCTCGTGAAGCGTGAGCGCGGGTGACCGCGCTTCACGTTTCCGCCGTGGCCTAATCCCCTGGGTTGAACATGATCGGGTACACGACCGTGACCATGCCGCCTTCGGGCTGCGGGAAGGAGAGGTTACCGAACCCGCGCACGACGCACTGCACGACGCCCTGATCGGGTAGGTCGCTGCCGCCGTCGGCCGTCATCGACACCGCGCCGCTGCGGTCGATGATGAACTTCACGCTGACACGACCCTGCAAGTTCGGGTTCGCGCGCATGCCGTTCTCGTAGCAGAGGCGGAAGCGACCGAAGTTCTGGCGCACGATGCGCTGGATGACTTCGGGGGGCAGCCGCCCGTTGACCTGCGTCGCACCTTCGCGAATGCGCGGCGAACTGACCTTGTGACCGCCCCCGAGCCGACCACGGCCGTTACCAATCCCCTGCCCGGTGCCCGTGCCGGCCCCGTGACCGAGGCCGCCGAAATTGCCCAGGCCGATGCCCTCACCGCGCCCGCCGCCACCTTCGCCGACCCCGGAGAGGCCGAGGCCGCCCGCGCCGAACGAGTCACCGATCGTGTCGCCGAACATGTTGCCGCGCGCGCTCTTCTCGTCGGAGCCCGAAGACTCCTCGCGACCCCAGGGGGCCGTGGGCGCGTTCGGATCGCCGCCGCCCATCGTCGAGATGAGGCCGATCATGCCGAACTGCGCGGCCTCTTGCAGCGCCGCCTGCTTCGCGAGGTGCGGGTCGGGGTTGTCCTTCGGACCCTGAACGCCGTACTTGTGGCCGCTGTCCTTGGTGTTCGGGTTCCCCATGGAGCCCTCTTCACCCTTGGCGCGCGTCCCCGTCCCGCCCTCTTTCTGGTCGGGCTGGGCTTCGTTGACGTCCTGATCCTGCCGCTCCTCCTGCTCGCGGTCCGCCGCGGCGTTGAGCAGCTTCTGCATCATCAGGATCTGATCGCGATCGATGTCTTCGCTGTCGTCGCCGCTCATGTGCGGCATGAAGAACGCGAAGACGGCGATGAGCCCCATGTGCAGCAGGAACGACAGGCCCGTGAACATCAGCGCCGCGGGCTCCATCGTACCCATGAAGCCGACGGGGACCTTCTTGCCCGCGTTCACCGCGCTCACCTGGAACACCAGCGCGCTTCCGTCGAGCTCCATGCGCGCCTTGGCGTTGGCCGGGAGCTCGTACTCGTACGCGCCGCTCATCTCGGACGAGGGCCGCGCGCGACCCGAGGAGACGAGATCCGCGAGACTGAGCTTGCCCTGACCGGGCACGTCCACGTAACCGCGCGAGCGCGGGAGGATGACGAGAGCCGCGCCGATGCCCCGCGACACCACGATCGGGGCCCGCGTCGTGCCGAGCGTCTCGCTCGGGATGAAGTAGTCGCAGCCCATCTTGTCGCCGGACTCTTCGCCCACGTAAAACGAGCGCGGCGGAGTGAGGTGCGACACGTACAGCACGTTCGAGTCCCAGAGGATCATCACCTCGATGGCCGATACGTGGGCCACCTCGACCTCGTCGGGGCTGACGTCCGGGCCGCTCTTGACCATCGAGTAGCTGAAGCCGGCAGGGCCCCCGTCCATCGGAGGCTCGAGCCCCAACCCCGGGCCCGTCGGAAGGGCCGCGACGGCCTGCGCCACGAAAGGCGTGGACGGCGCGGCAAAGGGAGCGGCGCCGTGCGACGGCCCTGCAGCGAAAGGGTTGGCCCCGGCCGCCGGTGCGGCAGCGGCGGCGAAGGGGTTTGCCCCCGCGAACGGGTTGGCACTGGCAGCCGCCGGCGCGGCAGCGAACGGATTGGCCCCGGCGAAGGGGTTCGCGGCGGCAGCAGGCGCGGCATAAGCGGCCGGCGCCGGTGCCTCGGCGGCAGGCGCGGCGCCCGCCAGCTCGGCGCTCTCGAGGACGATGAGCGTCGAACCAATCTGGATCTGATCGTTCGGACGCACCTTGCACTTGTTGACGCGCTGACCGTTGACCAGCGTCCCAGGCTCGTTGCCTAGGTCGATGAGCGTGATGTCCGACCGTGACGCCACCTCGATCACGGCGTGCATGCGCGACGCGAGATCGTCGTCGACGCGCAGGTGACTGCGCGGGTCCTTGCCGACCTTGACGATGTCTTGCGCGATCGTATCGCGACGAACGAGTTGGTCGCCCTGATACAGCGCGAACGTGAGCGCGACCTTGGCCTTGCCCTGGCTATCCATCGATGGGCCTCAGATGTTCTCGACCGACTTGAGCATCTCCGGCACGAACGACGTGCGCGGTCGGATGAGCGTGGTGCGCACCGGCCCGGGCCGAACCCGAATCGTTGCGTCGGAGGGGCCGAACCCGCCAGCGGCGAGCGGATCGTCCTCGAACTTGTACCCGTAGTCCCCGGACGCTCCCGAAGTCGCCCCCGCGCCAGCCCCGCCCGCGGCGTCTTGCGCGCGCGACGACGATGCGACCGACACCATGAAGGTCACGGCCAGGGGCATGACCAGGAGCCATTTGTTCGTGAGCTTCATGAGTCACTCCGGAGGATGAGGGTGTTGCAGCGGAATCTCGACTCCAGCGGCGGATCCGATCGCTTGGTTGAGCGATTCAACTTCAACGGAAAGATGCGCTGGAATTACAGTATAAGTGTACGTGCCAAAGGCCTTTGGGTCAACGGATTGTTCGTCACCACGACGTCTCTCGGAGCGGGGTTTCCGAAGAACGGTGACAACGACGGCCTTCGAAAGTTCCGTTTCATTTGGGGGGGGCGGCGGCCGGGGCACCGGAGGCGGCGGGAGCAGCCGCTGGCGGCGCTCCGCCGGCAGAGGGCGCCGAGCTGTCCGCAGGGGGCGGTGTTGGCGTACTGGGTCCTCCGGCCTGGAGGAAGGTGACGGTGTCGTCGATGTCCTGCATGCGCTCTCTCGTCTTCTTCACGGCGCCCGCGTACTCCGCCTTGTCGCCGGCCTTCTCGAGGAACGTCTGGAATACCTGCTTGGCCTGCCCGTAGACGACCACGGCCTTTTCGGTTCCGCCGGCTCCCTTCGCCTTGTACTCCTGCGTCAGGATCCCTTCGTTGAAGTACGCGTCCGGACGCTCTGCGTCGATCTTCTTGCACGCGTCGAGCTCGGACTGCACCGCGGCGACTTGCTTGTCGTAGTTCGAGTCGTCGATCTGGCCACGGAGCGCCAGCGCGAGCCCGAGGTGCGCGTCGTAGTCGTTCGGGTGCATCTCGAGCGCCTTGCGATACGCCCCCTCCGCCTTGTCGAAACCGCGGAAGCTGAGGTTGATCGCGGCGAGGTTCATCTGCGCTTCGAAGAAGTGCGGATCGAGCTGCGCCGCGGCAGAGAACTCCTTCACGGCCGTGTTGACTTGACCCAGCTCGTTGAGGATGAGGCCCGACGTGTTGTGAATCGGCGCGTAGTTCTTGTTCTTGCGAACGGCTTGCGAGCACACGAGAGCCGCCAGCTCGAGCTGCTGGACGTCGCCGCGCTTGGCGATGGCTGCGTTGGTCGCGATCGTACGGCCGAATTTCCTCGCGCCCGCCTTCTTCTTCGCGCTGCCGAAGTAGAAGAGCGCAAGCTGGTTGAACGCCGGCATGTAGCCGTCGTCGATCGCGAGCGCGCGCTGCAGGTTGAGCTTCGCGCAGTCGAAGTCTTTGAGGTCGCCGCTCTTCGACTGACAGTTCGCGCCGATGGTGTCCGAGTCCCTCAGCATCTGGAACATCGCGAGGTCGACGAGCGCCGGAACGTTCTGGAAGTTCGCGTCGTTGACCGCCTGCTCGAGCGCGTTGATCGCCGCGTCGACGTTGCCGTCGGCCTTGAACTGATAGAGCGCGAGCTGCGCCCGGGCGAAGTGGAACTTCGGGTCGTCCGAGAGCGCCTTCTGGAAGTGGGCCTTCGCTTCCTTGTCGTTGTTGCAGCGCTGGTAGGCGAGCCCCGCGTCGTACGTCGCTTCTGGGAACTTGCCATTCGACGACGCCGCGGACGCGAAGGCGGCCGCGGTGTCGGAGCACGCCTGGTCGCTCCAGTCGTTCGCCTTGTCGTGACCGTTCAACAGGTCGATCGCCGCGTTGAATCGCTCTTGGGCCGCCCTCTGGACAGGGGCCGCCGGCGACGCGGCACCACCCCCTCCACCGCCGCCGTGGGGCGTCTCGTCCGCCGCGCTCTCCGCTTCTTTATGACCGCCGCCGCACCCGAGGCCAGCCATGAGCGCCGCCGCGACCACCAACTTTCCGACATGGTTCATGGTCGTGCTCACTTCTTCTTCGACTTTTTCTTGGGTTCTTCGCCGCTCGAGCCCGAGCTCCCCGAGTTGACCATCTCGGCCTTCTCGGTGGCCGGTCCCGTTTCGACCGCGTGCCAGAGCAGACCGCCCATGATGAGCGGCGGCGGACGGTCGTCGAGGCCGCCGTTCGACAGCGTGGGCGCGCCGCGGAGCTCGTCGACGATGTGGTATTCGGTCTTGTAGTTCTTCGCGAGCCACTTCTCGCAGTCGCGCGAGTACTCGTCGAAGTACTGATACTTCACCGAGTCGTCGAGGCAGCGCTTGAGAGCCGGCTTGCTACGGCTCACCTTGATCGGCTCGGACGCCTCGTCGAGGTGCTGGTTGTAGTCGGCCCGGATGTCGGCCCATGAGAGCGTGTCGTTCGTTCCGGGGACGAAGCCCTTCTTGTCCCAGTCCTTCGGGTAGGGCGCGCGACGGAAGTCGTCGACGAAGTTGCCCCACATGAGACCCGCGCGTGACGCGGCGGCGATGACCCAGCGCGGCGGTGGGACGGGCTGCAGCTCCGTGATCTTCTGGTACTCCTTGTCGACTTCCGCGATGACTTCCTGCTTCTTGACGACCCAGGGCTTCACGGACTTGTCCATGTACTTCAGGACGTCCTCTTTGGTGCCCTTGCCCTTGTAGACGGGGAAGGGCAGCGTATCGACCTTCTCCTTCTTCTTGTCCTCGGCGGCGAAGAACAGCGCCTCGCCGACGGCGTCGAGCGCCTTGCCGATGCGGTGGGCCTTCTGGTCTTCGCCCTCGCCCTTGTAGGCGTCGCTGATCTTCTGCTGCGCGCCGCTGCCGTCGCCCCAGAGCTTGCGGACCTTGTCGTACTCGCCGCGGGCCGTGGTCTCCGCCTTGAGGTGCATGAGCGCGCGCGCCAACGTGGCGTGGGCCTGCACCTGGATGTCCGGCGGCGCCTTCTCGAGCGTCCCCATGGCGCCCGTCAGGGCCTTGCGGGTGCTCTCCCAGTCTTCTTTGTCGGCGTAGTGCGCGCCGATCGCGAACGCGATCTGCGCCGTCTCGTTGGCGTTCGAGTTGCCGTAGTCCTTCTGGTACTGCTTGACGTCGGCGACCGCGATGTCCTCTTGGCCGAGGCCGAGGCGCAGGACGATGGCGTCCGAGAGCGCCTTGTCGGCGTTCGCGCGGCGCGGGTTGTCCCTCGCGTACTGCTCGAAGAAGTCTGCCGCCTGGTCGTAGACGGCGATCGCCTGGTAGTTGCCGCCGATCTTGAACTCGGCGTCCTTGGCGAGCTCCGTCTTCTCCATCTTGTACGTTGGATTGAGCAGCACCCTACGGGCGCGGATCGCGCTCGCCACGAGGTGGCCCGCCTGGAAGGCGCGCGCCGCGTTCTCCACGATTTCGTCGAGGCGTTCGCATTGCGGAGTCTGGCCCGCCTTGAGCGGCGTGGCCCCGTACTTGTCCCAGAGGGCGAAGTACGCGTTGCCGCCCTTCTCGAAGAGCTCGAGCGCGTTGTTCCCACCCTTGTCGGCGTCCTCGACGATCCGCTGAGCGCGAAGACGCTGGATGTCGCACTGCACCTTGGTGAGCAGCGTGCAGGTGTCTTCGTTCTTCGTGGCCTTGTCGCCCGTGCAGAAGAGATCCAAGAACTTCGGCACGTCGGTAATCATGTCGTCGAGACACGAGTTGCGGTTCGGCGACCCGTGGAACGTCAGGACGTTGATGCTCTCGAGGTAGAGCTGCGCCGCGTAGACGGCCGCGTCGTTCTCGGGATGGTTGTACGCGACGTCTTTGAAGCAAGCCGCCGCCTCTTCCCAGTGCTGGGCCTCGAAGTACAAGCGGCAGCGCGCATACTGCACTTCCGCGAGCTGCTTCTGGCCGTCGGCGTCTTCCGGCTTCGGGTGGATGTAGCAAACGTAGCGGTTGAACGACGACACCATCGACTTCTGCGCGTCGGTCATGTCCTTCGGCCGATACTTCGCGTCGTCGTCCTGCTTGATGTCCTTGCCGACGCCCGGCAGGTTGCCGCTGCCCTTCTTGTCGGAGCCCTTCGCGTGCTGAGCGAGGTAGATGTTCTGGTAGCAGAGCACGGCGGCGTACGCGGACTCCGCGGCCTCGGGCGCCTTCGGGTCCTCTTGGACGACGGCGTCGAACGCGGGGCCGCACTCGGCCCACTTCTCGCGGAAGTAGAGCAAGTCGGCCATGTCGTACTTGATCTTGTAGATCGTGGGCCAGTCGTCCTTGACGAGGCGCGGGAACTCGAACTTGGAGAACTCGTCCGACGTCCAGCTCTCGGACACCTTCTTGTAGAGCGCGGCGGCGAAGTCCATCGAGCGGGGGTCGCCGGTGCCGCGCTGCCCCTCCGTGCCGACGGCCTCGAGGTGCCACGCCATCGCGGTCTCCGTCGCCATCGCGGCCGTCTTGCTCGCGCACCGCTGCTTGGACTCGGCCGAGTGCTGGTCGGCCTTGAAGGCCTGGTAGCGCTTGAACTGGTTGCTGAGCTCTCCAATGATCGCGGCCTTGTCGCCGGACTTCATCGCCATCGTGGCTTCGGTGATGTGCGACTGGTAGTCGCACCCGCGATCGCCCCCGTTGTCGCGGACGAGCAGGTCCTTGTAGAGGTCGATCGCCTCGGGGTAGTGACCGGTGTCCAGATAGTTCTGGCCCAGGTCATCCATCATGTGGAACGTCTTGGCATTCTCGCCAGACGCGTCGCCGCTCAGGTTCTTGAAGAAGTTGTAGGCGTCCTTGGGGTTACCCGCGAGCGCGTACACCGGGATGACGTCCTTGCGGCCGCTCTCCGCGAGCTTCTTCGCATTCGGGAGCGGGTTCGGCGGCCCGCCGAACTGCACGCCGAAATCGATCGTCTTCTTGAACGCGTCGAGCGCGTGGGGCAGGTCGCCCATGTTCCAGAAGACGTAAGCAAGCTTGTACCAGGCGTAGCCGTACAGCTTGTTCTCGGGCGGCGGCTTCGCCGTCACCTTCTGGTAGGCCTGCTTCGCCGGCTCCCACTTGGACGGGTCGCCCATGGCCTCGTTGAAGAAGAGCTCTCCGAACGCGAGGTAGGCGTTCACGATGTACTTGGAGTTCGGTGTCTTCGTGATGAGGTCGAGGTAGACGCGGCGCGCGTTCTGCGTGTCACCCGACTGCTCGTACTCGTACGCGAGGTAGTAGTAGACCTCGTCGAGGGTGGGGTATGCGGGCGGCGGATTGCTCGGGAACGTGGCGGACGGCTGACCGGTGTAGTCGTTGACGAGCGTGCCGTAATAGGTGATCGCCTGCCTGCGGGCGAGCTTCATCGTGGTGTTGCGCGAGTTGGCGACCGACTGCTGCTTGCTCGCCCCGGTGGGGTTGGTCGCCTTCATCTCGTCGCGCCTGACCTCGGCCTCGGTCTTCTCGCGGAACGCGGCGTTCTCGAGTTCGACGTAATCCTCTGCCAGCCGCCGGAGCAGCTGGGGGCGGTCCTTGGAGCGGGCGTCCGTGGTCTTGTAGAGCCCCTCGAGCCCCGAGATCTCCTGCACGAGGAGAGCAAGAACACGCTGCTTCAGGGCGCTGGCGCGAAGGTCGCGCATGCCGGCGAGCTGAGAGACGTCGGGGCCGCCGATCTCGATCTTCTTGTCGCCCTTCTTGATGTCCTCGACCTTCGAGTGGAAGGACATCGTGGGCGCCTTGCCCGACGGTTGCGTCATCCCCGCGAGCGGGCCGCCCGGACACGCGTCGAGAGTCTTTTTCGCCTGGTCGGTCACGCAAGTGGAGCTCGACGAGGTCGACGACATCGACGAAGAGGACGACGGCGTCGTGGGCGCCGGCTTCGACGGCGCACTATCGCCCCCGAGCCCGTCGGGGTCCGACGTGTCCGCGCGCGCTTCCGCGGCCGCCCCGCAGACGAGGAGCACCGTGGAAATGACGAAGGCCCAAACCGAAAGAACCCGATTCATCGCTACCTCCCGCACTTCGACGTGATCGTCTGGCGGTAAAATCCGAGCTCGTCGCGCCAGTACTCGCCGTCGAACGGCCAGATGACGTGCTCCTCGTCCGGTCGGACGATGTTGGCCTTGGACTCTTCCTGGGTCACTTGCGCGCCCTGGATGGCCTCGTCGAGCTGATTTCGCTGCGCCGCCGTGATGTCGATGAGAATCTTTTGCCCGTTTCGGAGCTGCTCGTTGAGGTCGGAGAGATTGCGCTCGTAACGGCCGCGCGCCAGGTCTCCCGCGTTTCGGATCGCGAGCTCGCGCGCGTCGTGGACGGAGTCCTTCACGAGGTCGGCGACCTTGGCGTCGCGGAACGACGCCGGGGCCTTCTTGAAGCGTCCGTCCTCCTCGTCGAGGAGATGCACGTACTCGAGGTTGCGGAGGAGCTGGCGGTCCGACAGGGACCCCTTCACGATCGGGGCGATCTTCGGGTCGATCTGCGCCTTGTCGTCGCGGACGTCCTTGAGAAACTTGTAGAAGTCGTTCTCCGCCCCCGTCCCCTTCTTGAACTTCTCGAGGACCTTGGCCATCCCGTCGCGGATCGGCTCGTAGTGCGCGCGGAACTTGGAGACGATGATGAGCGCGTCGTCGTACTGGCAGTTGGAGAAGTAGATGACGGCCTTGAGGACGTCGGCCTCGGGATAGTACGAGTGCGGGAAGTAGGGCGCCTCGAGCGTGTGGATGTTGCCGAGCGCGTGGCTGTAGTCGCCGGCCATGAAGTACGCCCACGACTCTTCGAAGAGCGCGTCGAGCCAGTACTCGCTGCCCTGATCGACCTTGTTCCAGTACTTGACCGCCGCGCTGAGACGCGTCTGGTCGACCGTAGGCGCGTTCGTCTGATCGTCGAGCTTCACGCTCGCAGAGTAGAAGGTGCGCGCCATGGAGAGGTACGCGAGGTCGCGCATGCGCGCCTCGTCCTCCACCTCGACGTCGCCTTCCTCGATGGCGCCGAGGATCCGCTCGAACGCCTCGACCGCGGGCTTGCTCTGTCGAAGCTGCACGTTCGACACCCCGCCGAAGAACTGCGCCTGCACGTAGTATTTGCTACGGCGATCCACCTTCTCGAAGAGCGCGAGCGACTCCGGGAACTGGCCGTTGCGATACCGGTAGCGGCCGAGCAGGTAGTTGAGCTGCCAGTAAAGCTCCTGCTGCTCGTGGTTGTTGAACTTGGCGACGTGCGCCTCGTTGTATTTGCCGACGCGCTCGATGATGTCGGCGGGCTCGGGCAAGTCGGTGGCGAGCTTCGCCAGCCAGAGAAGCGTCTCGTTGTATTTGAGGTGATTGGGCCGGTCGGCGATCTCACTGAAGATCGAGTAGGCGCCCTGATAGAACCTCAGCTTGTAGAGCGCCTTGGCGAGGTTGAACTGCGCGATCTCCCGGTTGCCCTGGTCGTCGCCCGTCTCGCCGTTCGAGACGCGGAAGAGCGCCTTCGCGGCGTCCCACCACTTCTCGCCCTCGTAGAGGCGCTTGGCCTGGGCAGCGGCCTGCGTCGGCTGCCCCGCGACGGCCGGCGGCGAGTTGTCGGCCGGTGCCGATTTGGTGGGTTTGCTACTGGCAGCGGGCGCTGGCGCCGGCGCAGGCGCACCCGCCGGCGGCGAGTCGGCGTCCATGTCGACCGGCCCCGATGCCGGCGCGGGCTGCGCCGCAGCGGGTTTCTTCGGCTTCTTCTGGGCGTCGGCCGAAGGGCCCACGAGGCAGATGGCCACTGCCAACGCCGTCGTCGAAACGCAGCGCACGCTCCTCAGCACTTTACGCATCGTCGCGCTCCTCATCGATTCGAACTCCACGGCCGGCATCGGCCGAACCCACGTCACTCATCGCTTCTGCAGCTGCCTTCCAACCCATCGAAGCCACGGGAAGCCCATGCGCCGACCGCATGGGGGGCACGCGCCTGTCACGTGCATCGATCACTCGCAAGAAGCCCGAAGCCAACAATTCACCGGCTCGCGGCCGAAGAGCCCGCGCGCCGGACGCAGAAGACCGACGGAACGAGGCCTGTGCGCGAAGCGCGCCAAGCAGGAACCGGCAAAAAGCTCAACGATGTCCACGTGATAGTCTCGCCAAGCGCGGAGATGGTACGGAGCGCGATTCACCATTGTCAAGGCGAAAAGCCCCTTCGCGCCGCGGCATGCCGCGCGGGTCGCATGTGCGTTCGGCGCGGCCTCGGCGTGCGCGATGTTGCTCTCTCCGGCAATTCGGCGCGACTCCTGCCGAGAGGGGTAACCGGTGCGGGCGCGGACGCGCCCGTGTCCGAAGCGCGTCTCAGAAGACCTGGGATGCGCAGGGCGCCGATTCGATCGAACTCCGTCGGGAGCACAAACCTTCATGAAGCTTTCTCCGAACGCCGGGGCCGCCGCACGCCATCCTCTCCACATCATCCTCTCTCGATGAGCGCGTACGCGCTCTCAAAGAGGCGTGCTGGGACGCCATCGGGACGAAGCGGGCTGCAAGTTCGTGCATACTCCGCCGCGTCACGATTTCAGTTTGGTCACTTGGTGCTTGGTCACGTGGCCCCCCGCTAGTGGGCCCCGTGGCCCCGCGCGATCGGGCAAAGGATGTTACCGGCTTGACGCGTTTCGTGCGGCTCGACTACGTTTTCGAGCCGCGTGAGCGAGCCTCGCTTGAGTCCACCGCGTGCCGCCTTACCTACCGCTACCGCCCGCCTGAGGGAGAGCTGACACGATGACTCGATCGATCCTGGCCGGACTCGCCGCCGTTGTGGGCGTCACCGTCCTCTCGGGTACCGGCTGCCAGGCCAATGGCGTCGGTGACCCGTGCATCCCCGAGCAGGAGTACGACCCGACGTACGCCGGCGCGAACTACGACGAGGTTGGCGTCGTCCCGGGCAGCTTTCAGTGCCTCACGCGCCTTTGCCTCATCAACCACTTCCAGGGCCGCGTCACGTGCCCGTACGGTCAGGCGGCCAATGGCGCGCCCAACTCACCGGCCACGGCCGGGTGCGTGACCCCAGGGTTGAACACCAACGTGTCCGCCTTGGTCCAACCCCAGTGCACCGACCGGCAGGCAACGGAAGCCGTGTACTGCTCCTGCCGCTGCGAGAACCTCAGCGGCGGTACCGACGACGGCGCCAACTACTGCAAGTGTCCGAGCGGCTTTTCGTGCACGCAGCTGGTCAGCTCGCTCGGCGCGGGTCTCGATCAGGGGTTGACGGGCGGGTACTGCATTCGCGACGGTACGGCGTTCAGCGCGTCGGTCACCACCCAGTCCACGTCCGTGTGCGCCACGACGTGCGGCGAAGGCGGCTCGGCCGACTGCGGGCCCGCCGACAACATGGGCGGGACCTGAGTTCGATGCGAAGCCACGAGCTCGGGCGCCGCGCCGAGCTCGCCGTGTCCGACTATCTGTTCGCGCGCGGGTTCGAGCTGCTGGCCTGCAACCTGCGCCTGGGTCACCTCGAGATCGACCTCGTGGCGCGCCAGGGAGCGCTCGTCGTCGCCACCGAAGTGCGCACCCGCGGTGCCGGGTCGTTCGTGGGAGCGTTCGCGAGCGTGACGCGGACCAAGCGGGATCGACTTCGCGCGGCGCTGGAGCGGCTGTGGCACCAGCGGCTGGCACGAATGCCCGGGGTCGACCGGGTTCGGGTGGACGTCGCCGCCGTGACGTTCCGTGGCCAACAGACCTTGGTCGACTATGTCGACGACGCCTTCGCGTTCGTCGCCTGAGCGCAGCGTCCGGGGCTACTTTGCGAGCGCGTCCTTCATGGCCGCTCGCACGCGGCCGAGCGCCGACGCCGCGTCGTTCGTGGCGCCGCGATCGAGAGCGCTGATCGCCGACTCGACATCGGCCAGTTGGTGCGTCTCCATCTCGCGCAGGCCCGAGACCATCTGGGTGAACGCGTCGAAGAAATCAACCAGCTCGTCCCCTCGGCGGAGCCTCGCGTCGATCTGCAGGTGCCCCTCCCCGACACGCTTGAGGAGCTTCTTCATCTTGAACACCGGACCGGCCACCTTGTGGGTGAAGTAGATGCCCAGCAGGCCGATCGCTACGACCATCAGGGCGAGCCCCCCGACGAGCGACTCGAGCATCACCTGCTGGCGGTGGATCAAGAGAGCCTGCCGGTCGGCGAAGGCCTTGTCGTGCGCCACGACCTCGTTGTTGAACTCCGCCATCAGCTCCGGGCTGTCGGGAGCGAACTCGCGGACATTCATCCGGCTCACCTCCGACACTTTCCGGCTCTCCTCGACCGCCGCGGAGCTCTCGGCGACGACGGCTCGAGTCGTCGTGTAGAGGACGACCCCCATCAGTGCGCTGATCGCGATCGCCACGATCACCAAGACCGCGGAGTACTTGAGCTGAAAACGCGAATCGAGCAGGTAATTTCGCACGCTGCGCCTGTAAGCTGCGGTGTTCTCTGGGGGCGACGTCACTGCCGTGGTCATCGTGGTGGCCCTTGCCGTCTCCTCATTCGCGTCGCCGCTGCTCGCGGGCGTCCTCACGTCACCTGAAGTTCTGGGCGAAGAGCTCCGCGGCCCGCCCTGCGACGACCGTCATGAGCTGATCTTCTGCGTTCGAATCGCCCGGGCGGGACCCCGGAAGGGACGCGCTTGCCGGCACTTCACCCCGAAGGTCCTTCCCCGGGTACGAGAATACCGCGATTTTGACGCGAACGCGGAGGCTACCGCCAGAATAGTCGAAGTTATCGACGCTGACTCCCAGGTAGTACCCCTTGAGCTTGCGTTTCGCGACCGCCACTTTGGCGGCGGTGGTCGTCTCGCCATCGGGGGCAAGCTGGTAGTCCCCCAGCGTCTGCAGCTTCGACGCGATCGCGCCCCGGACGACCCGGTCGATGTCGGCCGCCGGGCGCGTCGTGTTGTTCGCTACGTGCGACACGGACACGTAGAACTTCGCGCTCCCGTTCGCCGCGTCGGGCTCGCCCTGCGCGGCCCCTGCGGCCGGCGCGGGCGCTGCCGTTCGACCCGAGGCGGCGGCGATGGCATCGCGCGCCTTGGAAATCTGCTGCTTCACGGAGGCGCTCTGCTCGATGGCGTCGCGGCGCCCGAGGCACTCGAGCGAGACGGGGCGCGAGAGCTTTTTCAGGGCCACGGCAACGGCCTGCCGGACGACATCGCTCGGGTCGTCCAGCCCGCCGCAGAGCGGGGCGACTGCCGCGTCGTCGTCGGTCGCCCCGAGAGCAAGGGCCGCGTTGGTGCGGACTCGAAAGTCGTCCGGCGCGCCCTGCGCGGGAGGAAACTTCAGCCGGTCGGCCAGAAACTGCACGCGGCCGTCGGCCCCGGCGGACGAGGGGAGGAGCTCCAAGAGGAGCGCGCAGCAGAGTCCCAAGAGAACGCGGCGGGCCTGCGTCGGCGTCGTCGTGACCCGCACGGACATGCGACTATCCAGAATACCATGAACCATCGGCGCCACGTCTCGAACGCGATGGCGATCCGATGGCTATCCTGCGACGCGTCACCGCGACTCGCGCTCGTCCTCTTCCTCTGGCTCGTCATCTGCCTTCTCTTGCGCATCCATCCCGCCCGGGCGGAGGAGAGCGCGACGCGCGTACACGTCAGGGGCATCGCCCGCATCGACGCACACGCGTGGACGGCGTCTGGAGGACTTCGCATTGCCGGACGCGTGACCGATGATAGCGCCGCCGGCGCGCGATCCCCTTCTGCCCCGCTTGCCCCGCGCCCGCCCGCCAGCGTGCGTCTCCGTGTGGCTCGCGCTGCCGAGACGCGCGCCGTCTCGCTTGCGTCGGCGGCACCGGTGTCGTGTCAGAGCGGCGTGGCGCGACCCATCCTTGCTTCCGCGGAGGAGCTCCTCCTCGGCACCGACGCGGGCGGGCGCTTCTGCGTCCAGGTCACGCTGCCGATCGATCGGTACGAGGCGCACCTCGAGACCACGCCCTTCGATCGGATGGATGGCGCCAAGCTCGATCTCCCATTCGATCTCGCGCTTCGGTCGGTGTCGCTGGCGTTCGACGGCGTCACGGTGCTGGCACTCGACGAGGAGACGACGTCGATCGATGTGACGGCGAAGCAGCAGGATGCCGCGGACGGCCACACGGCCGCGGCGGGCGAGCTTGCCCTCACCTTGTCGGACGAAAGCGGCGCCATGCTCGGCGAGGCCCGGACGAACGTGGACGGGCATGCGCGCTTCGCTGTGCCGGCGCGACGGCTGGGGCCTCCCGGTCGCGGAGAGCTCCGCGCGTCGTTCGCTGGCAGCGCGAACGCGCAAGCCGCGACGACCGTGACAGGGATCGAGCGGCGTACCGGCGTCGTCCTCGAAGTCCGCCAAGCGGTAGGTGGCAGGCTGCCGCCCGCTGCGATCGACGACGAGGTCGAGATCCGCGTCCTCGCAAGCGCGACGTGCCGGACGCGGGGATGCACTGCCGTTCCGACCGGCACGATCCAGGTGCAAGCCGGGACGCAGATCGTGGGTGCGGCGCCGCTCGAGCGTGGCGCCGCCCGGGTCGTCGCGCAGCTTGACCCGCTCGCGGCGCGCGAGGACGCGGTGACGCTATCCGTTCGCTACGTCCCCGACGGGCCATGGTTCGCGAGCTCGAACGCTCCATCGGTGGTCCTCCCCGTCCGGCCGCAAGGCCCCTGGAGCCACGTCGTCCTCGTCGTCGCGGGGGCGGCTCTGATCGTCTGGCTCGCGATCGTGCGGTTCCCGCGCCGCACACGCCTCCTCGAGGAATCGTCGCGACCCGAGGCCGTGCGGGAGCCCGCGCCGCGCGTCGAACTCGTGCGCCCGGGCGCGCCCGGGCTGTGGACCGGTCACGTGGTCGACGCCCACGATGGGGCGGCCGTCGCAGGCGCCCGCATCGCGATGGAGCGGCCGGCGTTCCGTGACGTGCAGATCGTCGCCCAGGCCGTTTCCGATCCCGCGGGCGCGTTCTTGATTCGGTATGAGCAGACGATCGCCGGGGACGAACTCGTCATCGAGAGCCCCACCCACGCGACGGTACGTCGTCCCGTGCCCCCACCCGGCGAGGTCGAGGTCGCGCTCGTGCAACGCCGGCGTCTCCTCGTCGACCAGCTCGTCGCGTGGGCCCGGCGCCGCGGCAGACCGTTCGACGGCCGGCCCGAGCCGACCCCGGGCCACGTGCGGCGCGCGGCGGGCCGCTTCGAGTTCGAGCCCGAACAGCGCGCCCAAGCGGCGCGCATCCAAGAATGGGCGGGCGCCGTCGAGATGGCAGCCTACAGCGGCCTTCCCATCGACGCGCGCGCGCAGGCAGAGGTCGAGCGTCTCGGCCCCGCAGACGCGCCGAAGCCAGAAGACAGAGCGGGGCAAGACCTGCCCGCGCCGAAGAAGCCCAAGAATGCGGGGGCGCCCCCACGCCCGTGACCCCGTCCCCTGCTCCGGCGTGGCAGCGCGCAGTTCGCGCGTGTTGGCTGGCCGGCACGTTGACTGCGCTCCGCCCCGGTCTCTATAGTCGGCCGCCGCCGCGAAAATGGCGGAGTCTGCCATGACCATCACCATCGTCGTCGCGCTTCTCGTCCTCATCGTCGCCGTGATCGTCGGGGTCTCGCGCGGCAGAGGGGCGAGCCAGCTTCAGGCACCGCCGTCCAAGGCTCCAGGCGCGTCGCTGCCGCCGCGGCCGGGCACTTCGGCGCGACCGCCGACGGGCCAGCCTCCACCGAAGGGCGGACCCGAGGCGCCGGCCACGGGAGAAGCCAAGCGCCCCGGAGAGTCGGGCACCCCACCGCCGACGCCGCCGGCGAAGGGTGTCTCTGCACCGCCTGCGGGCGCCATCGCATCCGCGCCGCCGGCCGCAGAGGTGAAACCGGTTGTCCCGAGCGCGCCACCTGCCTCGATCCCGGCCGGCGCGAAGCGCGACGTGGCCGGTCTACGAAAAGGCCTCGCAGCCGTACGCGGCGGGTTCGTCGCGAAGCTGACGGCCCTCTTCCAAGGCAAAAAGGAGATCGACCCGGCCATCCTCGAGCAAGTCGAAGAGGTCATGCTCTCGAGCGACGTGGGGCCCAAGACGACACAAGCGATCCTCGCGCGGCTGCGCGACTCGCTGGCGCGAAACGAGCTGCGCGATTCGGACGCTGTCTGGACGGCCCTGCGAGCGGAGGCAATCCGGATCCTGTCGATCGGGGGCGGCGCCATCACGTGCACGGCCCGGCCCACCGTGGTGCTGATGGTCGGCGTCAACGGAGTGGGGAAGACGACCACGATCGGCAAGCTCGCGACGCGGTTCACCGCCTCGGGCAAGAAGGTGCTCCTCGCGGCAGGCGACACCTTCCGCGCCGCAGCCGTCCAGCAGCTCGAGGTCTGGGGCAAGCGCGTCGGCTCCGAGGTGGTTCGCGGCAAGGAAGGCGCCGACCCAGGGGCCGTCGCCTTCGACGCGACGACACGCGCGAAGGAAGGCACCGACCTTCTCCTCATCGATACGGCGGGGCGTCTCCACACGAAGGCGCCGCTGATGGATGAAATCAAAAAGATCCGAAAGACGGTCGCCAAAGCGCTCGACGGCGCGCCCCACGAGACGCTCCTGGTCGTCGATGCGACGACGGGGCAGAACGCCCTTCAGCAGGCGCTCCTCTTCAAGGAGGCGCTCGACCTAACCGGCATCGTCCTGACGAAGCTCGATGGCACCGCCAAGGGAGGCATCGTCCTCGGCATTTGTGACGAGCTGCGTGTGCCTGTCCGCTACATTGGCCTCGGAGAGCGCCCCGAAGACCTGCGCGAGTTTTATGCTGACGAGTTCGTCGAGGCCCTCTTCGGCAAGGGTGAAGACGAAGTTGCAGCGGCGTGAGCAGCGTGACCAATTGCGCGAGTGTTGCCCTCGGCTGGAGCGGCGGTCGCCACTAACCAACGTCTTGATCGCGTCTACATGCGGGACTCGGGCAAATGTCGTTGCCCAGCCGCATTCCCGGCTGATATAGTCGCGCTCTCTTTTGCTGTAGCCTGATTCCCCAGCAGTTTCCAAGGTTTAGGTGCTGCGCGTCGTGACAAACACAGAGCCGCGTCCATCGAGAGCGGTGGCTGGTATCGACTCAAAGGATGCGGAAGGGGTAGCAATGAAGCAGGCTCGCAGGTGGCTTCTACTGGCGGCAGCGCTCGTGCTGTTGCCGCAGGCGGCATACGCCCAGCAGAAGAAGAAGCCCAAAGGCAATACGCCGGCGCCGGCGCCGGTCTCCGCAGATGCGGACGCCGACTCGACGACGCCTGCCCCTGCGGCAACGCCGCCCGCTGCCCCCGAGGGCGGCGATCAAGCGACCCCGCCGGCGACAGGCGAGCCGGGTGCGGGGGGCGAGGCCGCAGGCGCCGACACCGGGATGGACATCTGCCAGATCACTCCGGACGCCCCGCAGTGTCAGGCGGCCAAGGAGTTCAACCTGGGCGCCGAGGCCAAAAAGACGATCCGCGCCGAGGTCTACGCGGTGCAGCAGCAATACGTCTTGAAGGGCGGGCGGTTCGAGATCCAGCCGTTTTTCGCCTTCACGCTGAACGACCAATTCGTCAGCCATGACGCACCGGGACTCGCGCTCAACTACTACCTGACGCAGGTGCTGGCGGTGGGCGTCGTCGGGNNACGACGGGCTGAACTCTCCGTCGGATTTCGACTTTCAGAACCGGCGCGCTGCGCACATTGCCATTCCGCTGAATGATTATCAGGTGAGCGGAGATCTGAATTTCACCTACGTCCCGATGTACGGAAAGTTCGCCGGGTTCGGTGACTTCATCTTCAACTACGACGGGTACATCCTCGGCGGCCTCGGCTTGATTCGCACGAAGCCCATTCCGGTCATCGACCCTGACAACCGGTTGTTCAACTGGAACAACCTGATCAACTTCGACGTCGGGATCGGCCTCCGCATCTTCTTCAACCGGTGGCTCGCGGCCGTGTTCGAAGTCCGCGACATCATGTATTTCGAGAAGATCGAGTCGACGAGCGTGGGCACGGGACCCGACGTTCCGATCGGGGCGACCGGGTACAGTTCGAACAGCCCGACGAACCCGGCCACCTGGTACGACTCTCAGACCCACTTCACGAACGACATTCAGATGCAGGTGGGCCTGTCAGTCTTCTTGCCGACCTCCTTCGAATACGCGTTGCCCAAATGAGAACGGAGACGAGGACGGCGATGAAGCTGCGTTTCGTCAAAGCGGCTCTGGCCGCGTGTTTGGCAGCTGCCGCCATGTCGAGCAGCCGCCCGGCCCGGGCTCAGGAACTCCAGGTGACCGGCCCGCTCAAGGGCGCCCCGGCCGTTCGGCATCTGCGCCTTTACCGCAAGGGGCGGTTCGAGCTCGCGCCGACGGCTTCGTTCACGCTGCTCGACGAGTACCGGCGCACGCTGCTCGTCGGCGGGCGGGCCACGTATTACGTCACCGATTGGCTCGGCCTCGGGGTCTGGGGGGCGGGCGGCGTCTGGAGCGAGACGACGACCCTCACCAACGAGATCACCTCCGTCGCGCAGCCCAACGTCGAGACGGCCATCAACGTCAATCACACGGGCGGATGCCCGGGCGGTAACTGCTCCATGCCGACGGCGGGGGCGGAGCCGTCGACCATCGGCAAGTCGTCCTCGCAGTCGTTCGCCAACCAGACGGCGCGCCTCTCCTGGGTCGTCGCGCCGCAGGCTACGTTCATCCCGTTCCGCGGCAAGCTCGCCATCTTCAACAAGATCTTCGTCGACACGGAGCTGTCGCTCGCGGCGGGCATCGCGTTCGTCGGGATCCAGGAGCGCGGGTACTGCGGCGGGGGCGGGCAGATCCCTTGCTACGAACCGGCCTCCTTCGCGCTGGCCTCGCAGACGAAGTTCACCTGGACGTTCGGCGTCGACCTCACGTTCTTTCCGTCCAATCTGGTGTCGTTCGGCATCGAGTACCGCGCGCTGCCGTTCTACTGGAACCCGGCCGGCTTCGACACGCGGGGCGGCGGACCGAACGGCAACTACCCCGACAATCAAGTCAACAGCAACGACGACACCTTCAAGTTCAACCAGATCGTCACGCTGGCCGTCGGCTTCTCGTTCCCCACGGCACCCAAGCTGAGCGAGTAAAACGCGCGCGCCGCGTGTTGGTGCATCTGCGAGC
>PLIR01000017.1 GCA_003139415.1 Myxococcales bacterium | reverse complement strand
CCCGCGCCCGCGTGTGCGCCCGCGCCCGCGCCCGCGTGTGCGCCCGCGCCCGCGCCCGCGTGTGCGCCCGCGCCCGCGTGTGCGCTTGCATCTACCGTCTCTTCCCCCCTCCGTGCTCCTGCATCACCGGCCCCGGCGCGTGTCCGTGCTCCGCCGGGGCGACAACGTGCTGCGGCGCGGGTCCGTGCATCTCCGGCGCGGGCCCGTGCATCTCGTGAGGCGCCTCGTTCCCCCTCGGCGCGACGCCGCCGTGCACTTCCCCTCGCCCTTGCTCTCGCCCCTCCCCATCGTGAACCGTGCCGGCCCCGTGAAGCTCGCCCATCGGCGGGTGGCCCTCGACGGCATGCGGCATCGCGAAGCCCCCGTTGGGCGTGCGCGTGGCGCCCATCGCGATGGCGTGCGCGGACGCCGAGACGTAGTTCGCGTGCGCCACCATCAGCCCGCGCGGGACGGGCGCTAAGTGGACGTGCTGCCCGGCGCGCACGTCGATGTCCGGCCGGTACGCGACCCCGCGGCGCTCCGGCGCGAAGTCCCACCGTCCCGGCTGAAAGCAATAGCGGCCGCGGAACGCGACATACCGCGGCGCGACCCATCCCACCCCGACCATCGGCGGGCGCGCCCAGGACCCGGCGATCCACGAGTAGCCTCCGCCCCCGTAGCCGTAGTACCCCGGCGTCCAGAGGAATCCGACGCCCGGCGGACCACCCGCCACTTCCACCTCTAGCACCGGCGGCGCGACGTCGACGGTGACGCGCGCGACGCCCTGCGGCGCCCAGAATCCCGGCGCCCAGACGAAGCTTCCGTCGACCGGCGTCCAAGAGCCCGGGGTCCAGACCTGATTGGGCGGCGGGTGGCGCCAGGCGCCGCTCACCCAGACGTAGCGTCCGAGCGGGGCGCTCCACCACCAGTAGCCGGGAATCCACGTGTCGTCGGCCTCGGGCTGCGCAGGCTGATCCTCGACCGGGGCCGCGGGCGGCGCGACGGGCGCCGCGGTGTCCGCGGGGATCGGCGCCGCCCCGACCACCGCTTCGTGCAGGGGAATGCTTGGGTCGGCGGGGACGAGCGGAGGCGGGGGCGGCACGTCCGCCGACGCGACCACGCCGCCGTCGGGGACCGACGCGTCGGGCGCTTCGAGGCCGCCGGCGTCGTCGACATCCACCGTCGGCTTGTGGCAGCCCACTGCCATCGACAGCGCAAGAGAGTACACGACGGTGAACGGGCCCGGTCTCATGGGGGGCGAAGCTACCCGCACTGGCCCGCTCACGCGAGAGCCCTTGCGTGGCAGGTACGTCGGGGACATGGCTCGAGCCCGTCGTACACCGGCATACCGATTGCGAGGAACGTCGGAGCATGACGGCTCCGACTCGCCACGTTCAAGGAGAACCCATGAGTGCATCTCCAGCGCAACCCAAGGCCGAGCTCCTCGGCGACACCGTCGTCGTAATCGGCGGTAGCGCTGGCATCGGGCTCGAAACGGCCCGACGAGCCCGTGCCAAGGGGGCGAACCTAATCCTCACGGGCCGGAACCCCGAGCGCTTGCAGCAAGCGGCGAGTGAGCTCGGCGCGCGCAGCCATGCGTTCGACGCCACGGATACGGCGGCGCTCGAGCGGTTCTTCCGGGAGGTCCCGGCGATCGATCACGTGATGGTGACGGCGGGCCGGCCGTACTATGCGCGCCTCGCTGACATGGACTTCGCGGAGGTGCGCCGCGTCATCGACGAGCACGTGATGCTGGCGCTCCAGGTCGCCCGCAGCTCTGCAGGCAAGGTGAGACCGGGAGGCTCGCTCCTGTTCATGACCGGCACCGGCGGTCACCCGGCCGTTGGCGGCGTGATCGCATCGGCGATGGCCGCCGCACTCCCCGCCCTCGTGGCGAACCTCGCGCTCGAGCTCGCGCCGATCCGGGTCAACCTCATCGCCGCTGGCTTCGTCGATACGTCTCTGTCCGCATCGCTCCTTGGCGGTGACCTCGAAGGGCGGCGNNGCGCTCGCCGTGCACACCATGACGAACACGGCGCTCACGGGCGCGACTTACGACGTCGACGGCGGGCAGCAGCTCCTGGCCGGCTAGCCCCTTAGGCGTCGAGCTCCGGGTAGTGCCGGAAGATGCCGTCTTCATTGAAAGGGATGCGCCGTGCCGACGCGCGATATGCCGCGATACGCGGGCGGCTCGCGACGCGATCGTGCAGCGCTCGCAAGCCCTTGTACCTGCTAGCCCGGCGCTTCATCGCACGGGGGAACGCGTAGCTCAGGCCGGCGATGATCTGGAACATCGAGAGGTCGACGTACGACAGGCGGCTCCCGATCATGAAGCGGCCCCCGTTCTTGCTCAGCACGCCCTCGAAGTAACCGAGAAACTTCGGCATCCGGTGGGCGATGAAGGCCGCCGCGCGCCGCTTCGCCGCGGCCTTCTGATCCTCGTAATAGAGGTCCGCGGCGAGTGGGTGGTGCGTGTCGTGAACTTCGACGTAGAGGTCGGCCACCGTGAGCCCGAGCTGGTGTGCGCCGAAGCGACCGGCGTCGCTCTTGGGCGCGAGCCCATGGCGCTCGCCCAGGTACATGAGAATGTTGGCGGTCTGCGCGATCACCAGCGAGCCCGACTTGAGAAAGGGTGGCGCGAAGGGCGCGAGCGAAGGTCCGGCGCCTCCGAGCAGCTTCATCATCGCGGCCATCCCCGTCCGTGTGCGCGCGACGTCGACGTAATCCGCGCCGGCCTCCTCGAGCGCGAGCCGCACGAGCTCGCCGCGGCCTTGAATCGAAGGCCAGTAGAAAAGCTCATAAGTCGGCATGGGGAGACGGTAGTGCACCGCCTTCGAGATACGGTCAAACGTTTGCTGTCATCCTGAGCGGAGCTAAGGACCCCATGGGAACCGCGGTCTCTGTGGGGTCCTTCGGCCTCGGCCTCAGGATGACAGGGGGAAGAACGTTTGACGGTACCTCGACGGCTGCGCTTACACTCGCTGTCGCGGTCGTGCTCGGCGTCCGCGAACCGCCATGGCCTCCCCCAGCACTGAATGGAAAGAGACGGTCCCGGCCGGCGAGGCAACCGCGTTCGAGGGCTACGCCGAGGCGCTGCGGGAGATGCAGCGGCGCGCGGCGGTGGGGGGCGGCAAGCCTGGCCGGGCGCTTCACGCCAAAGGGTTCGGCGCGACCGCGTCGTTCACCGTCCTGCCTGACCTGCCGGCCCACGCGCGTCAGGGCCTCTTTGCGACGCCGGCCACGTACCGGGCGTACGTGCGCTACTCGAACGGCAACGGCACGCCCCAGGCCGATGGCAAGCCGGACGTGCGCGGCGTCGCCATCAAGGTGATCGGCGTCGCAGGCAAGAAGATCATCCCCGGGCTTGAGAACGCGAAGACCCAAGACTTTCTCCTCATACGCACCCCTTCCCTCCCGTTTCGTGATGCCCACGAGTTCGTGAAGGTCATCACCGCCGCGAGCAACCCGCTATTGCTCTTGCCGCGTGTCCTCGGCCGGCTCGGTTTGCGTCGCACACTGGGGCTGCTTCCCAGGCTCGCCAAAAGCGTCGGCGCGCCTATCTCGTCGGTCGCGACGACGCCTTATTACAGCGCCGCTGCCGTCCAATGTGGCGACTACGCCGTGCGTATTGCGCTGGTTTCGCAGGCAACGGACGCGTCGGCCAAGCCGGGGACATCACCCGACTATCTCGCGGAGGAGCTCGCCGCGCGGCTGAGGCGCGGGCCGGTTGTCTACGACGTCCGCCTGCAGTTTTACGTCGACGACGCCCGGACGCCCATCGAAGACTTCTCGGTCGAGTGGCTCGCGGCCGACGCGCCGCCTCTCACCGTGGCGCGCCTGACGGTCCCGCAGCAGGACACGGCGTCGCCGCGCGGACGACGGGTCGCCGAGTACATCGAGCAACTCTCGTTCGATCCGTGGCACGCGCTCGAGGCGCACCGGCCGCTCGGCAACGTCATGCGGGCACGCAACACCGCCTATCGGCTGAGCACGCAAGAGCGCGCCGCGGCCGCGGAGCCGGATGTCGGCGACGGGTTCGATTGAGGGCACCCTTGCACCGCGATAGAGTCGCGGGCGATGGGCGAGTCACCGACCCCGAGCGGACCTGATCTCGAGCGCGGGGTCCCTGCCGCCGACCTCCGCGAGGGCGTGCCGCTGCTCGGGCATGCGGGCGGCGAAGCGGTGATGCTCGTCCGCGGCGGCAGCAAGGTGTACGCGACAGCCGCGACGTGCTCGCACTACGGCGGGCCCCTCGCCGAAGGCCTGGTCGTCGGCGGGACGGTGCACTGCCCGTGGCACCACGCCTGCTTCGATCTGGCCACGGGCGACGCGCTCAGCGGGCCGGCGATCTCTTCGATCGCCTGCTTCGACGTCGTCGAGGGCGGCGGGCTCCTCAAGGTCGGCACGAAACGCGAGCCGCCTCGCCGCGCGCCGACGAAGGCGGCGCCGTCGTCGGTCGTCATCGTGGGCGCCGGCCCTGCGGGGACGGCGTGCGCGGAGACGCTTCGCCGCGAAGGGTACGATGGGCCGATCACGCTCCTCGGCGCCGAGCTTCCCGGCCCCGTCGATCGCCCGAACCTGTCGAAGGACTACCTCGCCGGGACGGCGCCCGAAGAGTGGATTCCCCTGCGCACGAAGGAGGCGCTCGCCGCAGAGCGGATCGAGCTCGTCGCGGACGACCCGGTCACCGATGTCGTGCCGTTGCCGTCTTCTCGGGACGTGGTCCTGAAGAGCGGCCGAAGAGTGAGCTGGGGCGTGCTCGTCCTCGCGACGGGGGCGGAGCCCATCGCGCTCGCGATCGAGGGAGCGACGCTGCCCCACGTGCACACGCTGCGCACGCTCGGCGATTCGCGCGCCATCGTGGCCGGCGCGGTCAAGGCGAAGCGCGCGGTCGTTATCGGGGCGAGCTTCATCGGACTCGAGGCGGCCGCGTCTCTCCGCAAGCGGGGGCTCGACGTGACGGTCGTGGCGCCGGACATGATTCCGCTCGCGCGCATCGTCGGCGACGAGGTCGGGCTTTTCGTGCGGAGCGTGCACGTCGAGAACGGCGTCGCGTTCAAGTTGGGGTTCAAGCCGGCTCGCATCACGGCGTCGGAGGTCGTGCTCTCCGACGGAACTGCGCTCCCGGCAGACCTCGTCGTGGTCGGGGTCGGCGTCCGTCCGCGCACCGAGCTCGCGGCGCGCGCGGGGCTGCGCGTCGAGGACGGCGTCGTCGTCGACACGCTCTTTGGCACATCGCTGCCGGACATCTACGCGATCGGCGACATCGCCCGGTATCCCTACGACGGCGGGCTGGTTCGCGTCGAGCACTTCGCCGTCGCGGTGCGCCACGGCCAGGCTGTCGCGCGCACCATCGCTGGCCGCGAGCAGCCGTACCGCGACGTCCCCTTCTTCTGGAGCCAGCATCACGACGTCACCCTCAACTACGTCGGTCACGCGCAGACGTTCGACCCACCCGTCGTGGTCGGCGATCTGAAGAAGCGCGACGCGATCGTCGCGTATCGAGAAGGTGGACGCGTGCGCGCCGTGCTCACCGTCGGCCGCGATCACGCAAGCCTCGAGGCGGGCCGCGCTCTGCAGACGGGCGATGCCGTGGCCCTCGAGGCGCTCCTTCGCGGGTGAATCCCGGCGCGGGTGGGTGCACGTAGGCCTAAGCCCGTTCCACGGATTGAATCGGTGACAATCGGGTCGTGGACGGGCTTACGATACCCGGCTGGGATGGGGAGCGCTTCGGGGCTTGTGCGGGAGGGTCCGATTGTCGTTCCGGCGTCGATGCTGGGGAGCAGTCGTGTGGAGCTTCCTGTCGACTTCCGGCGCACCGCGGAGCGGGTGCCCAGGTACGTGGCGTTCGACATGGGCCTGGACGCCGAAACGCAAGGGGCGCTCCGGGAGCTCGCGGCGCGCGCCGAGGGCGATCTGCTCGCCGCGGGGCTCGCCGTGCTCGCGGCGCTCTTGCACCGCCACACGCAACAGCCCGACCTCCGGCTGGCCGCATGGCAAACGGAGTCGTCGGGCGACCTTCGGCGATGCACCGTCACCGCCACGCTCTCCGACGAGGCAACGACCGACGCGGTCGTCGCGCAAATCCACCGGGCCGCCGCTCCATCGGCGATGAGCGCGACTGACGGCGACGGCACGAACATCGTATTCGGTCTCGCGCGCGGTGAGGCGGACGCGGGTCCGGGACCGACATCCCTCGCTCGAGAGGTCGAGCTCGAGCTAGCGCTGATCGAAGGGACTGCGGGGCTGCGCCTGCGCGTCACGTACGACTCGAGCCTCTTTCGCGAAGATCGAGCGCGCGAGTTTGCCCGCCAGTACGGGATGCTCGCGCACGGCGCCGCGGCGGCTCCCGGGGCCTCGCCCCTCGAGCCCTCGCTCATCACGGACGCCGCCCGCCCGCTCCTGCCCGACCCGACGCAGAAGCTCGAGCGCCCGGCGCACCCGCTTCTTACGGAGTCCTTTCTCGCGTGCGCGGCCCACGCACCCGCCCAGACCGCCATCCGCGAGTCGGGGCGGGATCACAGCTACGCGCACCTCGCCGAGACCTCTGCGAGCCTCGCCGCCCACCTGGTCGCGATCGGCGTGCGTGCAGGCGATGCGGTCGCCGTCACCGGGTCGCGCGGCTTCGCGCTCGTCAGCGCGATGCTGGGGGTGTTCCGGTCCGGCGGCACGCTGTTGACCCTCGATCCAAGGCTCCCGGTGGAGCGCCGCAAGACCATGGTCGAGCAGGCGGGCGCGAAGGTCGTTCTCTTCGTCGGCGCGGACGGGGCTGTGGACGCGCTTCGAGCGGCGGGCTGGCATTCCGTGGTGATCGATCCCGTGACCGCCACCCTCGACGGACCCGCGACGCACGGCGAGGTGGGCGCGCTGCCCGAGCTCGACCCGGCGCAGCCGGCGTACGTGTTCTTCACCTCGGGCAGCACCGGCGTCCCCAAGGGGGTGCGCGGAACCCACGGGGGCCTCGCGCACTTTCTCGCCTGGCAGCGGCAGACGTTCGGCATCCGCCCCACCGATCGCGCCTCGCAGCTGACGGCCTTGTCGTTCGACGTCGTCTTGCGCGACACCTTCCTCGCGCTGACCAGCGGCGCGACGCTCTGCATCCCTGCCGAGGCGGACGTCATCGACCCGCCGAAGATCCTCGCCTGGCTCGCCGCGGAGCGTGTCTCCATCGTGCACGTCGTGCCCTCGCTGGCGAGGCTCTGGCTGAGCCATGCGCCACCCGGCCTGGCACTGCCCGACTTGCGCTGCGTCTTCTTCGCCGGCGAGCCGCTCATGGAGGCGCTCGTCCGCAGGTTCCGTCAGGTCGGGGCGACGGCACTCATCGTCAATCTGTACGGTCCGACGGAGACGACGCTCGCGAAATGCTTCTACCGGGTGCCCGACGAACCCCACCCGGGCGTGCAACCCATCGGCCACCCGCTGCCGCAGACGCAAGTCATTCTCCTCAACCGGCGCCGGAAGCCGTGCGGCGTGGGCGAGATCGGTGAGATCGCCATTCGGACGCCGTTTCGCACCCTGGGCTATGTGAACAGCCCCGAGCTGACGGCGCGAGTCTTCGTGCAGAATTCGGCCACGGCCGACCCCGACGATCTCATCTACCTCACGGGCGACAGTGGCCGGTACCGGCCCGACGGCCTGCTGGAGATCCTCGGTCGCATCGACAATCAGGTGAAGATCCGGGGCGTCCGCATCGAGCCGGGCGAGATCGAGGCAGCGCTCGGCCAGCACGCGCGCGTCCGGGAGGCGGTCGTCGTCGCCCGCGACGACGTGACGGAGGCGAAGATCCTGGTGGCCTACGTGGTCCTGGCGGCTCCGGTGGAGCGACGCGCGCAGGCCGAGGTCGTCTCCGATCTGCGGGCCTTCCTTCGGGCGCGCCTGCCGGAGACGATGGTGCCCGCCGCCTACGTGCTGCTCCCGGCCATTCCGCTGAACGCGAACGGAAAGGTGGATCGAAAGGCACTCCCGCCGCCCGAGCGCCTCGACGTCCCCGATGGCGGCGCACCGTCCACCGCGCTCGAAGAGCAGCTCGCCGCGATCTGGGCCGAGGTGCTCGGCATCCGCTCGGTCGGTATAAACGAGAGCTTCTTCGATCTCGGCGGGGACTCGCTGACGGCGATGGGCGTCCTCCTCCGAATGCGCGGGGTCGGGGTCGACGACTCGATCTGCCGCGCCATCCTGCAGGGCAGGACGATCGCCGAGATCGCGGGCATCGCCGACGGGAGGGCTCCGGCTCGAACCGGGCCGCCGCCGGCCGACGTCCAGTCCCGGTTGCTCATGGGCGTCATGCGGGGACTGCTCGCGCTGCTCCTCGTGGCGTCGCACTGGATGCCATGGCTCTTCCGGCATCTCCCGCCTCGGCTCGCGCCAGCGTCCGATGCGATGTGGTTTCTCCTCAACTGGCCGACGCCGGGGTACGCGCTGGCGTTCGGGATGATGCTCGGCTTCACCTATGCGCCCATCTACCGGGTGAATCCGAGCCGCGCCCGCGCGCTCCTCCTTCGCGGCGCGGCGATCGTCGCCGTGGGCGTGGCGGTCTTCGGCATCGACCACCTCGTCATCAACCGCGTCGACTCCAAATACTACTACCACCCGCTGGCGAGCCCTCTCACGTACTACACGCTCGCCCTTCTCACGGCGCCGGCGTGGCTGCGCCTCATGACGTCGCGGACATGGCCCGTCGCCAAGACGCTCGCGGTCGGCGCGGCGTTTCTCTTGGTTCATCTTTTTCTTCGCAGCCTGCACCCCGGCGAGGCCTGGGCCCCGCTCGTCGGCAAGTACAGCTATTTCAATATGTCGGCGGGCGCGTTCGGGGGGGCAGCGATAGGCCTCGATCTCAGGCGCCGCGGGCGGGTGCCTCGCTGGTACTTCGGGGTCGGGGTGGCGATGGTCGTGGCCGGCATCGGCCTGACGTGGGGGAGCGGCGGGCCGCGCGTCATCCTCACGGAGTCGATCCACGTCGAACCCTTCCGGTGGTTTCTCTATGCCGGCCTGACGCTCTCGATCATGCCGGCCCTCGACAGCTACCTGCAGGGGACATCGGGGGCCGGGCGTCCCATGGGTCCAGCGATCCAGTTCGTCGAAGTCCTTGGGCAGCTCACGCTGGCCGTCTACTTCTTCGACTTCGTCTCGCGCGACCTCGGCAAGTTTCTCGAACTCTACGGGTCGCCATCGCTGCACGTGCTGGTGAGCGCGGCGATGTTCTTCGGCGTGATGGGTGTCCTCGTCCGCAGGACGCACCGGCTGTACCACGGCGAGGAGCCGGCGAGCCTGCGCCTCGCGCCTACTCCGTCACGCGTACGGTCTTCGTGAGCTCGATCACGGCCGACGATCGCCCGACCCGTAGCTCGACCGGTTCGGCTTCGGCCACGAACGCCTTGCTGGCGTCGTCCCAATAGCCGAGATCCGCGGCGCGCACCTCGAAGTCGACGGACGCCGTCTGCCCCTTGCCGATCGCGACTCGCCGGAATCCCTCGAGCGCCTGGAGGGGCCGCGCGACCTTCGAGCCGAGGTGCTTCACGTAGAGCTGCACGACCTCGTCGCCGTCGCGAGCGCCCGTGTTCTTCACGTCGACGGTCACGGTGATGGATCCGTCCTTCGGCATCGCGTCGCGGCTCGTGCGAAGGGCCGTGTACGCGAACGACGTGTACGAGAGCCCGAAGCCGAACGGCAGCAGCGCCGCGCCCTTGAAGTACTGGTACGTCCTGCCGTGGCGGATGTCGTAGTCGAGCATCGGTGGAAGGTCGGCCATCGATCGTGGCCACGTCTCCACGAGGCGGCCGGCGGGATCGAAGTCGCCGAAGATCACGTCGGCGAGCGCGTTGCCGAGCTCTTGCCCGGCGTGCGTGGCCTTGAGGACCGCGGGGGCGTGCTCCATCGTCCAGCCAATCGCATAGGGGAAGCTCGCGAGGAGGACGACGACCGTCCGCGGATTGGCAGAGACGACTTTGCGTACGAGCTCCTCGTCTTCCAGGGTGAGGCTCTTGCGATCCACGCCTTCGCGCCCGTAGCTTGGCAGGGCCACGGTCGCCCATGTGGCCACGTCGCCCGTCGGGTGGTTGCCCACGACGACGATGGCGACGTCGGACGCCTTCGCCGCCTTGACGGCGAGCCCCCCCTGGTCGTCACGGGCAAAAGCGAGCGTCGCGCCGTCCGGCATGCGCCGCTTGATCCCCTCGAACGGTGCCACGCTGTACGGCGGCGTTCCGCTGTAATAGTCCATGAGAACCTCTCCGGCCCGAGGCCCGATGACGGCGACCCGTGTTTGCTTCTGCGGGTCGAGCGGCAAAAGGGCCTTGTCGTTCTTCAGCAGGACGATCGATTCGCGCATCGCGCGCAATGCGAGCGCCTTGTGCGCATCGGACTCCCACGGCTCCTTGTCGGGATCGGGGTGGGCGTAGGGCACGCGCTCTTGCGGGTCGAGCAGCCCGAGGCGGATCATCACGCGGAAGTTCTGCCGCAACACCCGGTCGATCTCGGCCTCGGTCACGAGGCTCTGGGCGAGCGCCTGATGGACGGGCTCGCGGTACACGTCGAGGAACTGGCTGATGCCGGCCTTGATCGAGGCGGCCGCGGCGGCGGCGAGGCTGGGGTACTTCTTGTGGGCCGTGAAGAGCAGGCCGAGAGCCCCGCCATCGGTGCAGCGGATGCCGTCCTGGCCCCAGAGCTTGACGGTGATCTCTTCGAGCATGGGGTGCGTCGCGCAAGGCGTGCCGTTGTGCGCGTTGTACGCCGCCATGTAGGCCCGCGCGCCGCCCTGCTCGATCGCGGCCCGGAACGCGGCTGCGTAGTACTCGTGAAAGAGGCGGTCGTCGAAGTCCGATGACGTGTGGTCGCGGCCGTCCTCGTTGGTATTGGCGAGGAAGTGCTTGAGCAGGGAGGCGGCGCGCCAGTACCTGGGATCGTCGCCCTGAAGACCGCGCGTGAATGCGACGGCCATCGCGCCCGCGTGGACCGGGTCCTCGCCGAAGCTCTCCTCGCTGCGTCCCCAGCGCGGATCGCGCGCGAGGTCGGCGTTCGGCGCGCGAACGACGAGGCCACCGCGCCCGCGGACGTGAAAGATCCATCGCGCTTCGATCGCCTCGACCTCGGCCGCCCTGCGGACAAGGTCGGGGTCCCACGTCTCGCCGAGGCCTTTCGACTGAGGGAACATCGTCGTCGGGCTCGGCTCGTCGCCGCCCCACGCGCCGGGCAGGCCCTGCGCAAGGCCATGCAGACCCTCGACGTGATCGGACGTCTTGACGCCCAGGCGCGGCACGTCCGGCCGCGTCCCCAGGCATTCGATCTTCTCTTCGAGGGTCATGCGCGACAGAAGATCGTCGATGCGCTCTTCGGCCGGCCGATCCGGATCCTGGAAGGGCCAAGCGGCGGGGCGTGCCTGCGGCGCCTTGGCTCTGTCGGGAGCGGCGGCCGGCGATGTGGGCGGACACATCGGCTCGGAGCCAGCGGGCCGCGCGCCGCAGCCGGCTGAGAGGACGAGGACGGCGACCGCCGCGGCTGGCCCCGCGACTCGTCTTCGCGGGCGGTCACGTCGCATCGCTTTCGGCCTCGCTCAGATGCCGATGTTGCTCAGAGCCTGGAGGATGGCGTTCACGTTCGGCGACAGCGCGATCGTGGCCTCGAGCCCCGCAAGAAGCGTCCGGATGTGGGTCGCGCTCGGGCTGCCCGAATGCACGTGCGCGTGCAGCTTGTCGGCGGCCGCGACCGCCTCGGCGTCACCGAGCTCCTGCGCTCGGCTTCGGAGCTGCTCGGCCAGCGTCCGCAAGTCCTCGTGCGCCGCCTTGTTTTCACCCATCGTCGTAGAAAAGGTATGTCGCCCTTTGCCGGCACGCAGTCAAGCCCGGGGCTCCCATTGGCCGGGGAGGTAAATGGCGACCCAGCGCGGCACGTTGCGAATGCCCTCGGCCGCGATCGCTTGCGCAGCGCCTCGGGCAAGGGCATCCCCTTCGTCGCCACCGAGCAGCTGGCCGAGGCGGCATCGCGCGGCCGCTGCGTGCATCGCCATGCCGGCCGCTTCGGACGCCTGGACGGCGGTTCTCAGCGCGGCGATCGCAGGCGCGCGCCGCCCTGCGGCGTTGTCGGCGGCTGCACGGACGATCGCCGCAAGGGCCGAGGTCCACGGCATGCGCTCGCGCTCCAGGCTCCGGGCCGCCGCGCGCGCCTCCGCGATCCTCGCGTCCCGCCGCTCTGTCTTCGCGTCCCCCGCCGCGATCGCGCAGCGGCCACGGGTATAAAAGAAGATGCCGCGCACGAACTGCACGCGAAGGAGCAAGCTCCCCTGTAGCGCGCGGTAGTCGCGCATCAACCGACGGTACGCCGCAGCGCCGTCGCCGAGATAAAGGTCCACGTCAGGCTCGAAGGCCATCGCCTGGAAGTGCTGCACGAGAAATCCCGTCTGCGACCACTGCGCCATCCCGGCATGCGCTTCGCGGCGCGCGCCCTCCGGGTCGTCCGCGGCGAGGTGGATCGTCATGGTGGTCGTGGCCGCGAGGTTGACGGCCGTATAGAGATCGCCTCGATCGAGGGCGTCGCCGACGATGCGGGCCTGACGCCGCGCGAGCTCCCGAATCTCGCCCTCGAAATACAACGATCGAACACTGAAGAGGACCGCGTTGGTATGCCAATGGTTGCGGTTCGTCGGCACCTTGGCGGCGCTCGCGTCGAGCGTGGCGCGCGCCTCTTTCCACCGACCCCGGAGAAAGAGCGCCACGCCGCGCGTTCCGTCGACGAACGCCTGGGCCTCGACGCTGCCGCTGTCCGCGGCGAGGCGCTGCGAGACGTCGAGCAAGGCTCGCTCGCGACGGCTCTGCGCCCCGCCGGAGCTCGCGAGCTGAGCCGCCTCGAGAGCCGAGGCGCGCATAATCTGTTCGCTGTCGCCGAGGCGGAGCGAGAGCAGCAGAAACCTCGCCTGCATGCACGCCCCCAGCAGAACATCGACGATCGCGAAGCCGATCGCGACGGCGTACATGGCCTCGATGCGTGCGCGATCGTCGGGGCGCACCGCGGAGGCGGCGCGCGGCGAGAATCGCACCCCCATGAAGGCGAGGCGGATCTGGTAGAGGGCGAGCCAGAAGAGCAGCGCAAACGTCGACCCGGGAGCATGCTCGCCGATGGCATCCAGCACGCGGTGCAACACCTCTGCGCCCTCGTCGATGCGGCCGGACGCCAGAAGCTGCTCGGCCGCGACGCGTTCGAGCTCGATGCGCCGGGCTCCCCCTGCGCGCTCCGCAAGATCGAGGTACTCCCTGGCCGCCGCGGCGCCACGGCCCGCCCAGGAGAGGGCCTCCGCGAGACGGGCGCGAAGACGAACGCTCTCGTCCGAACCCGCCTCGGCGCCCTCGCATGCGATGGTCAGCAGCTGCACGGCGCGATCGAAGGCAAACTTCGCGATGGCTCGATCGGCGCCACGCTCGGCGTACGGGCCGGCCCTTTGCGCTTCGCCTGCGCCGACGAGCTGGATCGCCACGGCCTCGACATCGACATCGGGGGCCGACTCGAGGGCCCGGGCGAGACGGGCGGAGTGCTCGCGGGCCCGCTCGACGGGGATGGCGCCCGCGATGGCATCGCGGACGCGATCGTTCACCGTCTCCGCCGTCTCGCGGCCATCGCGAAGTCCAGCTCGAACGAACCGCCCGGCGCGCAGCACCTGCAGCACCTCGTTCCCGTCCGCGATCCCCGCCGCCTCGAAGAAGGTCTTCACGGGAAGCGGCCGCCCGCCGACGGCGATCACCTCCAGGAGCGTCCTCGAGTTGTCGGGGAGGCGCGCGACGCGCTCGGCGATGGATTGCGCGAGCGTAATCGGAAATGACTGGGGAGCGCGGCGATCGCGCGCCTGGCCGCCGCCGAGGAGCTCCTCGATCAAGAACGGGCTCCCTCGAGACTCCTTGGCTACGGCCTCCGCGACCGAGCGGGCGCCCTCGGGATCCGCGTCGGCGTCCAGCAGCGCGAGCGCGACGCGGGCGGCGGCGTCCACGGCGAGAGGGCCGACATCGACCTCGCGGACCTCGGCGCCCCGCGGCCATTGCGATCGCATCTCGGCCAGGAACGGGCTCTCGCGAGCCTCGTCTTCGCGATACGTCATGAGGAGCAGCAGCAGCGGGGCCTGCGGGGGCCGCACGAGTTCGAGCAGCATCGCCGCGCTGTCCGTGTCGCCCCAGTGCACGTCGTCCATGTGCACGACGACGGGGTGCGGCTTCGCGAGCGAACCGAGGAGCTCGCGAAGCGCGACGAACCCCTGCCGGCGCGCCCGGTGGGGATCGCCGACGATCGACGCGGGCCGATCGGCGATCTCCGGCACGCGACGCAGCACCGGGAAGATGCGCGCGAGCTGGGCGATGTCGTTCGGTAGGGCGGGAAGCGCGGCGCGCTCGGAGAGGCGAAGCAGGTGCTTGCTCAGGTCGTCGATCCACCCGTCGACGGCCTTGTAAGGCACCGACTCGCGCTCGTGCACGCGCCCGCCCAAGACGACGACCTCGGGATTCGTCGTCGTCAGTTCGTCGGTGAAGGCGCGGACGAGCGACGACTTGCCCATGCCCGACGCGCCGCGGACATTCACGGTGACCGGGTTGCCGTCACGCGTGGCGTCGAAGGCCCCCCGCAGCGCCTCGAGCTGGGCGGCGCGACCGACGAGCTTCAGGGGAGTGCCGGCGTCGGGAGCGCGGTGAGATCGCGTGCGTCCCTGGGGACCCGTGGAAGCGCCGACGAGCCGCAAGATCTCCTCCCCGCTCGGCCGGAGGTCGGGCTCGTGCTGCAGGAGCGAAGCGCACAGCGCGTCGAGATCGGGCGGGATCCCCTCGGTGCATGCGGAAGCACGTGGTGGATTGACGGTCGCCTTCATGGTGAGGACGTCGGCGACCGACCCCACGAATGGGGCGCTGCCGACGAGCACCTCGAAGAGCAGAGCGCCGACGGCATACCAGTCCGAAGCGGGCGTCAGCCCCGAGCCGGCCGCCTGTTCGGGCGCCATGTACGACGCCGTCCCGACGACGGGCGGTGCGTCTGGCTCCTCGTCACGCTCGCGGCTTTGTTCGATCGCAACCCCGAAGTCGAGGAGAACGACGCGCCCCTCGGGCGTGACGAGGACGTTCGACGGTTTGATGTCCCGGTGGAGCTTTCCGGCGCCGTGCAGGGCCTGCACACCCTCGGTGAGCTGGCGCAGCGCCTCGCGCGCGCGCCGGAAGTCCGGTTCGCCGCCCTCGCGCACGTAGGCCACGATGTCGACGCCGCGCACCAGCTCCATCGTGAAGAAGACATCCCGGTCCTCGGTGGCCACGAGTTCGTAGAGACGCACCAAGTTCGGATGGTGCACGTCGGCCAGGGCGCGAAACTCCTGTTTGAAGTTGTAGAACGTCACGGGACTGAAGTGCCGCAGCCGCTTGACGGCCACGATGGCGTCGCGCTCGATGTCGAGCGCCTCGTACACGGCGCCGACGGCGCCCGCCCCGATGCACCGGCGCACCCGGTAACGGCTCGTCCCGCCCCACTCGCTGAGCCGGAGCGGCAGGTCGAGCGATGACGTCGCCTCTGCTCCCCGGATCATCCCGCGCTCGACCAGGTTCCGGGCACGTAGGCCTCCGACCATCGCGACGGATCCCGGATGCCCTGCGCCTCGAGATCCCCCGCCGCGACCTTCATGAGGGCGCGGCCCTCGTCGCCGCCGAGCAGCTGCCCGAGGCGGTAGCGCGCAGGGGCATGGAAGACCAGCGTTCCGGTCGCCTCGAGCCTCTCGAGCGCGTCGCGCATCACCGCGATCGCCTCTTCTCGACGGCCCTCGACGGCCGCGATCGACGCCTCGAGCATCCGGGCCACGGCGCCCGCCCATCGATCGTGCTCCCCGCGGAGCTTACGCACCATCTTGCGCGCTACCGCGAGGCGCGCGCGCCTCACGTCCGGACGCGCGACGGCCGATGCGATGGCGACCCTGCCCCACGCAATGCAGGTCATCGTCCGGATGAACCCCGAGTGCAAGAGAAGGCTCTTCCTCAGCGCGGGCATGCCCGCGATGAGACGCTGATAGGCCACCTCCGGACGTCGAAGATAGAGCTCGATGTCCGAGCCGTAGACCAGGGCTTGCCAGTGCTGGACGTGGAAGCCCTTCTGCGTCCATTGCGCGAGCGCGTCGTCCATGTCGCTCTGGGCACGCTCGGGCTCACCGGCGGCCAGGTGGTATGCGACGCCCGTGCTCGTGCGAATGTTGACCACGGCGTAGCGGTCGCCCCGTTCTTCGGCGAAGGCGCACACGCGGTTCATGAGGCGAAAGGCCTCTTGCGTTCGGCCGGCGCACTGGTGGTTGTAAACGTCGAAGAGGCGCGTCATCTCGAAGCCGGCGACGCCGGCGCCGATGCGACGGACGGCGACGTCGAGCAGGGGTTGCGCCTCGGTCCAGCGGCCTCGATTGAACAGCCCCACGCCTCGTGAGCCAGCCGAGAAGGCGGCCGCGTCCAAGCTGCCGTCCTTCTCGGCGAGCGCCGCGGCGGTCGCGACGAGGACCCTCTCGCGCGCGGTCTCGGGGCCTCCCGCGGCGGCCAAGTGACCCGCTTCGATACTCATCGCCCGGGCCACCTGGAAGCGGTCGCCGACCCGCAGAGCCTCGATCAGGTGGCGCGCCTGCATGCACGCTCCGAGCACGACGTCCACGAGGGAAAACCCGAGGGCCACCGACGCCAGCGCATCGACGCGCAGGCGGCCCCGATCGGAGACCTCCGAGGGGGCCCGCTCCTTGAAACGCAGCCCGACGACCGCGAGCCACAGGCGGTACATGACGAGCCAGAACACGGCCGACGCCGGTGACTGCGGCGCGCGCATTCCGACGGCGGCGAGGACCGTGCGCAGGATCTCCTTGCCTTCGTCGATGCGACCGCTGAAGAGCAGCTGCTCGGAGGCCGCCCGGTGCAGCTCCAGGCGGCGGGCCGGCGGAGCGTCAGTCGACGCAGCGAGGAACGCACGCGCGGACTCTTCGTTGCGGCCGGCGAGACGCAGCATCTCGCCGAGGCGAGCCCGCAGGCGCCATTGGTCGGCCGATCCGGGCACGGCGTGCTCGAGCGTCAGGCGAACCAATCGCGCGGCTTGGTCGAACGCGAGCTTGGACGCGGCCTGCTCCGCCGCCCCCTCGGCAAAGCGCGCAGCGCGCTCACTGTCGCCCGCGCCGAGCCAGTGCAGAGCGACGGCCTCGGCGTCGGCACCCGGCGCGTCCTGGAGGACGCGGGCCAGTCGACCATGGTGCTCACGGAGCGTCGATGCGCCCAACTGGACCACGATCGTTTCGCGGATGCGGTCGTGCTTCGGCTCGACGACCTCCCGGGCGTCGCGGAACCCCGTGCGCAAGAGGCGCCGCGTGCTCAGGCAGGTGACCACCTCGTCGACGGTGTCTTCGACCTCGGCGGCCGCTGCGACGGCCGACACGGGCAGCGGCCGGCCGCCGACCGCAAGGAGCTCGACGAACCTGCGGGCGGGATCCGGCAGCCGCGCGAGGCGCTCGGCGATCATCTGATCGAGGGTCAGGACGGCGAGGGTGGCGCCCGTGGCCGAGGGGCCACCGCGGTTGCTCCGCGCAAGCTCCTCGATGAGAAACGGGCTCCCGCGAGACTCCCGCGCGACGGCGCGCGCCGTCCTTTTGCCGACTTCGTCGGTCGCGTCGAGGAGGATCGTCGCGAGCCGGAGCGCGTCCGGGTGTTCGAGCGGCGCGACCTTGACGTCGCGCACGTCGGACCCTCGAGGCCACCGCTCACGCATCTCCGTCAAGAAGGGGCTCGTGTGCTCGTGGTCCTCACGATGCGTCATCAAGAGCAACAGCGAAGGCGCATGCGGCGGCCGCAGCACCTGCAACAGCAGCGCGGCGCTGTCGACGTCGCCCCACTGCGCGTCATCCACGAAGAGCACCACGGGCTGCCGCTCGGCGAGCGTCGCCAGGAGCTCGCGCAGAGCCGCAAAGGCGCGTCGCCGGACGGTCTGAGGGTCCACCATCTCGATCGGCCCGAGCTCCGCGATCGCCGGAACGCTTTGCAGGACTGGAAAGAGGCGCGCGAGCAGTCGGATGTCAGCGGGGAGCGCAATGGGTTCTCCGTCCTCGATGGCGGCGATCAGGCGGCGACTCAACGAGTCGACCAGGGCGTCGACGGCCTTGTACGGCACCGCCTCGCGCTCGTACGCCCGGCCGCGCAGGATGATCGCGCGCTCGTTCTGCCCGAGGTCATCGAGGAAGTGATGGACGAGCGTGGACTTGCCCATCCCCGACGCGCCGCCGACTCGAAGCGTCACCGGGCGCCCCTCGCGCGAAGCCTCGTACGCCGCGCGCAGCGCCTGCAGGTGGCCTTCGCGGCCGATGAAGGCGCCCGCGTCGTTCGCCGTGAGGCGCGCGGCCGGCATCGAGCTGCGCGTCCCCCCGAGGCGCCGTAGGATCTCCGCGCCATCGGGCCGGGCCCCGGGTTCGCGATTCAAGAGCGCGACGCAGAGCTCGTCGAGGTCGGGCGGGACGCCCTGCACGTACTCGGAGGGAGGCCGCACATCCATCACGCTCTTCATCGTCAGGAGGTCCACGAACGACCCCGCGAACGGCGCATTTCCGACGAGAGCCTCGTAGAGCATGACGCCGACGCTGTACCAGTCGCTGGCCGGCGTCGGCGCAGCGTCGTCGGCCTGCTCGGGCGCCATGTAGACGGCCGTACCCACCACCTCCCCACTCCCGGACGCGGCGCCGGCGCGGCCTCGGAGCTCGGTAGCGACGCCGAAGTCGAGCAATACGACGCGCCCCTCGGCCGTCACCAGCACGTTCGATGGCTTGACGTCGCGGTGCAGCTTGCCTGCGCAATGAAGCGCGTGAATCCCGTCGACGAGCTGCCTGAGCGTCGGCCGCAGCCGGTCGATGTCCGCAAGCGTCCGGGTGGCGCGGGAAGGCTGGTCGTGCCCAGGGCCGGGAGGGACGGTGCGGCGGTCACGCGGCGGCGGGCGCGTCGTGACGCTCGTGCCCTTGTCGATCGTCCTCGCGGGTCGGGCCGCGGGAGCCGCTCGCACGTGCTTCAGGAAGTCCGAGCCTCGAACGAGCTCCATCGAGAAGTACACGTCGTCTTCACCGTCGACGACGAGCTCGTAGAGATGGACGAGGTTCGTGTGACGCACGTCGGCGAGCGTCCGGAACTCTTGCTTGAAGAGATAGAGTGCCGCCGGGTCGTAGCGGAGCAGCCGCTTGACCGCGACGGTCTGAAGGCGCTCGCGGTCGAAGGCCTCGTAGACGACGCCCATCCCGCCACGCCCAAGGCGACTCAGCACCTGGTAGCGCCGCGTACCGCCCCAGTCGGCGGGCGCGACGGACGCAGAGCCGCTCATTATTCGAGGCTAACTGCCTTCGAGCGGCCCTGGAAGCCTCGTCCCTCGGGTTCGATGGTCAAAACGTAGGCTCAGCACACGCCTTGTAGTCCGATATCGTCGGTCAATGCCGGCTTTCGCTCGCGCACGTCACCCATCGCAGCAGACTCTGCGCCTCGCCTTGGTCGAGCGGCGATCGCGGAGGCATCGAACCCGAGATGATCGCATCTTTTATCTCGCTCATTTGGGCGTGCAGCGTTTCGGCTCTGGAAAAATCGTGCTCCTCGGCGGCCGGGCCGTCCTGCGTATGACAATGAAAGCAGCGGAGTTCGAGGATGGGCTGGACTTCGGCAGCAAACGAAGGAGAACCGTTCGCGCATCCGGTTGGGGAATTCGCGACGGTACTGGATGGACGGCTCGTCTGGGCGGCCCGGGCGGCACACGATGCCAACCCGAGGCCAGTGGCGATCGCGAGTCCTCGCAGCCTGCTCCACGCTCGCGCACGGGTCACCGGAACGCGACCTCGGTGAGCCGTGCAGCCGCTCGCTCCATCGCGATCTTGCGCCAACCAAGGCCGTGATCCGGGCTGTTCGGATCCCATACGAGCGGCGCCTTCTTCGGCACCGACCCCGGTGCCGGCAGCGGGAAGACCAGCGAGCGAGCGGCGTGATGCGCGATCTTGCCGGTCACCCGGTGCAGCTCCTGGTGGATGTGGCCGTAGAAGACCGTGACGTTGTCGCGCTGCCCCAGGACCTCGAGTGCCTGCGCTCCGTCCTTCGTCATCCAGTCCCAGTCCGGGTAGAGGTCGAAGAGCGGCCTGTGCGCAAAGACGATGACGGGCACTGTCGTCGGAACGCGTGAGAGGTCGGCCGCGAGCCACCGCATCTGCTCGCCGCCGATGCCGGCTCCGCCCGCCGACACGTTGTCGAGCGCCACGAAGTGCACCCCTTTGTGATCGAACGAGTAGTGCATGTCGCCGAAGGCCTGGCGAAACGCGTCCCCGTGGTCGGGCGCGGCGTCGTGCTCTCCGGGCAGGAAGCGAAGGTCGGTGACCCTGAGCTTGGACACGATGTCGCGCACCTTGGCCATGCGGTCGCGGCGCTCGACGGGATCGTCCGTCGTGTGCGTGAGATCGCCCGTGAATACGATGAAGTCCGGCTGCACGTCTGCGGCGTTGATCGCGGCGACGGCCTGCTCGAGGGTCACGTCCGCGTGCGGGTTCGGGGGGCCCTTGAAGCCCCAGTGGGTGTCGGAGAGCTGAAGGAAGAAGAAATCGTCGCTCTGTAGCGGCGGCGCGGCGCCCGATCCCGACGCCGTGGCCCCTGCCCCCATCGCTCGTGAGGCGCAACCCGCGAGCCCCGAGGCGAACACCACCCCGCCGGCGCCCAGCAAGTGCAGAAAGTCGCGTCGCTTCCAATCCATATTCATGTGCATGGCCTTCCGTGAGAACCGTCGGCCGAGTGAACGGTCGAGCGCCCCCATTCGTTGCTGAAAAAAGCGATGGAACGATCGGGCCGCGAGTCTCGTTGGAGAGTTGGCGAGGGTGTACTTGCTCGAAGCTCCCCCACGCTCACTCGAGCCTGTCGTGCCCGTTGGCCGTGTGGATCCCGCGGTGTATGCATCCCCAGTGACGACCGACCCGTTGACGCCGCGCGACGCGCTGAGGCACACCGATGGCCTCTTTCGTCTCGCCCTTCGCCTCACCGGGTCCGACGCCGACGCCGAGGATCTCGTTCAAGAGACGTTTGCGCGCGCGCTCGGCGCCGGCAGTCAGTTTGCCGCCGGCACCAACCTGCGGGCGTGGCTCTTCCGCATTCTCCGCAACGCCTACATCGATTCGTACAGACGCAAGCGCAGCAACCCGGTGCACCCCTACCCGAACGACGACAGCGACCCTTCCGACGCGGCAGCGTCGACACGCGAGCCGCTGCGTGGAGACCACGAACTCGAGCGGATGCGTGCGATGGTGGGCGACGACATCGAGACGGCCCTGGCGACGCTGTCGATCGACGCGCGCACGGTCATTCTTCTCGACGTCGAAGGGCTGACGGAGAGCGAGCTCGCCGAGGTGCTCGGCTGCTCCGTCGGCACGATCAAGTCACGGCTGTCCCGGGCGCGTGCCGCGCTGCGCGAGCGGCTTCGCGACTACTCGAGGTGATGCGCATGGATTGCAACGACGCTCGCTCGTACCTGCTCGCCTACAATCGAGGCACCCTCGACGCGCCGCTCCGTCTCGCGCTGGAGTCGCATCTCGCCGGCTGCCCGGGGTGCCGGCACGAGCAGCTCGCGGACCGGGAGCTCTCGACGCTCCTCGAACGGTTGTCGCCGAGGCAGGCGCCCGCATCGCTGAAGCGCGCGCTTCACGGTCGGTGGGAACGCCCCGTGGCGGGCACCCGGAGCTCCAGCGTCGTCCGGACGGTCGCGGCAATGGCCATGGGTGCGGCGATGGCGATCGTGCCGGTCCTCGTGTGGCGCGCTCGCGTGCCCGACGCCGCGATGGTGGCCGAAGCGGTCAACGATCACCTGCGTGTCCTCTATGCCCAGCGTCCGCTCGAAGTGGAGAGCGGCGGCATTCATCAGGTCAAACCGTGGTTCGAGGGCAAGCTCGACTTCGCGCCCCTCACCGCCTTCGCGGGGGACGACGACTTTCCCCTTCAGGGCGGCCTCGTCGGCTACTTCGTCGATCGCAAGGCGGCGATCCTCGTCTTCCGACGACGCTTGCACGTCATCACCCTCTTCGTCTTTCCGTCGGCGGGACTACGCTGGCCTACGGTCGGCAATCAGACCATCGGCACGGCGCGAGGGTCTCTCGAGACGTCGCGGGGCTTCCATGTCCTTCTATGGCGGGGGGCCGATCTCGGGTACGCGCTGGTGTCCGACACGAACGAGGCCGACTTGCTCACGCTCGGCGCAAAGGTCGTCGGCCCGTCGTGAAAGGCAACGGTCCGAGGCGACTCAATCCTTGCGAACGACGACACCCACCGCGGTCTCGGCGAAGGCGAGCTCCGGGTGGTACCGCTCGGCCGCGTGCAGAGACCACTCGCCCTCGAAGAGGACCACCGGCCGGTCGCGCACGTCGATCGTGACCATGCCGAACCCCGCGCGGGCCAGCTCCTGCACGTCGACAGGCGCTCCGTCGACCCGCGAGACCCAGCGCGCCACCTGGTGCGGGACAGGCTCGACCCGCGCCTTGACGTCGTATTCGCTGGCCATGCGATACCGGACGACCTCGAGCTGGAGCTGGCCCACCGCGCCGAGCAAGAGCTCGCCGCTTCGACCGACGACCGGCCGGTAAAGCTGAATCGTCCCCTCCTGCGCGAGATGCTCCATGCCCTTCAAGAGCTGCTTGCGACGCAGGGGGTCATCGGGGACGAGGCGGGCGAAGTACTCCGGCGCAAAGCTGGGGATGGGCTCGAAGATCACGTCCGGGCCGTCGGTCAACGTGTCGCCAATCTCGAAGACGCCCGTGTCGTAGATGCCGATGACGTCGCCCGCGAAGGCCTGCTCGACGATGGTGCGCTCCTGGGCGACGAACTGGGTCGGATTGTTGAGCCGCATCTCGCGGCCCGTACGCACCTGTCGAACCTTCATTCCCCGGTCGAAGTGGCCCGAGCAAATGCGCAGGAACGCGACGCGGTCGCGATGGGCGCGATCCATGTTCGCCTGGATCTTGAAGACGAACCCGCTAAAGCCGCTGGTCGAAGGATCGAGCGAGCCGGACACGGTCGCGCGGGGGCGCGGCGACGGCATGAGCTCACAAAAGGAGTCGAGGAAGGACTGGAGTCCGAAGTTGTTGATGGCGCTCCCGAAGAACATCGGGGACACCTCTCCGGCCTCGAACTTCTCGCGGTCGAAGCGGTCTCCGGCGACGTCGAGGAGCGCGAGCTCGTCGAGGAGCCGAGCCCGACCCTCTTCGCCGACGATCTCGACGATGGCCGGGTCGTCGACCGGTAGCCATTGGCCCTCCACGATCTCGGCCCCGACGGCAGCGCTCGACCCAGCCCGTGCGGGGTCGAAGACGTGAACTCGTCGTGTGCTGCGCTCGCAGACGCCGACGAACGTACCGCCGCGGAAGATGGGCCAGGTGAACGGGTAGGCGGCGATGCCGAGGACGCTCTCGACCTCTCCGACGAGATCGAACGGGTCGCGACCGGGCCGATCCATCTTGTTGACCAGCGTGAAGATCGGCATCTTGCGCTGCCGGCACACGCGAAAGAGCTTCTTGGTCTGCGGCTCCACGCCCTTTGCGCAGTCGAGCAGCATCACCGCGCCGTCGACCGCATGAAGGGTGCGGTACGTGTCCTCGCTGAAGTCAGCGTGGCCCGGCGTATCGAGGAGGTTGATCCGGAAGCCGTGGTAGGGGAACTGCAGGACGCTCGTGGTGATCGAGATCCCGCGCTCCCGCTCCATCTCCATCCAGTCGCTCACGGTAGACGCCCGCCCGCGCTTGGCCTTCACGGCGCCGGCTAGCTTCACCACACCCCCGTAGAGCAGCAGCTTCTCGGTGAGCGTCGTCTTTCCCGCGTCGGGGTGGGCGATGATCGCGAACGTCCTTCGCCGTGCGATCTCGGCCCGCAGTTCAGTCTCGTCCATGACCCGTCGACCGACCCTATATACCGGAACGGCGGGGCGTGCTCTCGAAGGGCCTGCGCGGGGGTCACGCCATCGCGCGCCTCCCCGAGGCTGGCGCGCCAGCGGCGATGAAACCCCGGCCGTACCGCCTGCTTGTGGCGTTTCTGTTCTTCACGAGGCAAACGCGCATGCGGGCGGGACGCAACAACCTCCGGGGCCGAGCCGGCGGAATGCCCATCGGGCACGCGCGCCGCCTCCATCGCGCTCGCGCAGCGCATGGGGCTACGAAAATTGCAGCCTGGTACCACCGCGCGTTCGCGGAAATCTCGGCACCTACACCTTCCGCTACTCGCCGACTTCGAGCCGAAGGGGGGCCGTATCGAAGCAATCTTCCAAACTCGAGAGAGAACTCACCATGGCCAAGCTCAAGATACCGGTCACATCGTCCGATCACGTCGCGGGCCCAGAGCAGGCGGCCGTCACCCTCGTCGAGTACGGCGACTATCAGTGCCCCGGTTGCGGCGAGGCCTACCCCATCGTGAAGGAGCTCCAAAGGAACCGCGGCCAGAGCCTGTGCTTCGTGTTCCGCAACTTCCCGCTGACGGAGGTGCATTCGCACGCCGAGGCCGCCGCCGAGACGGCCGAGTTCGCGGGCGCTCACGGCAAGTTCTGGGGGATGCATGACGCGCTCTTCGAGAACCAGGACATGTTGGGCGCAGAGCTCTACAGCGCGCTGGCGGAGTCTTTGGGCCTGCCCGTGGGGGAGCTCGGCGCCGCGTTCCGGGCAGGGACGTACCGCCCGCGTGTGCGCAACGACCTTGCCGGCGGCGTGCGAAGCGGCGTAAGTGGCACGCCGACGTTCTTCATCAACGGCGTCCGCCACGAGGCTTCCCTCGACTTCGACACCCTGTCGGCGGCGCTCGACGCCGCTGCGTCAGGCGCGGGCCGCTGAGGCGAAGGCCGGCAGCAGGGTCACCTCGGTTGGCCGCGCATCGGATCGCCGCCTGGCCGCTCGTCCCGTATCCTGGGCGGAGCCAACGTGAACACGATCGACCTCGAGACCGAGAGGGCCAACGAATACCCCCAGACGCTCCACACGCGCGGGCACACGTTGCACGCCGACGTCACGCCTCCCGACAGCGCCGACTCGGCCCCTGGGCCGCACGACTACTTCGACGCCTCCCTCCTTGCCTGCAAGGCACTCACGGCCGTCTGGTACGCCAGGCGCCACCAGATCCCCCTCGAGCGCGTCGCTGGACACGTCGAGCGCGACGCGAGCGAGGAGCGGCAAGGAAAGTACCGCCTGCGCGTCCGGCTCACGTTCCTTGGACCGCTCACCGACGAGCAACGGGCGACCCTGCTCCGCGCCGTCGCGGCCTGTCCGATTCACAAGCTCATGACGACGACCGAGGTCGACATCGAGACGGTGATGGCGTGAGTCCCGGCCCGACCAGCCGAGGCCTCACGAATGCGACCACGTCCAGTCGCGGATCTCCGGCATGTCCTCGAAGTGCTCGCGCGTGTAGCTCTCGTGCTTCGCGAGCATCTCTTCGCACCACGCGATGAGCGGCCCCGCTTGCCCGTACCCCGAGCGGCGCAGAGCCTCCATACAGAGGTGAAAGCGGCTCATTTGATTGAGGACGACCATGTCGAAGGGCGTCGTCGTCGTTCCCTCCTCCATGAAGCCGCGCACGTGAAAGCGTTCGGCGTTCGTACGCCCGTGCAGCAGGGCGTGGACTGCGCGCGGATAGCCGTGGAACGCGAAGACCACGGGCTTGTTGGCCGTGAAGAGCTCGATGAACCGCTCTTCCTCGAGGCCGTGGGGATGGACGACCGGGGGCGCCAGGCACATGAAGTCGACGACATTGACGACCCGCACCTTCAGCGTCGGCGCGTGCTTGCGTAGCAGCCAGGCCGTCGCCG
>PLIR01000051.1 GCA_003139415.1 Myxococcales bacterium | reverse complement strand
CGCTCGACGCGTCGACCGAGACGCGACTGCAGCGCGCGCTCGACGAAGTGATGAAGGGGCGCACCACCTTCGTCATCGCGCACCGGCTCGCCACCGTCCGCAACGCCACGCGCGTGCTCGTGTTCGAGCACGGGCACGTCGTCGAGACGGGCACCTTCGACGAGCTCCTGGCCCACGGCGGCCGCTTCGCCGAGCTCGCCCGCGCTCAATTCATCGTAGGAGCCGAAGGCGACGCCGCCGTGAGCTCACGCGGCGCGTGAAGAGCTGTTTGAAGGGCGCGCGCGTCTTCCCGTTCGGCCCGCACGTCTCACGAGACGTGGCCCCTCAGTCTTCTTCGTGACGCGGGTCCTTGGAGAAGTCTGCCGTGACGACGTCGACCGTGGCGAAGGGCAGGTCGCGGTCCTCGCCCCTCAGGCGTATGTCGGATTTTCGGTCCCGCGACTGCTTCGTCTGCGCGGGACGCGCTGAGGGGGGACGTACCGTCGGTGTTCGGTCGCTCCGGGGCGCCGGCGCCGGGGAGTCGTCCTGGCTCGGCACAAGCCGCAGGTCCCGTCGGGTGATCGGGTCCGCCTCGAGCGGGTCCTTGGTGGGCAAGCGGGCCTCCCTCACAAACCATCATCAAAGCAGGCATCGTGCCGGCGAGCGCGATGCCGTAAGAGTGAACCCGGCTGCTCGTGCTGTATCCGCCTACGGGCACGATGGACTTTTCCACCCGCGACAAAGTACGCGCGCAACAATTCTCGCAGTGGCGCACGACGTTGCGCAGGCACGGCAAGCGCAAAGTCTCGCGCTCCTACAGAGTACCCGGCGCGCGCGCCCCCGAGGTCCTCACCAGCTTCACGCTGTACGTCTTGGTCTCCCCCGGCGACAGCGTGACCGACGACATGCGCGCGACATAACCGGGTGCGGCCACCGTCACCCAGTGCTCCACGCCCGGGGCGAGGCCGTCGATCACCCAGTGATCTCCGCGCCACGGTTTGCCGTCGATCCAGACCCCCGCGCCTTGCACCGGGTCGGGGTGCAGGACCACGGTGGCCGGCACGGCCTTGAGATCGACATCGATCTCCTTGAAGGGGCTCTCATCGGTCACCCGGGTGCTCGTGCGGTACGGCTCGAAGCCGTCCCTGGCCAGCTTGACGTGGAGCTCGTGGTCGAGCGCGAGCTTGTTGACCGTCGTGGGCGTGACGTCCGGCTGCAGGATGCCGTTGATCCAGACGCTGGCGCCCGGCGGTCGGCTCGTGACTTCGAGCGCGCCCGTGGGCTCCGGCGGGTCGGCGGGGGCCGCCCGAAACGCCTGCTCCTCGTGGTACTGGCGCAAAAGCTCCGTCCGCGCCGCCATCTCGCGCTGGATTCCACGGCCCATGTAGAGCACCGTCCCCGTGACGAGCATCAGGCCCGCCGCGGCCCCACCCCAAGCGGCGCGCGCCCTCCAGCTTGCCGGGACGGCGATCGACGCGCCGGTCGTGGCGGTGCTCGACGGCGCGAGGCTCTGCGACACGGGGGCGCCGCTCTCGACCGCGCCCTCGGCCCAACGCCGCTGCTGCGCGGCCATGACGTCGTTGCGGGTCGCGTCGATCCGGTCCTTGAACTTGGCCTGGACCCAGGAGCCCAGATCGGCGGACGAGAGGCTGACGCGCCGGTCGCGCGCGAAGCGTTCGAGGTCGCCCTGCATCGCGCGCGCCGAGGGATACCGGTCGTCTTTTCGCTTCTGCAGGGCGCGCATCACGATGCGCTCGAGCGCGGGCGGATAGCTGGGAACGATCTCGCTCGGCCGGGGGCAGGCCGAGTCGCGCACGAGGGTCAAGGTCTCCACGTCGCTTCGACCGTCGAAGGGACGCCTGCCGGTCGTCAGCTCGAAGAGCACGACGCCGAGCGCGAAGACGTCGGTGCGGCGATCGAGCTCGTCGCCGACCACCTGCTCGGGCGCCATGTACCCGATCTTGCCCTTGCGGGTTGCGACGAGCGTCTTCTCGCCCTTCTCCGCGTCGCTCTTGGCGATCCCGAAGTCGACGACCTTCACGTCGCCTCCGAAGCTGACGACGATGTTGCTCGTGCAGATGTCGCGATGGATGATGCCGAGGGGCTCGCCCTTCAGATCGCACTTCTCGTGCACGTAAGTAAGGCCCGCGCAGACGGAGAGCGCGATCGCGAGCGCGTGCTCGAGCGGCATCCCTGGCCCCGGTTCCGCCGCCGTCGCCTTGAGGATCGCGCGCAGGTCCTCGCCGTGGACGTACTCCATGGCGAGGAAGTACTGGCCGTCGACCTCCCCGGCGTCGAACGTCTGGACGATGTTCGGGTGCAACAGCATGGCGGCCAAGCGCGCCTCGCGCGTGAACATGGCGACGAACGACGACTCGGCGCTGCGCGTGGGAAGCACTCGCTTGACCACCACGAGCTTCTCGAATCCGCTCGGCGACCGCTGAATCGCCAGAAAGAGCTCCGCCGTCCCGCCGAACGAGAGGCGAGAGAGCAATGTGTAGGGTCCGAACAGCGCGGGAAACCCAAGGTCCCCCTGGGCTCGGGCAGCATGAAGCATGGGCGGCGCACATCATGCCATGGGTCGCGACATGAACGTACGATTTGGATGAGCCTCACGTCCGGGCGGAGGACGTCATCCAAGCATCAACGATCGCACGGAACCCATTCTGTCTCCTCGACTTCGGGCGGCGCGGCTTCGACGTACCTTCGGTCTTGGACCCTCGCGGCGTTGACGATCACGAAAGCCATCGGAATCGCGGCAAGAGCAAGCGCGAACGCCTCGGCGTGGGCGGCGCCCGATTGCGTCTGCCCCGAGCAGCCCGTGTTGTTGTTCTGGGCGCAAGCGAGCGTGCTGAGGTCGTACCCCACGAAGAGCGCACCGGCGCCAAGTACCCCGGCGAGACCCACGTTGGTGACTTGGGCGCCGAAAGGTCCGGGGTCGGCGAACGAGCGTCGCACGTCGACCTCGCGCACCATGGGCGTGACGGTCACGTCGCGGCATTCGTCGCCCGCCTCCGCGTCCCTGCGCTCGTGCCGGACGGGCGGAAGGGCGGCGGACGCCGGATGGGCCGCCCCGTACCCGCGTTGCTCGGTGACCCTCGCGATGCACCCCGCGAGGGCGAGGGGCAGGAGGCCGGCCATCATGAGCCGCCACATCGGGCCGGCGGCCGGCCCGACGTTCACTGGTCTCCGGCGTCGGCGACCGTCGAAACGGGACACGCCCCCGTCGTGGTCCGTTCCGCGATGCCGTCGTTGGGCGCACAGAAGGGGTTTACCGAGACGGGCGGGTCGGTGCAGGAGCACAAGATCATCGGGGAGTCCTGCGGGACGCAGCTCTCATGCTCACCACAGTGCCCTCGCGCCGAGCACCCGCTGCCGGGTGCAAAGAGGCAGACGTCCCCGCCGGAGCAGTCGTTGTTGTCGCCGCACGTCAACGTGCACCCCGCGCCAACCGGAAGGAGCAAGACCGCGACGAGGACGACGAGAAGACAAGCCGACGTGTTGGCGAGGAGCGTACGAGCGCGCATTCGGGCGCGCATACTACATCACGGCGAGGACCCTGCGGCGCCGACCGGGCCAGCCCCCGGGTCGATCCCGATCCGCGAGGCGCGAGCACCGAAGCGCCGAGCGCGCTCGAGGACGACCTTGGCCTGGTCGAGCACGTCGGTCTGGACGGCCACGATGAAGGCATCGCCGTCGGAGCGAACCTTGATCCCGAGCCACGCCCCTTCCAGCACATAGGGATCGTCCTGGAGGGCCGTGGCGCGCCCCACCATGACGAGCGCTTCGTGGCACTCGAGCCTGCGCTGGAGCCCCTCGGCCGAGAGCGCCGACATCGGCTTCATGTGCATCTCGGCGCCGCGAAGGTGGATGGCGTGGTCGTTTCCGGAGGCCACCGTCGTGATCAAAGGGTCGACCTCTTCGATGGCCGAAGGACCGACCCCCTCGCCTTCGCCCGTCTCGCTCGAGCACTTCGGCATCAACTCGCGGGTGTGATCGGCGGGCGTCCGCGTGTCCCCGACGAACGGGTTCCACACGCCGCCGCAGGCGGCCACGCACGCCGACATCGCGAGCACGGGGTAACGCATGCGGGCGAGCCTAGTACGCGCCGGCCTGGCGGGCGCAACCCGGCCGCGCGATTTTATGACTTCCTTAGCAAGACGCGCCGCGCATGCCCCTCACGAGGGCGTCATGAGGAACGAGACGTCAGGTCAGGAGGAGCCGTACTTCACGCCGCAGCCGTATGCCTTGGTTCGCGGCGTGCGCACGGCGCGCCCGGCGGCGAGGTCCGATAGGGCGGCATCGACGTAGTTGACGAGCGGGCCTCCTTGCGGCGACTGGCCCTCGCCATCCGGCGAGTTGTCGATGGCGCCGGCGTAGACCAGGATGCCGTTGCGGTCGATGACGAACAGGTGGGGCGTGTTCGTGGCGCCGTAGGCGCGGCCGACCGCGCCGTTCTCGTCGACGAGGATCGGGTGGGCCAAGCCGAAGCGGACGACCGCGTCGCGGATCTCGGCGGGGTCGTGCCCTTGCTTGCCGGGGGCCGCCGAATCGACGCCGAGCCACACGACGCCTTCGGCCGTGTGCCGCGCGGCGGTGTCTTTGAGCGACCCCTTGGTGTGCGCCATGTTGACGAACGGGCACTTGGGGTTGAACCACTCGAGGACCACCGTCTTGCCGCGAAGGTCGGCCAGGTGAACGTCGTGGCCGTCGAGATCCTTGAGGGAGAAGTCGGGGGCCTTTGCGCCGATTTCGGCGGGGCCCGCGGCCGGCGCGACGGCCGCCGATGCGGCGGCAGCGGGTGCCGTCTTCGCGTCGTCGGTGCCGCCACGCGAGCAGCCGGCGGAGAGTGCGATCACGCCAGCGAGCCATCGAGAGACCAAGGGTCGCGAGGGGGGCATGGCCGGTTCATAGCACCCCGCCACACGGGCGGAAGCTAGGCTGAAAGCCACCCGCCGCGGCCGCTTCCTGCGCCACCGCGGGCGCCCCTGTTGATCGCGGCGCCTTTCAGGAGGAGGATGCACGCGGAACACTGAAGGGGGGCTACTCGTGGAACCTCGGGGGGAAGCTCTGCCAGAACCGCGGCCGGTCGGACCAGCCGGGGCCTTCGTCCGCGCGCTCGGACGCCTCGTCGAGATCCGCGTCGGTCGAATCACCCATGTCGCCGACGTGGAGCGAATGCACGCGGACGTCGTCGGCGCGATGGAGGGCGCTGCGGCCACCGGTTGCGTTATCTGCTGCGACTGCCGCGGGGCGTCGCCGCTCACCCCCGACGCGGCCGATGCTTGGTCGCGCGCGATGCGCGAGGTCAGCCCGTTCGTCGAACGCGGCTCCGTGCTCGTCGACGCGGCCAACACCATGTTCAACCTGCAGGTCGAGCGGGTCGTGCGGTGCGCCGGGATCCCCTCCGGCCAGCTCTTCTTCGACGGCGACGCCACGTTCGAATGGCTGCAGGGCGTGCTCACCGAGCCGGAGCGTTCGGAGCTCCGCTCGTTTCTCGCGAACGCCGACGCCTAACTGTTTGCAGCCCCTTTCTTGACAAAGGGCGACTCTCAGGCCCACCAATCGGGGTGATGAACCGCCGCCATCCGATGATCCCGTGGGCATCGATCGCGTGGGTCCCTGTTGCGATCGCCTGCTCGGACAGCACCGCGTCGCTGCCCCCCATTGTCGCGGACTGCCAGGGAAGCAAAGACGCGACGTGCTCCGCGCCGGCGTCCTTCGGGGGTGCGGGGTCGCCCGGCGGGCAGAACTCGGAGGATTCCGGCACGACGGGCACCACCGTCACGACGACGGGCTCGTGCGGAACGGCTGGCTCGATGGTCGGCGCCTCGGCGCAAGCATGCGAGCCCTGCATCGAGACCGGAACGGGCTCCCTCACGGGCAGCGGTTGCTGCAGCGCCGACCTCGCTTGCTCCACGAACTCGGCGTGCACGGCCATTCTCTCGTGCGCCGTGCTGTGCGGGGCGAGCAACGGGGCGTGCATCACGAACTGCGTCAACAACAGCCCCTCCGGCGCGACGGACTTCAACGACTTCGTCCAGTGCGTGGAGCAAAATTGCTCCTCGTGCCCGGCGTTGATGCCGACGGTGGCGTCCGACCTGTGACGACGTTAGCGTCCTGACCTGTGGTCTTACCCCGCACCGCACACGCTCGACTCGGGCTCGCCGCCCTGCTCCTTCTCGCCGGGTGCGCGTGCGCCGTCGGCTGTAACCTGGTCCTCGGGCTCGACAGCGGGAAGGCGCTCGAACAGGACGGTTCGGTCACCGACTCGGCCTCCAGCGAGGGATCGACCAGCGCAGAGAGCAGCGTCGTCGAAGCCGGCATGGACGCGACCCTGGCCGAGACTGGCGCTGGCGACGCGGGACCGGACCAGGACGCTGCAGCCGACGCGCCGCCCGACGTGCCGGTTCTCCCTGACGTCATCGACGCTTGTACGCCGGACCCGAACTGGTGCGACCTTCATTGCGGAACTGGCCTCGACAATTGCGGCGAGACCCGCATGTGCAACCCCGAGTGCGCGAGCGGCTACGCTTGCGGGTCGGCGAACTTCTGCGTGTGCATGTCCGAGGCCGACTGGTGCGTGGGCCGCTGCGGCGAAGGGACCGACAACTGCGAGAACGCCATCGACTGCCCGTGCGAGGCGGGCGCCGACGCCACCGCGTGCGAGCCCGAGGGTGAGGACGCGGCGTGCGGGAGCCAGCAATGCGGGCAGGCCACGAACAACTGCGGGCAGCTCGTCAACTGCGGCGCGGGGGGCCTCTCCCTCTGCGGCAACGCGGGCCAGCAGTGCCTGTCCGACGGCGGGTGCTGCACGCCGGACAACGCGGCCGCCTGCGGCAACCATTGCGGCGCCTACATGGCGCTGAACGGCTGCGGCCAGATGGCGACGTGCCCCGCGTCCTGCGGCGGCAACGAAGTGTGCTTCGAAGAGTCGTGCTGCACGCCGATGAACCCCTGCGGCACGTCGTGCGGCCTGTCCATGACGGACAACTGCGGCGACACGGTGACCTGCTCGTGCCAGCAGGGCCAGGAGTGCGTGGCGTCCACCTGCTGCACTCCCACCGGTTGCTCCGGCGACTGTCTCGATAGCTGCGGCGTCACCAGCCAGGCGTGCTGCGTCCCGGAGGCTGGCCCCCCCGACGCCTCCGTCGCGGATGCGGCGCCCGAGGCCTCACCCCCCGACGCTGGACCCGAATCGGGCGGTGGTGCTCTGGAGGCGGGGCCGGCTGAGAGCGGCACGGGCGGCGGGACGCCGATGGACGCCTCGTCGAGCGGTGGAGGACAAACGGGACAAGATGCGGCCTCCGAAGGGTCGGCCGGCGGCCAAGGCAGCGATGCGGCTGCCGAAGAGGGCGGCGACGAGGACGCAGCCGATTCCGGCGGTGGCGAGGAGTAGGAGGGAGTTCTCTGCTAGCCTCTTCACTGTCGGCGCACCGTCGCGTCGGCGCCTCCAAAGCGGTCGAGTCCATGAGTGACGCTGAGAGCGCGGTCTTCGCTCCCCGGCTGGTGTTTCCGCCTGGCACGGTGGTGGAGGGCAAGTACCGCATCGAAGGCCCGCTGGGGCAGGGCGCCATGGGGTGCGTCTTCCTCGCGACGGACATGCGCAACGGCGAGAACGTCGCGCTGAAGTTCATGCACCCTGCGGACCCAAGCCAGGGGCCCGCGGCGTTCGCGGCGTTCCTGCACGCGGCCCGCGCCGCCGCCCGTTTTCGGAGCGAGAACGTGGCCCACGTGCGCGACATGGGGATGCTCGAGGACGGCGCCCCATTCCTCGTCGTGGAGTTCCTCGAAGGCGGGACGCTCAGCGCCATGCTGCGCGCACGCGGCGCGCTCCCCATCGCGCTGGCTGTGGACATCGCGATGCAGGCAGCCCGCGGGCTCGGGGAAGCGCATGCTGCGGGCGTCATCCACCGCGACTTGAGGCCATCGAACTGGTTTCTCACGCGACGGCCCGACGGCTTGACGCTCCTCAAGCTGCTCGATTTCGGCGGGTCGCGCATGATCCCGCGCCCGGGCAACACGGAGGATCGGCGATCGCCAAGCGCCGGCGCCGTGGGGGTCCTGCCGTACACGGCGCCCGAGCAGATCCGCTCGGAGGCCGACGTGGACGAACGCGCCGACGTCTGGTCCCTCGGCGTCGTGCTCTACGAGATGCTCGCCGGCGTTCCCCCCTTCCACGACGAGACCAGCCTTCCGATGCGCGAGCGCATCCTCGTAGGCGGGTCGGTATCGCTACGGCCGATGCGCAGCGACGTCCCCCCCGACCTGGAGGCCGTGATTCTTCGATGCCTGGAGAGGTCGCCCGACCGTCGCTTCGCGAATACCGACGACTTGATCCTGGCGCTCGTGCCGTTCCGTGCCACGGAGTCGCGGAGCGTTGCGCCTCGGCCAAGCACTGCGCGACCGCCACCCGTCGGGCCCGTGCCAGACGACACCGCCCGCCCGGCTCCGCGCGAGGTGTTGACGGAGACCGCCACAGACGGCCCGGCCGTGGATGCCCGTGGAGCCCGCCACCCGTCGATTCCGCCCGAGGTTGCGGCGCCCGAGTCGGTGCAGATGGCGATCGTGTCTCCCGTCGCGGCCCCGTCGATGCGTTCGGCGAGCGCGCCGGCGCTCACGACGCGGCTCGTGGAGCACGCGCTTGCGCTTCGTGCGCGGCCGCGCCTCCCCCTTCTTCTAGCGGGCGGCGGAGCCCTGCTCGTCGCCGTCGCCGTGGCTTCCGCCGCCTCCACGGGCGAGTTCGGGGCTTCCAGCACGGCGCAGGCGAATCGCGCGGCGCCGGTCATCCGTGCCAACGTCCCTCTCCCCGCCCCTGCCGACCCGAGCCCGCCAGCCCACATGCCCGAGACCGCGCCCGTCGAACCGCCTCTCGTGAAGCCCCAGCCTGCGCCGGAGCCGCCTTCGCACTTGCCCCGCCCCGCCGTTCGCTCGAACGTGGCGGCACCGGAGGCTCCCATCGCCAAGTCCGCCCCGAGGGAACAATCAGCGGCCAAGGTCAGCCCGTCAGGCGAGCCTCCGCCCGTCGGGACTGCGGGCTTTGGGGAGCGCGAATGATGACTCACAGCCCCTGGACGTTCGTGTCGGCCACCCTCTTCGTGGCCATGCTCGGCGAGGGCACCGCGCGAGCCGACAACAAGGGCCAGGCCGCGAGCGACGCAGCCAGGGCCGATGAGCTCTTCAAGGCGGCCAAGGACGACCTCAAACGCGGACTGGCAGCGGACGCCTGCGCGAACTTCGCCGAGAGCAAGCGTCTCGCGCCCGGGGTCGGCGTCGCGCTGTATCTCGGCGACTGCTATCAGCGCGTCGGCAGGACGGCCAGCGCCTGGGCCACTTTCCACGAGGCCGAAGCCCTCGCGCGCGAGAAGAAGGACAAGCGGGCAGAACTTGCCCACCAGCGCGCCCAGGCGCTCGAGGCGAAGCTGAACCACCTGACGATCCAGGTGATAGGGCCCGCGCCGGCGGCGCCGCTCGAGGTGAACCTCGACGGACGCCACGTCGCGCAGGAGGACTGGGGCGGCGCCATTCCTGTCGACCCGGGCGAGCACGTGGTCACCGCCCAAGCCGGTGCCTGGTCGCGCACGTACGGCGCGAGCATCGACGCCAAGTCGGCGTCCACGACGGTCACGATCAACCTCCCAACCCCCGAAGCCAATCCCACCCCGCCGGTTGGCTCACCGGCGGGCGTCGCGACGTCGTCGAGTTCCGCCGAGGCGCACGGGACGCTGGCCTCGCGCACCGAGGCCGAATCGTCTGGGCCGGCCCGTTCTACGGAGAATTCCGGGGCCGCGCGCCTCTGGTTGACGGTGGGGCTGGGGACGGCCGCCGTGGCGGGCCTGGGGCTGGGCACGGTCTACGGGATCATGGCGACCTCCCATCGCAACCAGTCGAACGACGGACCCTGCAACGCCGCGGACTACTGTTCGGGTGCGGGGCTCTCGCTTCGCCAGCAGGCCCTTTCGGAAGCGACCATCTCGACGGTGGCCTTCATCGTGGGCCTGGCGGCGGGGGCTGGGGCCGTCGCGGCCTATGCGCTCGCGCCGGGGAGTTCGTCGCCCACCGGTTTGACGGTGAGTCCGTCGCCCGTCGGCGGGGGCACCGGCGCCATCCTGCGGAGCTCTTTCTAGCCCTTTCTAGCCCTGGGGAGGGCTCACGGACTTTCGCGACGGGACGCGTCGTGCTGTAGAAGGCTCTCGATGAGCGCGACCTCCGAGAGCGGCGCGGTGGAGATGCTGGGCAAGCCCGTGGCCGAGGCCATCGAGGCCCGCCTGCGGCGAGCGGTCCCCGAGTACGTGGAGCGCTACAAGCAGGTTCCTACGCTCGCCGTGGTGCTGGTCGGCAGCAACCCCGCCTCCGAGCGGTACGTCGGCAAGAAGATCGAGGCGTGCGCCCGGCTTGGGATGCGGGCCGAGGCGCGGCGCTTCGCGGCCGACATCTCGGCCGACGATCTCGCGCAAGAGGTGTCCAAGCTTGGTCGCATCCCGGAGATCCACGGGGTGCTCGTCCAGCTCCCCTTGCCGCGGGCCATCGAGCAGCACGACCTGATGACGACCAACAAGTTCGACATCTTCGACGCCATCGATCCGAACAAAGACGTCGACGGTGTCGGGCGCGACGCGGTCGCCGCCCTCTACCGCGCCCAGCAAGAGCGCATTCGGCTCATGCCGGGCACGGCGCTGGCCGTTCGTCGCATGATGGCCTTTTACGGGGTCGAGACCGAGGGCAAGCAAGCCGTCGTCGTCGGCCGCAACGACATCACGTCGAAGCCCATCATGCACATGCTCGGCGGCCGGATGTGCAACGCGGCGGCAGTGTGGTGCCATCGCCACGTCTCGCCCGAGAATCAGAGGCGCTTGATCCGTGAAGCGGACATCCTGGTGACCGCCGTCGGCAGGGCCGGGTACCGCGTCACCGCCGACATGCTGAAGCCTGGAGTCGCCGTCTTCGACGTAGCCACTCGCATCGACGAGTCGGGCAAGATGCACGGCGACGTCGACTTCGAAGCGGTGCGACGCACGGCAGCCTTCATCACACCGGTGCCGCGTGGCGTCGGCCCCGTGACGGTCGCCGCTCTGTGCGAGAACCTCTTGAGGGCCGCGCACTGGACGGTCGGCGCCCCGCAGCCTGCGTACTCGTTCGCACGACCCTAGAGCGACGGTCGCGATTCGGAGCAGGGCGGTCCTGGGTGGGGGCGTGCGGGAGTGGGGGCGTGGGAGAAAGCGGCCGCCCTCCCCCACTGCGGCGTTCCGTTCCTCGGGCAGCGTCGCCACAGTCGTACCCTGTAGGGTAAGACTGCGGGTCAACCGCTGCGTGCTAACGTCGAGTCTGATGGGACGGCATCGCACCTCAGCCGTTCTGCTGGCGCTGCTCGCATCCGGGGTGGGTGCCTTCTCCTGTTCGACGGGCCCGCCGACAGGCGTGCTCTACGTCATCGTCCACGGCGAAGGTCAGGTGGCCGTCTCGCGGGAGAAGAACCCGTCGGCGTGCGTCGGAGCCGCGTGCTCGACGCCCAACGTGGACGGCGGAGCCCTGGAAATCCCATATGCGGCCGGCTCGGAGATAGGCCTTCAAGCGGAGGCCGACACAGGATGGCAGTTCGTGTCGTGGCAGGTCGCCGTCAACGACGGAACGCCAACGACGAGCACGACGCCCTCGCTCACCATCGCGAACGGCGGGAACGAGATCAGCATCCTGGCCACGTTCACCCTCGCAATCGATGCCGGAATCGGTGCCGGAATCGGTGCAGGTGCGGCCGTCGACGCCAGCCCGGCCGATGCGAGTGAGGCCGATGCCCGTTCGGCGGGCGGGGGTGGGTAAAGGGCTCGCACAAGGGCGCGCCGAATGGCCTCGACACGGGCCGCCGCCTCCCGCACGCTGTGGTTGATCATCATGGGGCTTTCCTTCCGTCAGGGTCTGGTGTCGTTGGTGGGGACTGTGGGCGTCGCAACGTTGGCCGTGCAGTGCGGGGGCGACGCATTCACCGCGGGGGACGCCGCTGTCGGAGCGAGCAGCGGGGCGAGCAGCAGCGGGGGCACAAGCAGCGGGGGCAGCGCCAGCTCCGGGGCAAGCAGCTCCGGCGGTGACGACACGTCCGACGCCTCCGTGGACGCGGGTTCCAGCACGAGCAGCTCCGGCAGCGACGCGACCGCGAGCTCGAGCTCGAGCAGCGGCGCCAGCGGATCGAGCGGCAGCAGCGGGGCGGCAAGCGGCTCGGGGGCGGGGGCTTCGAGCGCCAGCAGCTCGGGTACTCACACCGCGTCCAGCGGCAGCTCCGGGGCAACCAGCTCCGGCAGCGGCAGCTCCGGAAGCAGCAGCGGCGGCAAGTCCAGCTCAGGAGCCACCTCGAGCAGCGGGAGCTCCAGCGGCACGACCTCGAGCAGCAGCAGCGGAGCAGGATCGTGCGCCTGCACCGAATGCGTCTGCAACTCGCCGTGCTGCTGCAACACGGTGATCGTGGCCGGGGCAGTGATGTCGTCGGGGGCCGTCGGGTCCCTGTGCAGCTCGTGCGTCGGGCCGGGCGTCGAGTGCCTCGCCGCCACACCGAACTGAGGTCGCGCGACCGGCTCCATGCTCGACGACGCCTTCGTCCTTCGAACGACCGGGGCCGACGCCCCTGAGGCGAGCCTGCCGACCCAGCCGTGCGTCATGGTGGTCTTCGGCGCGTCCGGAGACCTGACGAAGCGCTTGCTCGTTCCGGCGCTCTACAACCTGGCTTGCGACGGGCTGCTGTCGGAGCACTTCGCGCTGCTCGGCACGGCGATGGACCCGCTGACGACGGAGTCCTTCCGCGAGCGCATGACGGCGGACATCAAGAAATTCCACACCCGGCAGGAGTTCGACCCGCGCGTCTGGGACGATCTCGTGAATCGGTTTCATTACGTCCCCGGAGCCTTCGACGACAAGGCCCTCTTCCAGACGCTGCGCGCAGAGGTGAAGCGGCTCGACGCCGTCGTAGGAGCCGCGGACAACGTCCTCTTTTACCTCGCCACGGCGCCACGGTTCTTCGGCCTGCTCTGCGACAACCTGAACGAGGCGGGGTTCAAAGACGGATCCGGCTGGAGGCGCGTCATCGTCGAAAAGCCGTTCGGCACGGACCTCGAGTCGGCGTTGAAGTTGAACCGCGAAGTACTCGCGCACTGGCACGAGAACCAGATCTACCGAGTCGATCACTACCTCGGGAAGGAGACGGTCCAGAACCTCCTCGCGTTCCGGTTCTCGAACGGGATGTTCGAACCTCTCTGGAACAAGAACTACATCGACAACATCCAGTTCAACGTCTCGGAGGCCGTCGACGTCCAGGGGCGCGGTGGGTACTACGACTCGTCCGGCGTGCTCCGGGACATGATGCAAAACCACATGTTCCAGATGTTGGCGTATCTGTGCATGGAGGTGCCCGGCTCGTTCGAGCCCGACGCGATCCGCAACGAGAAGGCCAAGCTCCTGCAGGCGATTCGCCGCTACGACGCGCAGGAGGTCGGGCGCTACGTCGTCCGCGGACAGTACGGCCCGCAGCTCGACGCGGACGGCAAGATCGCCAAGCCCGGCTACCGCGGCGAGAAGGACGTCAACCCGCGATCGAAGACCGAGACGTACGCGGCCGCGCGCCTGCACATCGACAACTGGCGATGGGAGGGCGTCCCCGTCTACCTACGGTCGGGCAAGGCGCTCTGGAAGCGCGGCACGGAGATCATCGTCGAGTTCAAGAAGGCGCCGGAGGTCATCTTCCGCGGCACGTCCGTGACGGGCCTCTCGCCCAACCGCTTGCTCTTTCACATCCAGCCGTACCAGGGCATCGAGGTCCAGTTCCAGGCCAAGATCCCTGGGCCACGCATGCAGCTTCAGCCGGTGAACATGCGGTTTGCCTACGGCGACGCGTTCAAGGCGTCCCGCTACACCGGATACGAGGTGATGATCTATTCGTGCTCGCACGGCGACGCGACGCTCTTCTCCCGGGGCGACCTCGTCGAGGCGGCCTGGCGGGCGGCGCAACCGTTGCTCGACTCGTGGGCCGTCACGCCGGCCGAGTTCCCCAATTACGCCCGCGGCAGCTGGGGCCCCAAGGTCGCCGCGGATCTCATCGCCAAGGACGGGCGCCGCTGGCACGAGGTGGTGACGGGGGAAGTGCTCAAGACCGTCCCGCTGTTCAAGGACGGCGACGCCCTGTTTCTCGAGGCCGTCATCATGGCGCTGCGTTCGAGGCAGGTCGCGTCGGGTGATCTCATCATCAAGAAGGGCGACGTCGGGCGTGAGCTCTATCTCCTCGCGCGGGGCGAGGTCGAGGTGCTGGACGACGTCGGCAACGTGCTGAAGATCCTGAGGGACGGCGACATCTTCGGCGAGATAGGCCTCTTGATGTCGACTCCGCGCACCGCCGACGTGCGCGCCCGAACGAGCTGCGACTTGTTCGTGCTCGACAAGGCGGACTTCAGCCGGATCCTGCGGGACAATCCCCAGTTCGCGAAGGCCGTCCAGCAAGTCGCCAAAGACCGCTACGACGTCAACGTGAACCACCAAGCGTTGATTGCGCCGCGGTAACTCCTAAAACCCCGCGTTGACTCCGATGCTAGGGAGGGCGATCGGGCCCACCTTTTGGGCCGAGCACAGGCCCGCGACCACGTTGCACTGAAAGTCGATCGCCTCCTTGGCCAGGTTGGCGTCGAAGAACTCGACGATCGCGGCGATCCACCGGTGCCCTCCGAGGTCCCACCGCTTCTCGGCGCGCAAGTCCAGGCGGAAGAAGTCCGGCAGCCGATGCTGCGGCACCTGGCCGGGGCTGAACTCGAAGTCGGTCGTCGACCCGGGGAAGGAGAAGCTCGGGACGTCGGGCCGGCCCGTGTAGTACGTCGCGCGCGCGCCCGCGCGGAAGCCCGAGCCAAAATCGTAGCTCAGCACGGCGGAGACGACGTGGGTGCGATCGAACGGCGACAGGTAGGGCACGTTGCCAATCCATCGCTCGGCGCGCGAGAGGGTGTACGCGACCCACCCGCCGAGGCGCTCGGTCAGGACCCGTTTCAGCAGGATCTCGAGGCCGTACGTGCGGCCGTCGACCCGGTCGACCGTGCTGCAGTTCGACGCCAAGGTGCCGCAGTCGCCGACGAAGTCGCTCGTGTTGCGGTTCGCGGCGTAGAACGCGGTGACCGTGGACCTCAGGGAGAGCGGCAGGCGCCCCTCGATTCCCTCGGCCATCTGATAGGCGCCCTGGAGGCCGTCGCTCGGGTCGAGCACCAGGCCGGGGACTGGCAATACGTACGCGGGCGCCTGGTGGGCGGCGCTGAAGGTCGACACCCACGTCCACCCGTCGGCGATCGCGATGCGCGCCGCAAGCTTCGGGTCGACCGAGGGCGTGACCTTCTCCGCGACGCGGTATCCGTCGACGCGAAGGCCGGCGCGCAGATCGATCCCCGGGGCAAGGCGAACGCTGGTGTCGACGTAGGCGCCTCCGATCTGCTCTGGCGTGATCGTGGACGGCCCCCCGCCGCCGGCGCCGATGTACCCGAGCACGTTGTAGGCCGCGTTCGCGTCGGCACCCGCCAGGAGCCGCACGTCGGGCCCGAACCGCTGATCGACTGCGAGCCGCATGCGCCCGCTCGTCGACGTCCCGACCTGGTTGCCGTCCGTGAACAGCGTGATCGTTCGATCGTGGCCGAAGGTCGCCGCGAGCCGCAGCGACCCTCCCTTCCAGCGATGGTCGTAGCGGACGTCCAGCCGGTGAAACTGCGAGTCGACCGGCGTGAGGTTGTTCGACGAGTCCTCTTCGTGGTCGTAGCCGCCGATCGCAAAAAGCGAGACCGAGTCCGAGCCGGTGAGCTCGTGGGTGAGGCGGGCCGTGTAGTCCCAGTAGTTGAGCGACAGGTTGGGCGCGAACAGCGAGAGGAGCAGGTTCGGGTAGCCGTATCGGCCGCCGACGAGCGCAGAGGATTTGTCGCCGAGGGGGGTCTCGATGAAGGCGCTCGAGTCGAACAGTCGAACTTCGCCCTCACCGTGCATCTCTTGCGCGGGCGGCTTGATGGTGGCGGCGATGATCCCGCCGGCGTACCGGCCGTATTCGGCGGGCGCGGTGCCTGGGAAGAAGTCGATGTGATCGACGAGGGCCGGCGGGACGACGGAAGGGCCGGGGCCGATGTGATAGAGCGCCGGGAGCTGGATGCCGTCGAGGAAGTAACCGGTGTCCGCCGGCGGGGCGCCGCGAACGTAAAACCATGGCAAACCGCTGGCCGTCGGGGCCACGCCGGGGAGCGCCTGCACCGACTGGAACGGATCGCCGAACGTGCCCGGAATGTCGCGAACCTCCTGGGCTCGCAGGTCCGTCGCGCCCACGTCCTTCGCGGGTTGCCTCGTTCCGCGCACGGTCACGACGGAAGGGGCCGAGTCGTTGCCGGAGGGGTCCGCAGCCGTCGCCGAGGCGCCCGCGGCAGGCGCCGGGGAGGCCGACGCGCTTGCGTCGACCTGCGCGTCCGCCGCTCTCGCCGCCGTCAGAGTCACGAGCAGCGCGGTGCTTGCCCAGAACGCGCGTCGAGTCGGTCGCGCCGTCATGGACAAGGGCCCGATGGTAAGCGAGATCGGCTGGCTGTTGCGCGGGTCCTGCTCGAGCAGCGAATCGCCAACCCATGCGGTAGGCTCCAGCCGGATGCGTCGATGCGCCGGTCTTGTCGCCGTGGCCATCGCGGCGTGGGTCGTCGCGATCCCGGCGTGCACGGGCGAGTCGAGTTTCTTCCTTCCGCCCGTCGACGCCGGAAAGATCGACACGGACGCGGCCTCCGTTTGCGCTTCGTGGGCCAACGCCGTCTGCGCACGGGAGGCGCTTTGCCAGGGGACGGACCCCGTCGAGTGGACCAGCCACGACCAGTGCAACCAGCGCTCGACCCTCGTCTGCGAGGTCATCGCCACCGATCCCAACGTCGTGTTCGACGCGCAGGAGATCGGCCAGTGCCAGTATTCGACGAACTGCTCGACACCCGCGCGCGACCTTCCCGTCGACTGCCTGCCTCCCGGTCGATCGCCGCCCGGCGCGACGTGCGTCTTTCACGAGGCGTGCGCTACGCAGCAGTGCGACCTCTCCACGGGCATCTGCGGAGTCTGCGCGCCCAAGCCGCGCCCCTGCGGTTGCCCCTCGGGCAACGTGTGCGTCGGCTTCGAGGAGGACGGCGGCGACAAGTGCGGCAAGATCGTGCCGATCGGCCAGGTCTGCGACGTTCAGGACGTGTGCGCGGGCTACTGCGCGTTCGGGGCGGACGGCATCGGCTCGTGCGTCGCGCTCGCCGGCCTCGGCGACTCGTGCGGCGACGGCATTGGAGCCGCGCCGGGCCGCGAAGGAACGCCGTGCGCGGGGGCCAATGTGTACTGCGACGTCACTCTGCACTGCAGCCTCATCGAAGGAGTGCCCTACGGCTCGCCGTGCGGCACGCCCCCAGACGGCGGGCCGTACATGGAGTGCGACGGCTACGGGACGTGCGACCCCTCGAGCAGCATTTGCATTCCCCCGGCCCCTGACGGCGAGGTGTGCGACGAATCCCAGGGTCTCGGGTGCACGCTGCCCGCCGAGTGCATCGGCAGTCGGTGCCTGTACCCGTCGCTCGCGTATTGCGGTCCGTGAGCGCGTTCGGCGGTCCGGATCACGGGAGCGGGTGGTCCGTGAAGAACGCCCACATTACGGCGTTGGCGTCGACGGCGTTCGTCTGCGGTCCGAGCGGAGTCGTGACGCTCGCGGGCATGACGGGCCCCCCGGGCCATTCGTGCCCGGTCTCGTCGATCGAGTAGAGGTCGACGGCGGACGCCTCGCGGCACCCCGTGTATCGTGTCCTGCGCGCCGCCGGAGCGGGCACCGAGTCGACGATCGGCCCGCCGCACCCGTCGTGAGCGGCCCACTGCTCGGCGGCTTCTCGAACGCCGTACGACCAGGCCGGTGTGTTCGCGCCTTCGTACGGATTGATCGGATCGGCGGTGCCGTGAAACGCGATGATAGGCACCGCCCTTCGCGCCCCACAAGGCGACGGGAACCTCAATCCGCTCACCGCCGCCGCGGCCGCGAAGGTCTCCGGCAAGTCGCACGCGAGCTGACTGGCCATACGCGCCCCGCCCGAGAAGCCCGCGACGAAGACGCGCTTCGGGTCGATTGCGATCTTGCGCTCGAGGGCGGCCACCGCCGCGGCGATGAACTCGACGTCGTCGGGGGCGTCGGCAGGAGCGGGGCGGCCGCCGAACAGCGGCTGGCCGGGTAGATGCCATTCAAACCCGTGCCCGGACGGGATGGCCGCCTGGGGGTAGGCGACGACGAAGCCGTACGAGTCTGCCGCCGCGTCCATCCCGCTGAATGTCTCTTGCTGGGTGGCGGTGAACCGCGAGCCGTGCAGATTGAGCACGAGCGGCACGGGCCCCTCGGTGGACGGGGGCTGATGGATCAGAATGGTGCGATCGCGCCCCCCGATCGAAAGGAGCACGGCCTCCCCGGAGGCGAGGGTCGTCGCTCCCCCGTCGGAGCTCAAGTCGGGAGGGGCAAGCGCGGCGCCCGTGGGCGAGCGCGCGGGCCCGCACGCCGCGATCCCGCAGAAGACCACGCCGACCACACCCCAGCACCGCCGAGCCATCATCGCGTCGCGATGCCACTACTACGGCCAGCGCCGCGCCGCTCGATCCGATCGCTGGGCTACGGGGCGCCGCCGTCCGGCGCGCGCGGACCGATCTGGCAGTAGCTTGGGTACACCGCGGGAATCGGCGGGTAAGGTTGCGGCGAGACGCCAAAGGGGTGGTCCTCGAAGAACTGCCAGATGCCGGGGCAGATCTCGGGCGGACCGCTGACGTGCCCACCTCCGGTGTTGCAGTCCATGGAGAAGCCCCCGAGCGAGTGGACGCTCTCTTCGTAGTTGGCGCTCGCCTGGGCAAAGTCGATGACGACGACATCGACGCCGGGCGCGCCGTGGATGGCCATGGCCGCCGGCACGTTGTTGGGGTCCTCCAGCGCTGGCGCCACGATGACGCCTCCGGAGATCGTCGCCGCGGCCGCGAGGTACCCGGACCGTGAGTAGGACATCCAGGCGGCTTGCAGGGCGCCGGCGCTGGCCCCCGTCGTGAAGATCTTGCGCGTGTCGATGTGAAGCTGGTCGATGGCGCACGCCACGACCTGATCGGCCGTATCGAAGTCGCCCGTGTACCAGACGGCGTCGCCCGTATCGGTGCCCATCGCATTCGACTTGGCGAACGACGCGACCATGCCGCCGGCGGCCGTTACCGCTGCGATCTCCGACGTGCCGAACTGGAGCTCCACGTCCGTCGCGCTTCCGAACGTCTCGAACCAGAACATGACGAGCGGGCCGCCCGTCCCCGACCCCGTCCATACGTCCACGGGCTCGCCCGCGAAAGTCAGTGACGTCGCGCTCGCGTTCGCCGGAATCGTGGGGCAAGTCCCGCTGACCGCGGGGAGCATCGTCGGACTCGGACCGCTCGTCGACCCGCTCGACCCGCTGTGCCCGCTGGAGCTCGAAGTACCACCCGACGAGTGTCCGCCGCCGCTGCCTGACCCCGAGCCGGTGCTCGAGCCCTGCGTGCCACTGCCACTCGAGGTGGTGCCCCCGCCGTTCGAGTTGCCGCCGACCCCTTGCTCGCCGCCCGAGCTTGTCGTTTCGCCCGCGCCACCCCCGTCGCCACCCTGCGACTCTCCGCCGCCGCTGCTGGTGTTGAGATCGTTGCCGCCGCCGCCGGGTTCCGAGGTCGAGGGAGTGCCGCTGGCGCACCCACTGACGAATCCGAGTCCGATAAGGGCTATTCCAAGCAGGCGGTGCATTTCTTGTCCTCCTCCGCGCGCCATCGACGGGCGCACCCTTGCACGTGCGATCGCGCGGACACTGACGCTTGTACCGGCCTTACGCAACTCAATAAAGGAACGTTATTTCGTATATTTATCCGCAATGTAAGTTTGTGGTCGCACGATGCGATTTGAGCCTTGGCGGCGGAAAACTGCAGGGCCCTCGGCCTCCATTGCACATTGGCTCCGGGCACCCGACCGGCCCGTTGCCGGGAGGCACATTGCCCCCGAGCGCGTGTTCGCATGCGCGCCGCCACCTCATCGGCATCAATCCCGGCCGTTGGCCCGTAGCCCAAACGGTCGAGCGAATGGCGGCTCCTGAGGCGGACGAGACCATGAGCCCGACATGGCGCGCTCCGTGCTCCGAAGCCGGTCACGACGGCCGACGCGCACGCTCTCTCGTGCATGCGCCAAGGAGGCACAGCCATGACCATTCTCGCCTGGATCGTCCTCGGGCTCATTTCGGGTTTCATCGCCAGCCTGATGGTCCGTCGACGGGACGACGGGGTCGCGCTCGACACCGCGCTTGGCGTGGCAGGCGCGCTCGTCGGCGGGCTGGTCTTCAACGCGGTCGCCGTCGGCGCGATGGGTTTCGAGGTGTGGAGCCCGATGGTCGCCGTCGTCGGGGCCGCGCTGGTGCTCGCGACGTACCACGCCGTCTCCCGACGCCATCACCTCGCTTGAGCCGCCCGAGGCGCGCCGTGGCCTTTTTGTACGCGCGATCAGGGCGGGCCTCGGTGAAGCCCCGATGACCTGGCGTCGCGCTCTGCGGCTGACTCGGTCCACCCTCGCGGGGATCGCCATCGCCGTCGGCGGGCTCCTCGCCCTGTACGCGGTCGCGATGAATGTCTTTCTCGGCACGCGACTCTTCCGCCACCTCATTAGCTACGACCCGGGCTCGCTGCTGGTCGACTACGACAAGGCGTATTCCCTCTGGCCGGGCCGGATTCACGTCGAGGGGCTGGTCATCCGCGGCCGGGATCACAACGTCGAGTGGACCCTCGTCCTCGATCGGTGCGACTTCGGCGAGCATTTCGCCGACCTCTTGCATCGACAATTTCACGCCGGCCCCGTGACCTGCGACGGATTGAACCTTCGCCTGCGCCGCCGCAAGGCGGCTTGGACCGCGGCCGAGATCGCTGCCACCCCGCCCGTGCCCGGCTTCTCGGATCCCGCGCTCCCGGAGCCGGGTCCCGTACCGCCTCCGCTGACGGACGCGAACTACAAGCTGTGGTCGATACGTCTCGACGACGTCGAGGCCCGGCACGTGCGCGAGATCTGGGTCGACACCTTTCGCTCCGCGGGCGACTCCGAGGTGCTGGGTCGGTGGCTGTTCCGACCCCAGCGATGGCTCGAGGTCGGTCCGGCGAAGGTCCATGTTCACCCGGTCGAGGTGGGCCGAGGCCAGGTCGCAGCCCTCGCCACCGACGTGCGCGGGACGCTCGAGGTGACGGTTCATCCGGTCGACCTCCTCGCCGTGCGCAGCGCGGACATCTTCCACGACGTCTCGGTCGGCGGCAGCGTTGCGGCCGACGCACACCTCACGAACCTGGCCCATGCCCTCGCGCCCACGCTGCGCGTCGAGGCCTCCAACGCCGCCCTGACCGCGCGCCTCGCCATCAAGCGCGGCGTCGTGAACCCCGGCTCCGAGATCCACGTGGCCGAGTTTCGGTCGCGCGCGAACGCCGGCTCGCTCTCCGCCGAGGGTTCGTTTCTCGTCGATGCGCTCGCCAACGCGCCGGGCCGAATCCACGCGGACGTCGCGGCGCGGGAGCTTCTCGCCAAGGTCGGAAGCCATTCGATGCGGGGGAACATGAACGTCGCGGTCGAGCACCGCCGGGACCGGGGCTGGACGGACTTCTCGGGGAGCGGGCTTTCGTTCACCGGCGCCGCCCAGACGAACGGAAAAGACGACACGCCCAACGATTGGTGGGTCCGCGCCGAGCTGCGTCGCGCCATTTTCGAGTCGAAGCAAGGCCCTCACCTGCGCGCCGACGTGCAGCTTCAAGCCAGGGACGCATCCCCCCTCACCGCAGCAGTCTCGAGAGACACCCCTCTTCCGTCATGGCTCGTCAACGCCGTGTCGACGGCGAACTTCGACACCCGTGGCGAGATTCTCGTATCTCCGTCCGCGATCGAAGCGCGCGCCGTCGACGCGCGGGCCAAAGGCGTCGACGCGAGCTTTGCGTTCTTGACGCGCGCACCCGAGACGGATTGGGCGCTCTTCGTCGATCTCGGCCTGCTCAAGGCTGGAGTGGGATCGCACGACGGCAAGGGTGCGGTCGTGCTGCTCGGCGCACGGTCGTGGTTCGACGAGCGGGCCGCGACGATTCGAGCCGCCGGCGTCCACGATTAGTAGAGCTTCGAGCGTGCACGAACGCCCCTCGTGCGACGGCGCTCCCCTCTAGGTCTTCGCCTTTTGTCGAGCGCGGTGTCCTCGGATTGCTTCGCGATTCGGCGGACATCGCAGGGGCATCGAGGCCGTGGCACGCACGATGCTTGAGGCGTCGTCGTGCCGGATCGCGAACGATTCGGACGATGTAAACCAACATAGGAGAGGGACAAATGTTGATCCGAAACGTTGGATTGTTCGCGGTCTCGACGGCACTCGTCTGGAATGTCGGATGCCAGAAGCCGGGCGCCGCCGAGCAGCAAAAAGAGAATGCCGCCGTCCAGGACGATATGCAGGCACAGCGCAACGCCGCGGAGCAGGCTGCCTCGGCTCAGGCGGAAATGCGCGACAAGGTCGGCGCGGCGCAGGCTGATTTCCAGCACGAACGCGACGACTATCGCCGCGATCGCGAGCAGGACATCAAGGAACTCGACGATAAGATCTTCAAGATCCAGTCGCGCGCCGACTCGGCGCAGGCCGCGACGCGCGGGCGCCTCGAGCAGAGCCTCGCGACGATCCGCGCCGAGCGCGCGGCGCTCGCCTCGGACGTCAACGCCATCGACAACGTGGCCGCCTCCGCCTGGGACGAATTCAAGACGAAGGTCGACAACGAGTACACGGCTCTGAAGGCTCACATCGACAAGGCGTCCTGAGGAGGAGATGGCCATGACTCGCCCAACGTGGATGCTCTCGGCCGCTCCGCTCCTTGCGGCTGCGACCTGGACCGCGGCCGCCCGCGCGCAGGAGGTACCGCCCTCCCCCGTCGTGCCCGTTGAACCCGTCGCGCCAGCGCAGTCGCGAAGCGAGACGGTGACGGAGCGCGGAGGCCCGAGCGTTGGCGAGCTCACCTCGGGTATCGCCACGCTCGGCGTCACCTACGGCGCGGCGGCGATCGCCGCCGCGTCCAGCCCTCAAGTCGCCGATCACCGGATGTTCGTTCCGGTGGCCGGGCCGTGGATGGCGCTGTTCGACCGCCCCGGCTGCGGCGCGGCGACGGGGCCCTCTTGCGGCACCGAGACGGCTTATTCGGTGCTCATCGTGGCCGACGGCGTCGGCCAGGCGCTCGGCTCGCTGCTCATCATCGGCGCGTTCTTGAATCCACAAGAGCGCACGGTGACGACGACGACGGCGGCGGCCACCGACCCGGCGAAGGAGTTTCATCTTCTGCCGGCCTCGATCGGTTCGGGATACGGCATGCAGGCGATAGGCACGTTCTGACAGAGCGCGCAGCCCGCCCATGCTCGATTTCGACCAACGCAACACCCATGAAGAGGAGCACCCGATGTCCGAGAATCGTCTTCAGCAGCCGTCCGCGCGGCCGCGGCCCGCTCAGGTCCCCGGTTACAACCCCGGTTACCGGGTCGGCGACCCGAACTCGAACGACCCCATCGAGCCCGGCCCTTCGTCGGATCCGCGCACGGACCGGCGGCCGGACGAGCGCCGTCCGGGTGACGATCCCGATGCGGGACGCGGCCAAACGTCTGGGGAGAGGCGGTAGGCGCGGGGACGGCCACGCGCGCCTCGCTCGTCGTCGGACGAGGGAGGCGCGCGCCGTCCCGGTCGGTGCGCCAAGGACGGAGAGACGGACAATGAACCTCGAGCCTGGACTTCGTATCACCGAGACATTGATTCTCCGATCGCAGGTCGGTGAAGGGGGAATGGGGCAGGTCTGGTCGGCGCATCACGCGCCACTCGACCGCATCGTGGCCGTGAAGGTGCTCTCCGCGACCCTGGCAACCGACGAGGTCGCGATCCAGCGATTCACCCTCGAGGCCCAGACGCTCGCGCGGATGAACAGTCCGCACATCCCGCGGGTCTTCGACCTCGGGACGATCGAAGACGGCCGGCCGTACATGGTCATGGAGCTCGTCGAGGGTCAGAACCTCCAGGCACGGCTCGGGAAAAGGGGCGCGCTGTCCCCGGCGCAGACGGTGAAGCTCGTCGCCCACGTCGGCGACGCCCTCGCCACGGCGCACGCGCTCGGCGTGGTGCATCGCGACGTGAAGCCCGAGAACATCGTGCTCGTGGCCGGTCCGCAAGGGGGCGACGACTTCACGGCCCAGCTCGTCGACTTCGGGATCGCGAAGCCCTGTTGCCGCGCGAACGCAGGCGGGCTCACGCGTTCGGGCACGACCCTCGGCACGCCGAGCTACATGAGCCCGGAGCAGCTGATGACCGCCACAGCGGTCGGCCCGAGCGCCGACCTCTGGTCCCTCGCGGTCGTCGCGTACGCGTGCCTGACCGGCGCCCTGCCGTTCGCCGGAGAGACGTTCGGCGCCGTCTGCCTGTCGATTCACAACGGGGTCTTCACCACGCCGAGCGCCCTCCGACCCGACCTCCCCGTCCCAATCGACCGCTGGTTCCAGTCGGCGCTCAACCGGGATCCCGCGAAACGGTTCGAGTCGGCGGCGGCGATGGCCGAAGCCCTCCGCGAGGCGGTCGAAGCGGTCCCGGCTCCGGAGTCGGAGCGGGCCACGAGCCCAGGAGGTCGCCCCGATACCCTCTCGGACGTGTATCTGTTGACGAAGCGCAAGCGACGCGAGCCCGCCGCTCAAGGGCGCGCGGCCCTCCCTCTCGTCGCCGTCGCGCTCGCGGTGGCAGCCCTGCTCACATGGGGATCCACGAGCACCCACGTCTCGGCATGGGCTGGAACGTCGGCGTCGAAGACCGCGACGGCCCACGAGCTCGTCGCGGACCATTCACGTCCCTGACGGGCCATTTCACGTCCCCGAAGAGAGCGTTCATTTCCCCCATGAAGCGTCGCGTGTCCATTCGCCTCGTTGCGGGTGCCGCCGCAGCGGCGGTGTCGATGCAGGGGTGCTCCGCCCTCGACAACGCCATCTCGAGCATCGACGCACTGACGGCCGGCTGCGACGAGTTTGCCCAGGGGCCGTCGACCATCGGCAGTTTGCCGATCGACAGCGCCACGAAGGCGTTCGTCGCGGCAAGCGCGTCCCTCACGAGCCTCGTCTGGACGGCGGAGGGCAATGTCCTCGGCGCTTGCGTCGTGATCGACGACGACCTCGGAGTGACCGACACCTGGAGCGCGCTGGCATCCGACGGCGGCGGCCCGCCCGACGCCGAGGTCACCGAGGCGTGCAAGCAGGCGGCGGCAAAGATCCACGCCGTACTGAGCACGAGCGCGCAGGCCGGATGCTCGCTCGTCGTCTCGCCGGCGCACTGCACTGTGGACGAGAACCAAGAAGTCCAGTGCGAGTCGTCGTGCGCGAGCAGCACGATGTGTCAGCAGAGTTGCAAGTACGCCGCCGAGTCCCAGTCGACATGCACCCCGGCGGAGGCCCAGATCGAGTGCGCGGCGTCGGGCGCGCTATCGAGCGAAGTGCAGGCCGTCATCAAGACCGTCGCGACGAACCTGCCGGCGCTCCTGCTGGTGCTGGCGCAAGGCCCGCTGGCGGTCGATGCGGCCAACAACGTAGAAGAGATGGGCGGCGCCGTCCTCGCAAACGCGTCGTCGCTCAACGGCAAGGCCATCTCTTGCGCCACCACGGCCGCTTCGGCCGACTCCACGGCGGCGGCAAGCATGAACACGACAGCGAACGCTTGCACCGCCGTGGGCAGCGCGTGTGGCAGCATTCAGCAAACGACGAACCCCGCCGTCGACGCTGGAAGCAAGGCCGCGATGGCGAGCGGCGACGCCGGCGAAGACTAGAGGGCAGCCTCGACGCCGGCGAAAATCCGATGGCTTCACTTTCGCCGACGCCGGTGAATCTTCACGTTCACGCTCTGGGTCGTCTGCGAAAAGGCACACACGTTCGACCCGGAGATGAGGATGCACGAGGTCCCGTACGGGGTGCAGTCGGAGTCGGAGCTGCACCCCGGCATGCACTCGTAGCCAGCGGCGTCGTCGCTGTAGGCGCACGCGCTCGTCTCATTTTCGCTGTTGGCGCCGCAGCTCGTATCGTTCGCGCCGGTGCATCCCTGCGTGCAGCTGTCCTCGTCGCCGCAGGTGCCGTCGATGCAGTCGCCATCGTAGTCGCAGGGGTCGCCGATCAGGCCGCCGCTCGCCTGACACGCCGAGGGTCCGGTGGCCGAGCTGCCTACCGGCAGACAGAACGCGTCGAACGAGTTGTAGTACGCCTCGCAGTCGTTTGCCTGCGTGCAACCCGGATAGCAAGTGCTGGGGCTTCCCCCGCCGCCGATGCAGTAGTTGGCGCCGCCGGTGCTGTTCTTCCCGCACGACGCCGACGTGGTGCACGACTTCGAGCACCAGTTGTCGTTGGTGCACGTCGAGCCGCCATCGGACCCGTCGCACGCGGTCCACGTGGAGCCCGGGTCGGTAGAGCACGGATCGCCGACGGCCCCGTTCGTCGTGTTGCACACCGACTCGGTACCCTGCACCTGGCAAATCGCTCCGTCGAGCTGGGTGCAATCGTAGTTGGTCGAGCAGCCGGTGAAGCACGCGTAGGACTGGAGATCGGTGACATAGAGGCAAACATTCTGCTCTCCGATGCTGCTGGATCCGCAGCTCGTGTCCGTGGCGGACGTGCAGAAGGCCGAGCACCAGCTCTGGAGGCAGAAGCCCGACGCGCAGTCGCCACCCGATTCGCATGGATCGCCGACCAGGCCCCCACCACCATCGCCCGCGTCGCCGCCGTCGTCGCCCGCGCCACCGTCCTGCGGCGTGCACACGTCTACGGCGCTGCTCGCGGAGAGCGGGGCGCAGGACGTCGTGGAGCCGTAGTTGAGGCAGTCTTCGTCGGTCGCGCACCCGGGCGTGCACGCGCCGAACACGCCCGTCCCGTTCGACACGCAGTAGTTCGCGTTGCCGCTGCCGTTGACGCCGCACGCGCTGTTCGTCGCGCAGGACTTCGTACACCAGCCGTCGGGACCACAGGTGCCGTCGGCACACCCCGCGTTCGTCACGCATGGGTCGCCGAGGAGCCCGCCATGGACCACGTCCGTGCCCCCGTCCGAGGGCTTCGATGCGGCCTCGGTTTCCCCATCGAGTGGGGCCCCGTCTCCGGTGGCGGTGGCGGCCCCGTCCGTCGGGGGCATGACGTCGACGGCCCCATCCTGGTTGGCGCCGCCTCCGTGGTCGCCCGTGCTGCTGCTACCCCCGCACGCGACGCCAATGAGTGGGACGAGCATCGCAAATCGACCGAACGAACCAAGGGAAGAGCGCAGTCCTGGCATGGGAAGTCCATGGGACGCGAAGAGGCCCGGACCTGTCAACGAGCCCATCGTTTGGATGAGCGAGGCGAGCGTGGCAACGGGCAAGGGCAGGGTCACCCGCCGCCTTGTCGATCGCCGCGAGGCCGCTAGTGTTCCAGCTGCGGACAGACCTGAGGAGGCGAATCGATGACGGACGCGACCGGCCCGGACGATCCCGTCGACCTGACGAGCGATGCATCGTTCCCGGCGAGCGACGCACCCGAGTGGACAGGAATGCACGCGGGCCCGCCCCGTGGCGCGCAAGCGGAGAGCGACGTGGCAAACCTGCGCAGCGTGCGGTGCTCTTGCCGGGTCGACGAGGCAGCGGCGCGCATCGAGCAAGCCCTCACCTCCGCCGGGATCAAGATCTTCGCGCGGATCGACCAGGCCGCGGAGGCTCACGCCGTCGGGTTGGAGATGCGTCCCGCCGTGCTCATTCTCTTCGGCAACCCGAAGGCCGGTACGCCCCTCATGGTGGCGCGGCCGACGGTGGCGATCGACCTGCCGCTCAAGGCCCTTGTCTGGGAAGACGATCGCCGCCAGACGTGGCTGTCGTACAACACGCCGACTCTGCTGGTCGAACGCCACGGCCTCGACGAAGCCCTCGCCGCAAAGCTCGCCCCCACGGGCGCGTTGCTCGAAAACGCGGTGCGTTAGGCGCTCCTCCAAACACCCGCGTCGCGTCCGGGGAATGCCGTTCGCATGCGCGGACCGCATGGCGCAAGCGCTCTCACCCGGGACGGTCTTCACGAGCGATCTACCGCCCCGCCTCGACCGCTTGCCCTGGTCGGCGTGGCACTGGCGGGTCGTGGTCGCGCTCGGCATCACGTGGATGCTCGACGGGCTCGAGGTCACGCTCGTCGGCGCCATCGGAGGCGTGCTGCGCGAGAGCGATACGCTCGCGCTGACCGAGTCGCAAATCGGCGGCTCGGCGAGCGCATACCTGGCCGGCGCCGTCGGCGGCGCCCTGTTGTTCGGCCGCCTCACCGACCTGCTGGGCAGAAAGCGCCTATTCCTGGTGACTCTCGGGGTCTACCTCACGGCCACTCTCGCGAGCGCGCTGGCTTGGAACTTCGTGTCGTTCGCGGTCTTCCGGATGCTCACGGGCGCGGGGATCGGGGGCGAGTACGCGGCCGTCAACTGCGCGATCGACGAGCTCTTGCCGGCGCGCGTGCGAGGCAGGGCCGACCTCGCGATCAACGCGACCTACTGGCTTGGCACCGCCCTCGGCGCGCTGCTGTCTATCGTCCTCTTGGACCCGCGCGTCGTGCCGCACACGATCGGCTGGCGCGCGTGCTTCGGCCTCGGCGCGATCATCGGGGCCACAATCCTGATCTTTCGCAACCACTTGCCCGAGAGCCCGCGCTGGCTCCTGCTCCACGGGCGGGTCGACGAGGCGCGCACCGTCGTCGAGGGCATCGAGCACGAGGTCGCCGCCGCGCACGCGCGCGGCGGGCACGGGGCCCTGCCGGCTCCCGGCGCACCCGCGCGGCTCGAAGCCAAGGGCGTCATCACGTTCGCGTCGATCGCGCGCGTGCTCGTAAAGCAGCACCCCCGCCGGACGGTGCTGGGCCTCACCCTCATGGTCGCGCAGGCGTTCGCCTACAACGGCGTCTTCTTCACGTACTCGCTCGTGCTGACGCGGTACTACGGTATCCCCGGCCAGCGCATCGGCTACTATCTCCTGCCGTTCGCCGCCGGCAATCTGATCGGACCCATTGCACTTGGACCTCTGTTCGACACCTGGGGACGGCGCACGATGATCGCGCTGACGTACGGCGCGAGCGGCGTCATGATGGCGCTCATCGGCTACGCGCTCGCGCGAGGCTGGCTCAACGCCGCCACCCAGACGGCGTGCTGGTGTGCTGTCTTCTTCGTGGCGTCCGCCGCCGCGAGCTCGGCCTACCTTACCGTGAGCGAGCTCTTCCCCGTCGAGCTTCGCGGCATGGCCATCGCGCTCTTCTACGCCGCGGGCACCGCGGTCGGCGGCCTCGTGGCACCAACGCTCTTCGGCGCGCTGATCCAGACGGGCAGCCGACAAGAGGTGTTCGTCGGCTACGCCATCGGCGCGGCGCTCATGGTCCTCGCGGCCATCGCGGCCGCCGTTCTCGGCGTGAACGCGGAGCGCAAATCGCTCGAAGAGATCGTCGACCTCGGACGAGCCGCTGAAGGGCGGGGGCATTCGTGAAGGCGCTGCTCGACGTGAACCGCGACTTCTATGATCCGCTCTGGGCGGGCTCGCGCCTCGTGCCGCCAGAGCGGTTCAACACGTGGCCTCTCGTCCAATCGCTCGCCGGCGACGCGGCCCGGCGGGCCGAGATCGGCCCGGGGCTTTGCCCACGCTTTCCTCTTCAGGGGACGCGCTTTCTCGACATGAGCCCGCCGGCCGTCGCCAAGCTGGTCGGGGGCGGGGCCGACGCCCAGGTGGGGCTCGTCACCCATCTTCCCTGGGCCGACGGGGCCTTCGATCTTGTCGGCGCCTTCGACATCCTCGAGCACGTCGACGACGACGACGTCGCGCTCGCCGAGCTCTCTCGCGTTTCGGGTCCCGGGGCCGTTCTCCTTCTGTCCGCCCCCCTGCATGCCGCGCGGTGGACGCCGTTCGACACGCTCGTGGGCCATGGCCGCCGTTACGACCCGGCCGTGCTGCTGGCCAAGCTCGGCGACCATGGGTGGTCGGTCGAGCGGAGCGCCGTCTACGGGATGCAGCCGAGCTCCACGCCCCTGCTCGACTTCGTGGTCTGGAGTTTCGCGCACCGCCGTTCCGCGGCGATCTGGTGGTACGCGAACGCGATCCTTCCGATCGGCGTCCGCTTCCAGGAGCGGCTCGAAGTCGCCCCCGGCCTGATCGATCTGCACGGCGTCGACGAGGTCCTGCTCGTGTGCCGCCGGACAAGCCCGACGGCGCCCGCCGTTCTACCCTGATGCACACGCGATGGCCCCCTCCCCTGCCAGCGCGCCCCCGACGTGCGCCTTCTGCGCGATCGTGGGCGGTCAGGCACATGCTCACCGGGTGCTCGACGAACCGAGCGCGGTCGCCTTCCTCGATGCTCGGCCGCTCTTTCCGGGCCACGTGCTCCTCGTGCCGCGCGCGCACATCGTGACGCTCGGAGACCTGCCGGGCGAAGAGGTGGGACCGTTCTTTCTACAGGCCCAGCGGGTCGCGCGCGCGGTCGAAGAAGCGCTGGCGGCCGACGGCACGTTCGTCGCGATGAACAACAAAGTCAGCCAGAGCGTGCCGCACCTGCACCTGCACATCGTGCCCCGAAGCAAAAAGGACGGGCTGCGCGGCTTCTTTTGGCCCAGGCACGCCTACAAGGCGGACGACGAAGCCGCCGACGTCGCGGCGCGTATTCGTGCCCGGCTCGCCCTTTCCGGATAGTAGCGGCGCTAGCGGAGGCGGTTGCTTCGGCCCCCGGCGCTCTGCCACCATGCGCCGTCGCCGTGCCCTGCGGCGCGCGCAAAGGAGACGAGCCATGTCGATCACGTACTACTACGCCCCGATGTCTACTGCGGTGCGCACGACCTGGGCCATCGAAGAGATGGGGGTGCCCTGCGAGCGCAAGCGGCTCGACATCCAGAAGAAGGAGACCAAGTCCGAGGCGTTCCTGAAGTTGAACCCC
>PLIR01000245.1 GCA_003139415.1 Myxococcales bacterium | reverse complement strand
CGAGGCGGATCCGGACGGGCGGGGACACCCGCAGTAGGAGAGGGCGCGGACGCATGCGCGGGCGCGGACGCATGCGCGGGCGCGGGCGCGGGCGCGGGCGCACGCGCGGGCGCGGGCGCGGGCGCGGGCGCGGACGCGGACGCAGGCGCGGGCGCAAGCGCGGACGCGGGCGCAGGCGCGGACGCAGGCGCCTGAGTGCCGCACGCGAGGGTGAGCGCGAGGGCGCAGAGGATCGTTCTGGTCGTGGTGGCGGGCGGCATGGGCCGTTACTAGAACGCATCGGCGGCGCGTGGTAAGTTTCTATATGGCGCACCCCAATACTCACCGCCCGGTTCCCCTCGAGCTCATCGAGCAGCTGCCGAAGACCGACCTGCACGTCCACCTGGACGGCTCGCTGCGGCTCACGACGATCTTGGAGCTCGCCGAGAAGCAGAAGATCGACCTACCCGCGCGCGACCCCGAAGGCCTGCGGGCGGCGATGCGGCTCGGCGAGAACTGCGGCTCGCTCGTCGAATACCTCAAGGCCTTCGACATCACGCTCCGGGTGATGCAGACGGAAGACTCGCTGCGGCGTATTGCCTTCGAGCTGGCCGAGGACGCGGCCAGAGAGAACGTGCGTTACATGGAAGTGCGGTACGCGCCCATGCTGCATACCCGGCGCGGGCTGCGGCTGACGACGGTCGTCGAGAGTGTGCTCGAAGGCCTGCGGCTGGCGCAGGAGAAGCACAAGATCGAGTCGAACGTCATCATCTGCGGCATCCGGAACGTCTCGGCGGAGACGTCGCTCGAGATGGCGGAGCTGTGCGTCGCGTACAAGGGGCGCGGCGTCGTCGGCTTCGACCTCGCCGGCGCCGAGTACGACCACCCGGCCAAGCACCACAAGGCCGCCTTCCAGCTCGTCCGGGACAACAACATCAACGTCACCATCCACGCCGGCGAGGCCTACGGGCCCGAGTCGATCGCGCAGGCGATCCACGTGTGCGGCGCGCACCGGATCGGCCACGGATGCCGGCTGCGAGAGAACGGCGATCTGCTCCACTACGTGAACGATCATCGCATCCCGCTCGAGTGCTGCCCGTCCTCGAACGTGCAGACGGGCGCCATCCGCGAGATGTCGAGCCACCCGCTGAAGCTCTACAAGAACCTCGGCCTTCGAGTGACCGTGAACACCGACAACCGGCTCGTGACCGACACGACGGTGAGCCGCGAGCTCTGGCTATGCCACACGCAGATGGGGCTCGGCCTGGCCGACATCAAGCAGCTCATTTTGAGCGGCTTCAAGAGCGCGTTCTTGCCGTTTCACGTTAAGCAGCAGTACCTGCGCAAGGTGAGCGAAGAGCTCGCGGCGTACCCGGACGACGACGACGACAACGTGAGCCACGCGGCGAACCGGTACGCGCCGGCAGTGGCGTAGAACACTTCCACCAAGGAAGAACGCGTGCCAGAACCGCNNAGTTCGCGGGCGGGGCGAGGAGCGGTACTCCTGTACCGTGACGACCCCCGACCGCGAAATCGCGAAGGGATCGCGCGGTTATGGCATGCGTTCTTAGGCGCTCTCGACGCGCTCGACGACGTTGTCGGGCTGGAGTTCGCCGTCGCGAAACGTCAGCCACGCCGTGCGCTGGGACCCGACGCGCGGGCCCGGGGTGACGACGCCGACGAGGTTCAGGGGATCGGCGGCGCAGATGCGCACGATCTCGCCGGCGCGCGAGGTGCGCCGGACCCGCCGAAGCGCTTCGACGGCCTCCGGGAGGGCGTACTGCTCGCCGAGGGGGCCGGCCACGAAGCGGCCTCCCCGCACCACGCCACGTGCCTCGCGCAGCCGCAGCGCGCGCGCGACGTCCCGCCAGGGGACATTGAAGCTCTCGCGCGCGGCGACCTCGCGGAACACGACGCCGTACCTCGCCAGCAGTTGCCCCGCCACGCGATCCGCGACGTCGGTGGCGACGGCGTGCACGGAGGCGACCCGGGCGACGACCGACCAGCGGCCCTGGGGAGCGCGCATCGCCCGGCCGCGCTGCCTCGTCGCAGCGCTCGATCCCATGAGCTCTCGAAGCGGCTGAAAGCCGTCCGCGGATACGAGGCCGCGCCCGACCAGGTCCCACAGGGCTTCCGTCAGGTCGCCGCGGACGAGCCTCGCTTCCACTGCGACGTCGTCCAAAAACAGCGCCCCGCGACGGCGCAGGGCCTCGAGAGCGGCCATCGCGGCCGGCGAAGAAGGGGCGTCGGGGCCCTCGGGCCCCCGCACGGCCTCGAGCAACCATGAGAGCTCGGACCGCATGGCCAGGGCGATCGGCGTGGCGCGCGAGGTCGATCCCAGGGCCGGCGTCGTCGTCCGGCGGGGAGAAAGGCGGCCCCAGACGACCTGCCCGGCCAGGCAGAGCTCGTCCAGCCACTCGGTGCGATAGCCCGCGACGCGTGGCGCGAGCACGTCCTTCTCGAGCGACGCGGCCGCGACCTCGAAGCCTTGCAGCATCTCCACGGCCTCGACGAGACCTGCCCGGCCCCCGGAGCGGACCCGCCCTCCGAGCCGGTGGCGCTCGAACAGGTACCGGAGAAAGTCCTGCGCGCTCACCGGCTCGATCTCGGCGCGGAGGCGGTCGAGCGTGTGCCGGTGGATTCGCGCGAGCAGGCGCCGGTCGCACATCTCGTCGTGCCCCACGCGCGGGGTGAAGCGCCCGCGGAGAAGCACCCCTTGTCCCTCGAGGGCCGCACACGCGATCGCCACGTCGGCGGGATCGAGCCGCAGACGCGCGGCCATTTCGACTGGATCAAAGGGGCCGAGCACCTCGGCGTGACCTCGGACGGCAGCGAGCACCGTTTCTTCGCGGGAGGGCTCAGCCCCGGCGCGCTGAACCGACGCGATCGCATGGGCGCGCGCGGCCGCGAGCACCGTCGCGACAAGCGACGCGTTCTCGACGGCGAAGGCCATCTCTCCCACGGTGGCTGCGCGGCCGGTGCGCACGAGATCGTCCAGGTGCGAGCCGCCGAGATCCGCGAGCGGGGCAAGGACAAGGCTCAACAACACGTCGTGCAGCTCGTCGGCGCTGCGGGGTGCTGGGCGTGCTTCCGCCACGACGCGGGCGATGGCATCGGCGTCCAGGGCGCCGAGATCCCGCTGGTGCTCGGGCAGCGTCCGTCGCAGGGCAACGGCCCGGGCGCGGCGCTCCTCGAGCGGGGCGTCATCGAGGAACGCGTAGGGCTTCGCGTTGAGCACCTCGTGGCTGAAGGGCGACGGCTCCGTGGTGTCGCGAGCGTGAAGGCGGATTTCTCCGCGCTCCATGCGCTCCAGGAGACCGCGCAGGCGCTCCGTGTCCATCGCTTCGTGCAAGCAGTCGTGCACCGTCTGACGCACCAGCGGGTGGTCGGGGATCGCGACGGGTCCCGTCGCGTTCTCCTGGCAGGCCGTCTGCGCCGGGAAGACCGCCGCCAGGAGGTCGTCGGCGCGCATGCGCTGCAGGAAGGGCTGGACCTTCTTGCCGCGCTCGAACCGCAGGACCGCAAGCGCGCGCGAGGCGTTCCAGCGCCAGCGCGTGCCGAACATGGGCGCCGCGAGGATCGCCTGCTGCAGGGCCTCGTCGAGACGATCGGCGCGCGCGAACCCGAAGGCGTCGGCCAGCGGAAAGCTGTGGGCGGTCCCCATCGACAGGACGATCGCGTCGTCGGTGGCCGCTGCCTGGAGCTCGAAGTCGAACGACACGCAGAAGCGCTTTCGCAGGGCGAGGCCGAAGGCGCGGTTGACCCGGCCGCCGAACGGCGCATGAACGACGAGCTGCATGCCGCCGGCCTCGTCGAAGAAGCGCTCGAACACGACGTCGTCCATCGTGGGGACGAGGCCGAGGGCGTCACGCTCGGCGCGGACGTAGGCGACGAGCTGCTCGGCCCCGGCGATCGGCAGCGCGCACTCCGCGCCGACCCACGCCGCGGCCCCGGGCGCGTCCAGCTTCGCGGAGACGTCCGCTCGCAGGCGGCTCACCTCCGCGGAGAGCTCCCAGCTGCGGGCTGGCGCCTCGCCCAGCCAGAACGGGATGCTGGGAGGCTGACCGCGGGCGTCCTCGACGCGCAGGACGCCGGTGCGAGACTCGACGCGCCGGATGCGCCACGACTGCGAGCCGAGGACGAAGACATCGCCGGCCATGCTCTCGATGGCCCAGTCTTCGTTCACGGTGCCGACGAACGTCTCGTCCGGGTCGAGGATGACGCGGTAGTCCGCGACGTCGGGGATGGCACCGCCGTTGGAGAGCGCGACGAGCCGCGCCGCGCGGCGCCCTCGCAGCACGCCGTTGACCCGGTCGCGGTGCAGCAGGGCACCCGCGCGGCCGAGGCGAGGCGCGACCCCCTCGGCCAGGCTCGCGACGACGTCGTCGAACCGCGCGCGATCGAGCGCCGCGAACGGGGCGGCACCGCGGACGAGGTCGAAGAGCGCGTCCTCGCCCCACTCGCGCGCCGAGCACTCGGCGACGATCTGCTGCGCGAGGACGTCAAGCGGCGCGACCGGGGGCTCGATCCGATCCAGCCGCCCCGCGGTGACGGCGCGGACGAGCGCCGAGCACTCCAGGAGCTCGTCGCGGGACGTCGCGAAGAGCCGGCCGCGCGACGTCCGGCCGAGCGCGTGACCCGCGCGCCCGATGCGTTGCAGAAAGGACGTGACGGCGCGCGGCGAGCCAATCTGGCATACGAGGTCTACGGCGCCGACGTCGATGCCGAGCTCCAGCGACCCGGTCGCGGCGAGGGCGCGCAGGTCGCCGGCCTTCAGGCGCTGCTCGATGTGGAGGCGGCGCTCCTTGGACATGCTCCCGTGATGCGCGGCGACGCTGTCCTCGCCGAGCCGCTCGGCGAGGTGCTTGGCCACCCGCTCGGCCATGCGCCGCGTGTTCACGAAGACGAGCGTGGTGCGATGCTCCCCGACGAGCGCGGCGATGCGATCGTAGATGTCGCTCCACTGCTCGTGGCTCGGCACGGCCTGCAAATCGGTGGGCGGCACCTCGACGGCGACGTCGAGATCGCGCCGGTGGCCGACGTCGACGACGGCGCAGGGCCGGGAGGCGCCGACGAGGAAGCGCGCGGCCTGGTCGATCGGGTGAACGGTGGCCGACAGGCCGATGCGCTGCGGCCGCCGCTCCGTCAGGGCGTCGAGGCGGGCGAGCGAGAGCGCGAGGTGGCTGCCGCGCTTGTCGCGCATCAAGGCATGGAGCTCGTCGACCACGACGGTGCGCACGTGGGCGAGGTGCGCGCGCGTGCGCTCGGCCGTCAGCATGAGGTAGAGCGATTCGGGGGTCGTAATGAGTACGTGCGGCGGGCGGCGCACGATGGCCGCGCGCGCCGCCGGGGAGGTGTCGCCCGTGCGGAGGGCCGTCCGGATGCACGGGTCGGCGAAGCCAAGCTCCCGGGCGGCCTCGCGGATGCCCACGAGCGGCACCTCCAGGTTGCGCTGGACGTCGGTGCTGAGGGCCTTCAGCGGCGAGACGTAGACCACGTCGACGGCGTCCGGCAGGGGCGCCGCCTCCGAGCGGCGGACGAGGCCGTCGAGGCTCGCGAGAAACGCCGCGAGCGTCTTGCCGGAGCCGGTGGGCGCCGCGATGAGCGTGTCATTGCCGGCGAGGATCTCCGCCCACCCGAGCGACTGAGCCGGCGTAGGCTGGCCGAACGCGCGCTCGAACCATGCGCGGACGGCCGGGTGGAACATCCGGTGCGGCATCCGCCATCACCTTATCGACCGCCGCGCCCCCCGGCCAGCCGCGGCGCGGCCCGCGATTCCAGCTATGTTACCCCTCGGAGCTGGTGCTAGAGAGCACCCCCCCAATGTGCCCCGAGCCCGATTCCATCGAGCCTGCCGCCCTGGCAGCCCCCTCGACGACGAAGAGCGCCGATAGGGTCTTCGACGCGCTCGAGGCGGCCGCCCTCGTCGCCGAGGGGCAGGCGGTCGGGATCCCCGAGTCGACGAGCGTGGAGGACTTTCGCGCGGCGGTGAAGCTCGACGCCAAGGCCGTCCGCGCGCGGCTCGACCGGGTGATCATGGGCGAGGATCCCGAGCGGGGCCTCGACGCGCTCCTCGAGGCCGGCGCGCTCGCCGCGATCTTCCCCGAGGTGCACGCCATGGTCGGCTTCGGCGATGGCGAGTGGCGGCACAAGGACGTGTGGAAGCACACGAAGCAGGTCGTCTGGCAGTCCGTGCCCCGTCTCGAGCTCCGCTGGTCGGCGCTCTTCCATGACATCGGCAAGGTGAAGACGCGGTCGATCTCGCCCGACGGCAAGGTCCATTTCCTGGGCCACGCGGAGGCCGGGACGCGGATGTTCGACAAGCTCGACCGCCGCCTCGGGCTCTTCTCGCCGGAGCCGGCGCTAAAGGAGACGGTGCGCTTTCTCATCCTGCACCACCTCCGCGCCAATCAATACTCGTCCGACTGGACCGACAGCGCCGTGCGCCGTTTTGCGCGCGAGCTCGGCGAGCACTTGGACGACTTGCTCTGCCTCGCCCGCGCCGACATCACGACCAAGCGCCCCGAGAAGAAGCGCCGCGGTCTGCAGCAGATCGAGGAGCTGCAGCGCCGCATCGGCCTGCTCGCGGCCGAGGATGCGCAGGTCCCCGCGCTGCCCAGCGGCATCGGCGACGCGATCATGCGCGCCTTCGGCCTCCCTCCCTCGCGCAAGGTGGGGGACGTGAAGCGATTGCTCGACGAGGCGGTGGCCGCAGGCGAGGTCGCGTCCCACCAGCCGGCCGAGGCCTACATCGAATTCCTTGCGGCGAATCGCGATCGATTCGGCCTGTAGCTCACGGCGGCGACGCGCGGTCGGAGAGGGCGTCGATCGCGTCCTTGAGCGCGGTGTCCTTGCGTAGACACGGGTAGCAGTCCGCGTAGGAGAGAAAGCCGCAGCCTCGCGTTGCCTGAAGGGGGTGTAGGAGGGCGAGCGCGCGGGCGTCGCCGTTCGTGCGGACTCGGTCGAGCAGCCCATGCTTGGCGTCGCACGTCTTGGCCGCGCGCATGTCGAGCAGGACCGCGAGCGCGGGGCTCGCGCGCGAGTGCACGTCCTCGACGTCGAGCGAATGGCGAGCTCGCGCCGCCGCCTGCGGGTACTGCCGGCCCGACGCGCCGTAGGCGATGTCGTAGAGGAGGTCGATGCCGCGCGCGCCCATCTTCGCCTCGAGCAGGGCGAACGCGTCGTCCTGGTTGTCGCGCGGAAGGGCGGCGTTTCGGACGTCCTCCTGAAGCTTCGGGTCCGCCGCGGCCGCCTCGTCGGACGCCAGCCAGAGGTCGGCTTCGCGCAGGGCGTCCCGAACCGCGTGGGTGGCCAAATATGCGCGCTCCAGCAGCTTGTGAACGTCGGCCCGATCGCCGTCCGCCCGCTCGAGTGGCAGGAGCTCTTCGATCGCGCCCGAGCAGTCGCCACGGTCGATCTTGGCCGAAGCCTCGGCCACGCGATCGTCCATCTTGGGGGCAGAGACGTGCGTAAGGGCGGCAGAGACGAGGGCCTTCGCGGAACGCGGACGACCCTCGCGCGCGGACGACGAGATCAAGATGGCCAACGCGAGCAAGATCGCCGCGCCCGCCGACGCGACGACGACCAGGCGCGGCGCCGCCCAGGCGCGGGCCGAGCGCAGCACGCGCGACAGCGACTGCCGGACAGCCGCCGCGACACCCGCTGGCACGAGGCCTCGGGCCGACAGCACGCCGGGCGACGAAGCGACGGGCTGGGCCAAGCTCGTCGGGCCGAGCGCCAGCACCGAATCCGGGGACGACGCGCTCTTGCTGGAGCGCGAGGTCCGGGGGCCGCCGCGCAGCGCATCGGGAAGCGCGTCGTCTGCGATACGGCCCTCGCCGACGAGACGGGCCGTCAACTCGTCGAGGGCGTCGACGAGCTCGCGCGCGTCGCGGAACCTGGCGCCGGACTCCTTCGCCAGGAGGCGCGTCACCAACGCGTCGAGCTCCTCCGGTGGGTCGGCCTCCGGCGCGCGCTCACGCATCCGCGGAATCGGCGCCGTCACGTGCATGCCCAGGAGCGTGACCTTGCTCGCGTGCTCGAACGGCCGCTTGCCCGTCACCATCTCGAACAGGATGACGCCGAGTGCGTAGAGGTCGGCGCGCGCGTCGATTTCCTGACCCAGAGCCTGTTCGGGCGCCATGTACTCGGGCGTGCCGTACACCATGCCGAGTTGCGTGAGCACCACGCCACCCTCCGACGACCCATGCGTGAACGCCCCTATCGGGACCTTCGCGATCCCGAAGTCGAGGACTTTGACGAAGTCCTCGTCGGTGTCCCGCACGACCAGCATGACGTTCTCCGGCTTGAGATCGCGATGCACGATGCCGAGCGCGTGGGCGCGCCCGAGGGCGCTCGCCATCTGCCGCGCGACGTGACATGCGCGCCCGACGTCGAGCCGCCCCTCGGCAATCGCGTCACGCAGGCTCCGGCCCTCGACGTACTCGAGGACGAGAAAGAACGAACCGTCGTCGAGCTTGCCGAAGTCCGTGGCGGCGGCCACGTTCGGGTGGTCGATGTGGGCCGCAGCCATCGCTTCGCGCTCGAAGCGGGCGACCACCTCGGGCAGGCGGCTCATCTCCGCATGCAGCACCTTCAGCGCCAGGCGCTTGTGCATGTGCATGTGCTCGGCCTGGTAGACCGCGCCCATCCCGCCCGTGCCGAGGAGCCGCTCGACGACGTAGCGCCCGCTGATGACGGATCCGACCAGACCCCCGGGCTCGTCGGCGCGCGGGCCGGCTTCGTCGGGGGCTTGGTCGGATTCGGGCATGGGCGAGACGCCGAGCATGGGCCCTCGGAGCCCACGCAGCTACTGGTTCGAGTTTACTCCCAGGCTCAGCGACAGCGCGACCACGTCCCGACCGAGGTACGGGCTCGAAGCGGGAGCGTAGAGCGGCCCGCCGAAGGCCACGCCGAGTCGGGCCCCCAGCTCCACGAAGGGCTCGAGCACACGGTTCGCGCGAAAGCCCAGCGCGACCGCGATCGGGACGTCCAGGACCCCTCCCCACGCCCCGGCGACGGGCGCCCGCACGGGCAACAGCCCGGGAGCGGGCGCCTCGGGCGACGTGGACAGGTGGCTTGGTTCGTAAGCCCTCTCGAAGCCGAGGCCCACGATCAGCCACGTCCGCCATGGCACCGGGAGAACCGGAGGCGCTAGGCGGAGCCGAGCGCCGGCCTCCGCCCCCTCGAGTGGCGGGAGGCCGTCGAACGGCGAGAGGTCGAAAGACACATATCCTCCCACCCGGACCATCGGCAGCAGGGCGACGTCGGTGAAAACCTCGCCCGACGGCCCTGGTAGCGGCGCGGGAGCCCCGCGTGGACGGTCACTGGCGATCCTCTGCACCACTCCGACCTCGCCGCCGACATCCCAGCGCAGCTGGGCGTGCGCGGGTGGCGCCCAAAACGTCGCGCCGAGGCCGACGAGGCCCGCGACGGATGCTCCGGCGAGGCGCGCGCGGGCTGACCTCGAGGGCGGCCGCAGGGAAAACGCCGTCAATTCAGGACAGAGCCTTTGCTGCGGAGCGCCGCGAGCTGCTGGCGGATCGACTCCGCGTCGGGCCCCTCCGGGTCAAGCTCCAGCAGACGGCTCAGATCCGCGCGCGCGGCCTCGACGGAGCCGAGCCGGGCTGCGAGCAGGCCACGCTCGCGCAGCGCAGTCTGCGAGTCGGGCAAGAGCAGGATGATCCGGTCGAGCGCCAGGAGCGCGCGCGCGAGATCCCCCCGCGTCATGTAGACCCACTTGAGGTTGATGAGCATGCGGACCAAGGTCGCGCGCGCCGTCGCGACGGCCAGGTGCTCGGCCGGGGCGAGCTTCTGCGAGGGGGCCGCCCGGGCGAGGAGCGCCTGCAACTCGACGGGGTTGAGGAGGCGTCCGCCGGAGAATGGGTCGACGATGCGCGGGGAGTCGTCGCGATCGCCCTCGTCGACGCGGACGAGAAAATGGCCGGGAAAGCTCACCCCCCGCGCGCGAATGCCCGCGCGCCGCGCCACCTCGCAATACACGAGGGCGAGCGTGATCGGGATCCCGAGCTTTCGGTCGAGCACGTCCGGGAGGAAGCTGTTTTTCGGGTCGTAGTAATCGCTCTCGTTGCCTCGGAAGCCGAGGGAACCGTAGAGGTGCTGCGACAGCTGCCGGGCTTGCTCTTCGGGTTCCGCCGTCGCCAGGTGGGAGGCGCGGAGGGGGGCCGCCATGTCCTCGAGAGTGGCGAGGAGGCGGACGACGTCGACGTGTGGATAGGCGTCGCGCGCGATGAGCACGGCCCCGGTCGCGACATCGATCCGAGCGTCGGGCAGGGCGGCCAGCTCCTCGAACGTCATGCGGGGCGACTCGACGAGCGTGGCGGGCCCTTCGTTTCCGGGGGCGGCCGTCCTCATCCCACGCTTTTCATGGCACGCCGGCGCCGATCCTCGCAAGGAGCGGCGCCGGAAACATGCCTGATCCGGGTGACAGGCCACCCTTGCGCGGCCTCGCCCCTGGTCCTTATGATCTGCCCATGGCGTCCCTCCTCGAGCAACTCTCGCAGATGACGATCGTGGTCGCCGACACCGGCGACTTCAACGCCATCCAGAAATTCAAGCCGCGCGACGCGACCACCAACCCGTCGCTGTTGCAGGCAGCGGCGCAGATGAGCGAGTACTCGAAGCTCGTCGACGACGCGCTCCTCTGGGCCAAAAAAGAGGCGGGCACCGACGGGACGAAGGACGCGATCGTCAAGCGGGCCATCGATCGGCTGAGCGTGGAGTTCGGCCTCAAGATCCTCGGGATCGTGGCGGGCCGGGTCTCGACGGAGGTGGACGCCCGCCTCTCGTTCGACACCGCGAAGAGCATCGAGAAGGCCCGCTTGCTCATCGGACAGTACGAGGCCGCCGGGACATCGCGAGAGCGCGTCCTCATCAAGTTGGCGTCGACTTGGGAGGGGATCCGTGCCGCCGAGCTCCTCGAGCGCGAGGGCATCCACTGCAACCTGACGCTGCTCTTCGGTCTGCACCAGGCGATCGCGTGTGCAGACGCGAAGGTGACGCTCATTTCGCCCTTCGTCGGCCGGATCCTCGACTGGCACAAGAAGGCGACCGGCCGGGCCGAATACCCGCCGCCCGAGGACCCGGGCGTGCTCTCGGTGACGCGCATCTACAACTACTTCAAGCACTACGGCCACAAGACGCAGGTCATGGGCGCGAGCTTCCGCAACCTCGGCGAGATCACGGAGCTCGCCGGCTGCGACCTTCTGACGATCGCCCCCGCCCTGCTCGACGAGCTGTCGAAGAGCCAGGCGCCGCTGCCCCGCAAGCTCGACCCGTCCAAGGCGGCCTCGATGAAGATCGAGAAGATCACCATCGACGAGGCGACGTTCCGGCGGATGCACGAAGAAGACCGCATGGCCAAGGACAAGCTGGCCGAGGGCATCGACGGGTTCACCAAGGCGATGGTCGGGCTCGAGAAGCTCCTCGGCGAACGGCTCGGCGCCTAAGAGCGCGCCAACCGTGCTGCCTGAACGCAAGCAGGTCCTCATCGTCGACGACGAGGTGAACCTGCGGAAGATCCTTTCCGCGCAGCTGACGCGGGACGGCTACGACGTGCTGACGGCCGAAGACGGCGAGCGAGGCCTCCAGGTGCTCCGCGAGCACCACATCGACCTGGTCGTCACGGACCTCAAGATGCCCAAGGTCGACGGGATGACGCTGCTCAAGCGCGCCCTCGAAGAGGATCCCGAGTTGCCCGTCGTCCTCGTGACCGCCCACGGGACGATCGACACCGCCGTCGAGGCGTTGAAGAGCGGCGCGTTCGACTTCGTCACCAAGCCGTTCGACAAGGACGAAGTCCGCCAGATCGTCGCCAAGGCGCTGAAGACGCGCGAGCTCCGCGGCGCCGACGCGACGCCCGCCTCCGGGTCACGCGGCGCACGGTTCGGCATCATCGGGAGCTCGAACGGCATCATGGAGCTCTACGCCATCCTCGAGCGCGTAGCCGACACGCCGACCACTGTGCTCATCACGGGCGAGAGCGGGACGGGCAAGGAGCTCGTCGCGCGCGCCCTGCACGAGCACTCGAGCCGCAAGGACAAGCCCTTCATCAAGGTCAACTGCGCGGCCATCCCGAAGGAGCTCATCGAGAGCGAGCTATTCGGCTACGAGCGCGGTGCGTTCACCGGGGCGGTGGCGAGCAAGCCGGGCCGCTTCGAGCTCGCCAACGGCGGCACGCTTTTCCTCGACGAGATCGGCGAAATCCCGGTCGAGATGCAGGTCAAGCTCCTGCGCGTCCTGCAGGAGAGCGAGTTCGAGCGGGTCGGCGGGATCAAGACGATCCGCGTCGACGTGAGGCTCGTCGCCGCGACCAACCGCGAGCTCAAGAAGCTCATCGTCGGGGGCCACTTCCGGGAGGATCTCTTCTATCGGCTGAACGTCGTGCCCATCCGCCTGCCCGCGCTGCGCGAGCGGACGGGTGACATCCCGCTCCTCGTCGAGCACTTCCTCGCCAAGTTCAACGAACGCCTGCGCAAGAAGGTCGAGGGCGTGGAGAGCGACGCGGCGGAGCTTCTCGCGCAGTACCCCTGGCCGGGCAACATCCGGGAGCTGGAGAACGTCATCGAGCGCTCCGTCCTCTTCTGCGACACGTCCAAGCTCCACGCGAGCGACCTCCCCCACGAGGTGCGCGGCCTCTCTGCGCTGGCGAACGTCCCGCTCCCGGAGGCCGACCTTCAGGCGGCACTGGCCGGCGAAGGCGGGCTGAAGGGGCACGTGAAGGTGGCCATGAGCCGCCTCGAGAAGGAGCTCGTCAGCCGCGCCCTCAAGCAGACGAACGCCAACGTCACGCACGCAGCGCGTCTCCTCAAGATCTCCCGCAAGGGCCTTCAGCTCAAGATGAAGGAGCTCGGCCTCCGGGAAGGACTCGGCGAAAAGAACGAGTGACGGCTGGCCCGGCTGATGCGTCAGGGGCCCCACGCGATCCGCCGGTACCGGCGGACGGTCTCTGCGAGGCCGTCTTCCAGCGCCTCGGCGATGAGGGCGTGGCCGATGCTGACTTCGAGGACGCCGGGGACGCCGTCGAGAAACGTCGACAAGTTGCGCTGGCTGAGGTCATGGCCCGCGTTCACCCCGAGCCCGGCCTCGGCCGCCGCCAACGAGGCTTCCTTGAACTTCGCCACGACCGGCGCTGGATCGCCTTGCGAGAACGCCGCGGCGAAGGGCTCCGTGTAGAGCTCCACCCGATCGGCGCCCACGGCCTTCGCGAGACGCATCGCCGTAGGCTCCGCGTCCATGAAGAGGCTCACGCGGGATCCGAGATCGCGAAGGCGCCGCACGACCGGCTCGAGGCGAGCCCCCTCCTTGGCGAGGTCCCATCCGTGGTCGCTCGTCGCCTGCGACGGATCGTCCGGAACGAGCGTGCACTGCGTAGGCCGGACGGCCTCGACATGCTCGACGACGCCGAGGAAAGGGTTGCCCTCGATGTTGAACTCGGCCGCCGGGAATCCTGTCAGGAGCGTCGCGAGGTCGGTCACGTCGCCCGGACGGATGTGTCTCTGGTCCGGCCGCGGGTGGACGGTCAGTCCGTGGGCCCCCGCCTCAAGGCAGATGACGCCGCACCGGACGACGCTGGGGATCCCGACGCCGCGCGTGTTTCGCAGCGTCGCCACCTTGTTTAGGTTCACCGAGAGCTTCGTCCGCGACCGCAAAGGCATGGCGCGGGTATGGGGCACGTTCATTCGGTCGTCCAGATGGTCGTGCCGATCGGCACGTCCTGCCGCGTGAGCCCCACGAGGGCCAGGTGGGCGCGCGCTCCCGTCAGTGGGCCCGCCGAAAACGGCACGATCGCGAGGGCCTGGACGTTCGCCGACGAGCCGTCCGGCTTGAGGAGTTCGACCGTGAACTCTCCGGCGGGCAGCGTGGAGGCATCGAGGAACGGCGCCACCATGAGGCGCTGACGCGCCGCTAGGAGCAGCGTCTCCTCGACGACGAGCAGCAGATGGCGCCCCAAAGCCTGTTTGATCGTAGCCCTTTTCGGTCTCCAGGCGGCAAATCCGGGGAGAGGGCCGGTCGAGGCCGCCGGGGGCCGCCCTAGCAAGCGCGGGCGCGGGCATGGGCGCGGGCACAGGCGTGGGCGTGGGCGTGGGCGCGGGCGTCGGCGCGGGCGCGGGCGTGGGTGCGAGCTCGAGCGCTCACCAAGGATCTGGTCCCGGCGGCTTGCGGCGTCTACGCTTGGGGGAATGCCGGTTGGGCCCACCTTTCGTGATCCTTGGGGTTCCATCTTCGGAACGCTCAAAAATCTGCGCGCGGCCTGGCCGACGCGAGGGTGGAGCTGGGACTCACGCCTGTCGTGTGTCTCGTCGTCGTTCAACGTCGAGCTGCGGCCCAAGGCGCGCACGGCCGCCGCTGCCGCGCTGCCGACGGAGTGGACGCCGAGCACGATCCAGCGCGCGCCTCATCCCATTCGTGAGATCGCCCAGCGGACGGGCGAGCTACGGACGGGGCAGTTCATTCTGGTGAGCCAGATGGAAGGCCCCGCGTTCGCGTACGGGCTCTGGTGGCCTTGGGGGGACGACATCACGACCTCCATCCGCATCGGGCTCGATGGGGTGGACGTAAGCAGCGACGCCTTTCAGCGCTTCCGTGACGTCTTCGGGGTCGAGCTCTAGTCCAGCGCGTCCCGGCACAGCACGGTCTGAGTGACCGGGTGCCGAGCTTCAGGCGCGAGCCGCGGCACGCCCGATGCTTCGACGAGGCTGGAGAGGTGACTCGATGCGAATCCTCTCCTGCGTTCCCCTTGGCGCGAACGTGCTCCCCGGACATCAAGTGTTCACGTGCGGGCCCCGCGAGATCGCAGACCACGTACAAGAAGCCGACGTGGTCGTGCCTGGGGTCAACGGTATCGTCGACCGCGCGGTTCTCGAACGAGGGGGCTTTGGCCTCGTTCTTCAAGCGGGCGTTGGGATCGACACGGTCGACGTCGAAGCCGCCACGGAGCGCGGCGTCTGGGTTGCGCACGTGCCCGGCGCGAACGCCCCATCCGTCGCCGAGCACGCGGTCTTCCTGGCGCTGGCCGTATCGCGACGCCTGCACGAAGCAGAGGCGGCCCTCGCCGCGCGGAAGGTCGGCCAGCCTGTCGGCGCCGGACTGCAGGGCAAGACCGCATGCATCATCGGTTTGGGACACGTCGGCTCCGAGCTCGCCCGGCGCCTTCAGGTCTTCGACATGACCCTCGTGGGAGTCAACCCGAAGCACGTCCAGATCGACGGTGTGCCCCTGAAGGCGCTCCACACTCCCGACCAGCTGTCCGTAGCGGTCGCCGACGCGGACTACGTCTTCCTCTGCGCGGCGGGCGAGTCCGACACTCCGCTCATCGACCGCCAGATCCTCTCGACGATGAAGCGGGGGGCCTTCTTCGTGAACATCGCTCGTGGAAAGCTCGTGGACTCGTCCGCGCTCCTCGACGCGCTGCAAAGCCGGCAACTCGCCGGCGCCGGCCTCGACGTCTTCGCCGACGAACCAGTCGATCCGGCAGCGCCGCTCCTCAAGCAGCTGAACGTCGTCGCCACTCCGCACATCGCTGGCGACACCGACGTGAGCCTCGCCGCGATCCACGCGGCGCTGCGGCGTGATCTCGAGGCGTACACCCGGCACGAGCGGTTCCCCGGACTCGTCAACGACCCTGCGCGCCCGCGCTTCCCCCTGAGCAGGGGCCACGTCAGGTCAGTATGACTGCAGGCGGGTCTGGATGATCTGCCCGAGATCGTTGGGGGTGCCGGTTCTCGTCAGCAAGATCGAGGGGTAGTCGCAGTAGTCTGCGCCGTCGTCGGTGCCGCCGCCGTTGTAGACCCACCAGGCCCACGAGCTCCACGACGTGTTGTTCATGTCGGCGTAGTCGAGCACTTGCGTCACGTAGTCGAGCTCGCAGTTCACGTCGTCGCTCTGGTTGGAGAACGGACCGAACTCCGTGAGCATGACGGGGTCGGTGGCCGTCAAGAAGCCCCAGTACGACGGCCAGTCGCTCATGTCGTGGACCGTGTTGTGATGGTAGACGTGCGACACGTACACGATGTTGTAGCCGTCGACGCGGTTCGTGGGCACGCCGGAGAGGTCGTACGCCCATAGATCGCCGCCGATGAGCACGAGGTTGTCGGCCCCCTGGGCGCGGACAGTGTTGTAAAGGGTTTGCATTCCGACGGTCGTGAACGACTGCTCGCAGGTGCCTGCGTCGCCGCTCGTTGAGCCGCCGCCGCCGAGCCACACGTTCCACGAGATGTCGTGCGGCTCGTTGTAGAGCTCGAACATCACGTGCCCGTTGCCCTTGTACTTCGCCGCCGCCTGTTGCCAGAAGGTGACGGAGTTCGCGTCGGCCATGCACTGCTGGCCCGGCAACGTCCCGAGCGTCGAGTTGCTCGCCGCGGCGATGTCTCCGCGGTCCGACCAGTGCAAGTCGAGGATGACGTCGAGGCCCGCGGCGCGCGCGCTGGTCACCTGCTGGTCGATCACGCCCGCATAGCCGGGGCTGTAGATCGGCGAGGTAGAGAGCCAGAAGTCCTGGTTTATCGGGATGCGGACGACGTTCGCGTCCCAGCCATCGGCCATCAGTGAGTAGTCGCCGGCGTCGACGTATTGCCCTTCGGGATTCCACTCGAACGACGTCCGGTCGACACCGTGAAAGAGGTGGGCATGGCCCGCTTCGTCGTAGATGGAGTTGCCCTCGACGTAATAGCCGCCGGGCGCGATGGGATGGCTACCCGAATCGGTGCTCACCGTCGTCGGACCGCTGTCCTTGGAGCCACCGCTCGAACCGTCGGTCGACTGGCCGGAAGTGGACCCAGAGTCGGTAACAGAACCTGACCCCGGCGGTGTGCCGCCCGCCTCCTCGGCCACTTGGCCCCCGTCCTCTCCGCCGCCGCTGCTGGAGGGCGGCGCCGCAGCGCCGTCCGAACCGGAGGAGCTCGAAACCGAGGGCGAAGAGGAGCACGCCGCGGAGAGGATCGAGAACGTCAGGATGGCCGCGGGGGCAACGTGCTTTCGCATGGTTTCGAGAAGCTAGGAGGCCCGGGCCCCGCGGCGTGGCTCAACAAAGCCCCCGGGAAGGCGCCTCGCAGCGCGTCACGACGAGCCGTGGGAATAGGGCGAGCCGTATCGGGGAGGGGGCGGCACATACCTGCCGTGAAGCTCTCCTCCGGCGCGCGTACGCACGTGCTCGTCCTCGCACTGTTCTCGGGAGCGGCCACGACGGCGGCCTTCGGCGGCTGCGCGTCCGAGCGGTCCACCGACGGTCCTGTCGGCCCCCCCGGAAGCACTGGGTCGTTCATGGTCAACGAGGACGCCGGAAGCGGGACAGCTCCGGTCTTCACCGGCGACTGCGCCTCCAACCTGCAGAGCATCGCCATCGCGCCGACCTCGGCCAGCGCAACCATCACGTACCCGCAGCAGCCTTCGGCCGTGACGTTCACGGCGACTGGAACATTCGCCGGTGGGCAGACGATGGACGTCACCGGGTGTGTCGCGTGGAACACCAACATCCCTGGCCTCGGCAACATCTCCGACGACGGCACCCTGACCCCCGGCGGTGCCGGTCAGTACACGGTGACGGCGAGCAGCGGATCGGCGTCGGCGAGCGCGACGCTGACCGTCAAGCTTACCGGCAGCGTCACCGAGGGCAACGTCGACACGACGCTCCTCGACGGGACGGCGACCGGCACCGCGCCGACCATCGCTTATCCCCTCGACGGGTCGCTCTTTCCGTATCACTTCGGCGACCTCGAGTTCCAGGTCGTCCCGAGCGGCGGCGGCGCGTCGATCGCGCGCGTGAACTTCACGGGCGACGCCATCGACTTCAACGTTTACGCGCCGTGCACGGCGATCCCCAACGCCGCGATCGGCGGAGCGTGCTCGATCGCCCTCCCCGCCGATCTCGAGGCGGACCTCGCCGGCGCCAGCGCGGCGACCGACCTCACCGAGACGGTGCGCGTCGCCTCGTCCGATGGATCGAACCTCGCCGAGAGCGCGGCCATTGACGCGCGCTGGTCGTCCACGCCCCTCTCGGGGACGATCTACTACTGGAGCACGCCGCCGCAGACGATGAGCGGCGCGAGCGAGATCATCCGCATGAACCTCTCGGACGCGGGGACGCCGCCCGAGGTGTACTTCACCAACCTCGACTCGGCTTCTTACGCGTCCTCCCTCAACGGCGGCTGGGCGTGCGTTGGCTGCCACGCCATATCCCGCGACGGCACGAAGCTAGGGATCACGATCGCCGGCTCGTCCATCAACGCAAATGGCGACGGCTACGGCTCCCTCTTCGCGCTGCTCGACGTCGCGACCAAGACGCCCACGGCCACGCGGATCACCGAGCCCGGAGGCCAGCAGCTCCTCAACGACGGGTTCGCGACGCTCACGACGTTCTCACCCGACGGCGCCGACATGGTCCAAGAGCTCCAGGGCGCCCTCTACACGCGCACGGCCGACGCCACCCTCGCGTCGCAAGGACCCCTCTTCCCGTCGATCACGGAGAGCCTCACGCAGCCCGCGTGGTCTCCCAAGGGCGATCGCATCGCCTTCACGAGCTGGGTCCCGACGCTGAGCATCCCCCACTCGTACGACTCGAAGGACCTCAACGGCAACGAGACGCCGAACGCGCAGATCTGGACCGCGCCCGCGAGCGGGACGAACTTCGGCACCCCGACGCTGCTCGTTCCACGCGTGACCAACGCGACCGAATACTACCCGGCCATTTCGGACGACAGCGCGCTCGTGGTGTTCAACGAGTCCTCTTGCTCCGGACCCGCGTCGCCGTCGGCCGATGGCTACGGCCTCAGCCCGTGCGACTCCTACGACGACCCTTCGGCGCGTCTACGGCTCGTGGCCGCCGGCGGCGGAACGCCGGTGGAGCTCGACAACGCGAGCGGCCGCACGAGCGCGTGGCCCAACGCCGCGACCTGGACCAACTCGTGGCCGCGCTTCGCTCCGAGCCACAGCACCTTCCAGGGCAAGACGCTCTACTGGGTCGCGTTCTCGTCCCGTCGCGCGTACGGGGCGACGCTACCAGGGTCCGCGAACGGGTCGACGCCGCCGCAGCTGTGGTTCGCGGGGATCACCGTGGACCCGAGCGGAAAGCTCAGCGGCGACCCGAGCTACGCGCCCGTGTGGCTCCCGCTCCAGAACAGCGCGACGCCGGAGGTCCTCGCGGACGGCGGCACCGCGCAGACGCTCGGCACGACGGGCGCCCCGACGGGCAATCATATCCCGCAGTGGGTCGTCCAGTACGTGGCCTACGTCCCACCACTGACCCAGGCCCAATGACGCCCTCGCGTCGACGGCGCGCCGGGCTCGTCGCGACGGCCGTCGCCGCGGCCGCGAGCGCCGCCGCGTCGTGCTCGAGCCGGGCTCCTGGCGTTGCCGAGGACACCCCACCCGAGGTGCTCTGGTCCAGTGACGCGGGCGGAGCCCAAAGCGCCGGCGGCGACGCGGGCTCCGAAGCGGCGCCGGTCGACCTGGGAGGCGGCTCCACCAACGCGCCCGCGCCGGACGCCGGTTACGCGCTCTTCGACAACTTCGATGACGTCGCCGTCGGCGGACCGCCAAACCCCGCCGTCTGGAGCGTGGTCGAGCCGGACTGCAGTGGCACCGGGACGCTCGCGGTCGACGACTCCCAGGCGCACTCCGGCCATCAATCCGTCCGCGTCGACGGCGGGAGCGGCTACTGCGACCACGTGTTCTTCTCCAACGCGAGCGCCATCTCCGGGCTCGGCAGCCAGGTGTATGCGCGCTTCTTCGTGCGCTTGGGCGCGGCCCTCGGCCAAGGCCACGTGACCTTCCTGGCGATGACGGACCAGAACGATCCGGACGACCAACAGAACGCCGTGCGCATGGGCGGTCAGGACATGGTGCTCATCTACAACCGCCAGTCCGACGACGCGACCCTGCCCACGTTGAGCCCGACCGGCGTGGCCGACACCGTCGCCATCGTCACGGCGACGTGGACGTGCATCGAGTTTCACATCGACCAGACGGCGGGCACGATCGATACGTGGGTGAACGGGACGGAGGTCCCGGGCCTCGTCGAGAACGGTACGCCCGTGGCCGACATCAGCACGCAGTGGCTCTCGCAGGCCTGGCGGCCCAAGCTGGTCGACTTCGCGCTGGGATGGGAGAGCTACGCCGGGCAAGCGATGACGCTGTGGTTCGACGACGTCGCGCTCGCCGGCTTCCGCATCGGCTGCGGCACCTGACGCGCGCAAGCGTGAGCCTTTCTGAGCCTCGCCCCGTCTCTCGCGACACTAAGTGTGGTGAACCTTGGATTATTGGGATTCACAAAAAGATCAGAAAGATCAGGAAGGATGAAGGTTCTCCTCCTTCCTGATCTTTCCGATCTTTTTGTTCCAGATCTCCGTCGTTTCACAGACTCGCGATGGCTGGCGGCGGCGCTGGCGGCCCTCGCGGCCGCGGGCTGCGCCGGGCCGAGAGAACAGGCTCTCGTGGACTTCGACGCGGGCGTCGCCGGCGGGGGCACGAGCCTCGCGCCGGCCATCGAGGCGCCCAGCGCGATCGGCGTCTCGCTCTTCTCGGCGTCGTGCACGCCGGGCGCGCCGTCCGTCGCTTGGTCGCCGGTGCGCCGCATCTCGCGCGTCGAGTACAACGACATGGTCCGCGATCTGCTCGCCGACACGACCCAGCCCGCCAACGGCTTCCCGCCCGAGAGTCCCATGACGAACGGGGTGAACTTCGAGGCGAATACGTACCAGGGCGTCAGTAGCCTCATCGTGCAGGACTACGAGCAGGCGGCCGAGACGCTGGCGGACACCGCCGTGTCCAACCCCAGCACGGTCTCCTCCATCGTCCCGTGCCAGACGCAGGACTCGGCGTGCGCGCAGCAGTTCATCGAGACGTGGGGCAACCGGGCCTTCCGCGGCCAGCTCGACGCCGCGGAAGAAGCGAGCTTGATGCAGCTCTACACGGCCGCGCAGGCCCAGTTCGATTTCCCCACGGGCATCCAAGCGATCATCACCGCCGTGCTCGAGTCGCCGCGGTTCCTTTATGTCCTGGAGTTCGGGGAGCCCTCCGAGGGCGCGGGCGTCGTGCCCCTCGCGCCCTACGAGATCGCGGCGCGCCTGGCCTTGTTCCTGTGGCGGTCGGTCCCCGATGCCACGCTGATGACGGCCGCTCGGAGCGGTCAGCTCGGCACGGTCGCCGAGGTGCAGGCGCAGGCGACGCGGATGCTGGCGGACCCGAGGGCCGAGGACGCACTGAACGACTTCACGACGCAGTGGATGCAGCTTCAATCGACGCCTTCGCTCGGCAAAGACACGCAGTTTGCGTTCTGGAACGGCGACTCCAAGCTCGGCTCCGAGATGGTCGACGAGACGCTGATCGACGTCTCGCAGGACGTGCTCGACGGAGGCTCGCTCACCTCCCTTTTGACTTCCCCGTCCTCGTACATCAATAGCGATCTGGCGAGCTTCTACGGCAACGGCGCCGGCAACAGCGCGATCGCGATGGGCGCGGGGCCGAGCGTCATGGTCAACGACCCTGCCGTCGGGGCGACGCAGTACACGAAGACGACCCTCCCTCACCGGACGGGCATCCTGACCAACGCGGGCGTCCTCGCCACCCAGTCGCACACGACGCTGCCGTCTTCGGTCCTGCGCGGGAAGCTCGTTCGCGAGCAGATCCTCTGCGACACGATCCCTCCGCCGCCGCCCGGGATCCCGGCGCCCGCGACCTCCGTCGCCGACGGCGGGACGACGCGGTCGGTGCTGGAGGCGCACTTCAACAAGCAGCCCTGCGTCAGCTGCCACCAGTACATGGATCCGATCGGCCTGGGCTTCGGGTTCTTCGACGCGACGGGCGCCTATCAGCCGGACGACGCCAACGGGTTCCAGACCGCGCCGCCCGAGGGCTTCCCCGCGGTCGACGCGACGGGGCAGGTCAACGCGATGAGCCCGGGCGAGTTCTCTACGACGTTCGACGGGGCGACGGATCTGGCGACCCAGCTCGCGGGGGCGCAGCAGACCAAGCAATGCTTCGCGCTGCAGGCGTTTCGCTACGCGCTCAGCCGCGTCGAGAGCGCCGACGACTCATGCTCGGCGCAGACCGTCTTCGAGGCGTTCGCATCGAGCGGCCTGACGATCGAGAAGCTCCTCGTCGCGATCACGGGCAGCGACGCCTTCCGGTACCGGTCGCTCGAGACGCCGGGGAGCGAGTGCCAATGAATCGACGTAACCTCGAACGACGTCGTTTCCTCAAGCTCGTCGGAGCGACGGCGCTGACATACCCCTTCCTGCGCGGGGTGCCGAGCTACGCAGGCGACGCGGGTCCCGGCGGCGCCGACCCGGTGTACCTCGTGCTGCTCTTCACGTCGTGCGGCACCATCCGCTACCGATGGGGCGCGCAGGGGGCGGCGCCGACGACGACCACTGCCACGGTCACCTCGCCGCTCGTGTTCCGCGAGACGCTCTCGGCGTTCACCAAGGCGGGGCCGATGCAGGTCGACCTCACCGACAAGGTGACGGTGCTCGATGGTCTGCAAGTGAAGGCCGCCGGGAGCGGATCGCATGAAGCGGGCATGGCCGCGCTGTGGACGGGCCTCACGTCGAGCGGCAATCCCGCGACGGGCCCCAGCATCGACACGGTGATCAGCGCGGGCCTCAACGCGCCGACGCCATATCCCAACATCCCGCTGATGGTTCAGAGCTCCGCGGACTACCAGGTGCGCAGCGTCGACACGCGGATGCTCTACGACGCGATGGGCAATTTCGTCGACCCGTACACCGACCCCGCGGCCGCCGTCGCAACGCTCTTCCCGACAGCAAGCGCCCCGACGACGTCCTCCGGGCCCGACAAGAAGACGTTCTTGCGGCAGAAGGTCGCGGCGCAGCTCAATCAGGATCTCGTGGCCCTGCAGGCGCGCCTCTGCACCGAGGACCGGCAGCAGCTTCAGAACCTGCAAGCCGTGTGGAACCAGGTCGAGACGCAGACACAGAACGCGGCGCTCGCAGCGGCGTCGTGCACCGCGCCGAGCGTGCCGCCGGACCCCGACGGGGGCACGTCCGATCCGTTCCCCATCTTTGCGCAGTCGATGCCCAACATCCTGGCGATGGCGCTCGCGTGCGACCTGACGCGCGTGGCGAGCCTGCAGTATTCGCACGCGCTCAGCCCCGTCACGCACACGTGGCTCGGATCCTCGCAGACCTCGACGCACCACATCTACTCGCACCAGGGGCCCACCTGGCTTGGCCCGCTCGGCTCCGATCCCTACAACGAGCCGGCGTCGACGACGTCGCAGTACCCGCAACAGCTCATCGACATCGAGTCGTGGTACGCGCAGCAGGTGGCCGGCGTCGCCTACACACTGAGCCAGTTCAAGACGGCGTCGGGCAAGAACCTNNGCGGGCATCAAGACGAACCAGCTCGTTCGCTTCCTCGTCAACTATGGGCCAAACGAGCCGAACAACGTGGCCGGCACGCGCTTCCACAACGACCTTCTCACCACGCTCGCGCAGGTGATGGGCGTGAGCTTGCCGGGAGGGACGTTCGGCACGAGCAGCTATTGCACGGGGCCGATCCGGGAGATCCTGGCGTAGGCACGGCCCTCAGGGTCCGTTCGCCCTCGGCAAGGCGAAAACTTAGTGACGGGTTCCCCATTGACGGGACCTGCCCAAGGTGCGCGAAGTGGGCCCAGGTAAGGTTTCGTATGCGAGAAGCGAAGCCCGCCGACGTCTCGAAGCTCCGCGTTCCCACGAGGACCCCACCCATGAATCGATCGACCTTCGCCTCTTCTTGCGCGCTTCTCTCCATGGTGATGATGGGCCTCGTCGCCTGCTCGACGACGACGCCCCAGTCGCAGAGTCAGAGCCTCGCCGAGACGGTGGCGGATTCGGGCACGGCGGATTCGGGGACCACGGATTCGGGCACGACGGACGCGGGGACCGCGTGCGAGGCCGGCCAGATCCAGTGCAGCGGCGACACGCCCCAGACGTGCGGGGACAACGGCCTGTGGGTGAGCGGTACGGCCTGCGGGGGGAGCGAGCCCGACTGCGTGAACGGCACTTGCAGCCAGTGCGTCCCGGGCAAGATGCGGTGTACAGGCAAAGTCCCCGACGGCGGCGAGGTCGGCGACGCCAGCGACGTCGGCGACGGCGTGAAGACGTGCGAGTCGACGGGGACGTGGGCCCCGCCGTGGGCGTGCGTCACGGGCCTCTGCGTCGAGGGCTCTTGCACCGGCACGACGGCGGACGACTCGAGCCCGAGCTGCGCGCCGGGCGGCCCGGGAATGACCACCTGCCCCGCCGGCACCGGCAGCGAGAGCTGCTGCACGAGCATCGACGTCGCGGGCGGAAAGTACTACCGGACGTATTCGTTCGGGGTCAACAACGGCGGCCTGACAGACGAGAAAGACCCGGCGACCATCAGCGGCTTCCGGCTCGACAAGTACCTGGTCACGGTGGGCCGCTTCCGCCAGTTCGCCAGCGCCGTGTTGCCTCCGGACGGCGGAGCGGGATGGTTGCCGGCGGAGCACTCAGGCATCCATACGCACCTCAATGGCGGCCGGGGGCTTGTCAGCGCGGGAGCGACGAGCAGCGATGGGGGAGTGGCCTACGAGGACGGTTGGTGGGAGGGCTGGAACACCACCGAGCACATCGACCCGACGACCACCGAGCTGCAGTGCGACCGGACCAGCGCCACGTGGACTGACACGCCGGGCAGCTACGAGAATCTTCCGATCAACTGCGTGACCTGGTACGAGGCGTACGCGTTCTGCATCTGGGACGGAGGCTTCCTGCCCAGCGACGCGGAGCTGGAGTACGCCGCCGCGGGGGGAAGCCTGCAGAACAGCTCCCCGTGGGGCTCCAATAGGGACATCACGGAAAACCAGTACGCGATCATCGGCAGCCTTTATCAGGGCAACCCCACGTTCCTCGCGCCCGTGGGCACCGCGTCGCTGGGAGCCGGGAGGTGGGGCCAGCTCGATCTGGCCGGAGAGGTCACCGAGTGGGACCTCGACTGGTTCGTCTTGCCATACTTCGACCCCTGCACGGATTGCAGCATTGTCTCCATGCCTACTTCGCAGACGTGCGGCGGCACCTGCGAGCGGGCGGTCCGGGGCGTGAGCTTCGGCGGCTTCGTGCCGGAGCCATTCACGATCGCTCGCTCCAACGTCTCCGCGCCGCACCGCTACGCCAACGACGGGTTTCGGTGCGCGAGGACCCCCTGAAGCAGCTCCAATCCATCCGGCCCCCTCCACCGCCGCATCCGCGTCCGCGCCTTACTCGGACAGCGCGGCGGCCACGCCAATCGTTGCTCCGATCAAGGCCCCCGAGACGCCGCTGGCCGTTGCCCCGACATCGCTCGCCGTGACGGCACGGAGAGGCGCTCCGGCGGCCGCCTCGACCACCAGACGCCACGGCCCGCCGAGGCGCCACCACGCAGCGATGCTCCCGTCGAACGCGGCGCCAAGCTGCGAGCCGCTGGCCGCCCGGGCGCCCGGCGACGCGACCGCAGAGAACTCCACGTCGAGAAGCTCGGCCCTCGCACCGACCGTCAACCCCCACGGTGCTTGCCTGGGCATGAGCGCCCACGTGACGCCCGCGCCGGCGAGAAGCTCGCGCCCTTGAACGGTACCGTGCGCGCTCGTCACGTCGGGGGCGGCGCGCACGCCGATTGCGCCCTCGACGGCGACCCGGCCCCCCACGGCGGCGCGGAGGTCGGCTCCGAGGTCCGTCTGCCCACCAGTCGCGCGATCCGCGGCGGCCAGGAGCGCCATCTCGCTCCACACCGGTGTGGAGCGGCCGGCGACATCGGCCGTCACCGGGATGCGCGCGAGCTGGTCGCGGTTCATCTCCTGCACCTCGGTAGGGACCGGCGAGAGCACTGGGGACGACGCGGGCGACGCTTGGGGGGCGAAGGCCGCCTCGATCCAGCTCGCGTGAAGCAGTTCCTGAGCGGCCAGGGCGATCGAGAGCGCGAGGGCGTCGCGTGGAACGCTCGCCAGGGGGACCTGGCGCGTCATGCGCTTGTCGGTCACGGCGTCGCTCACCTCCAGCGATAGGACCCTCGTCGCGGACAGGGAGAGGCCGACGTCTGCCAGCGCGGGCGGCCCCGAAGGCGCCGCCCCCGAAGGCGCTGCCTCGACCTGGCAAAGCTCGACCTAATGAACGCGCAGGTCGGCCCCGAGCTGCTCGGCGACCTGCGCCTGCAGCGGCGGCACGAAGCCCTCGCCGGCAAAGGAGACGCGCAACCATGCACCAACCCCCACCGGGCAGGGCGCCCCGGCACCCCCCTCCGCCTCTGCGCCCCGCGGCACCAGGGTGACCGCGGCGAGCGCGACCAACCCCACCGCCGCCTCCCTCATCGATTGCCGCAGCCGAGCTCCACGGTCCGACGATACGTCCCATTCGGCCAGCGGGCCAGATACGAGGCGCGGGCGGCAGCGCACGCACCGACGTCGCCCATCCGCCCGAGCGCCTCGACCCGCCGTGCCTCCGCGTCCTCGCGGAACGGCGACGACGGACCAAGCGCCATGGCGTCGCGCAGGGCCTCCTCCGCCCCGGCCGCGTCGCCAAGCACGTCGAGGCGCAGACGCCCGAGCTCGAACGCCGAGAGGGCCGCCCGTGGATCCCGCGGGAATCCGCGACGAAGCCGATCGAAGGCGCGGGCCGCGTCGGCCGACCGACCCTCGGCGCGGGCGCGCTGGGCCTCGTCGAACAGATCGCGCGCGCTCTCGTCGTGACGAGCGGGAGCAGCGGTCACCGGCATCGGCGCCGGCGGTACCGGAACGACGACCGGGGCGGTGGATGCGACGGGCGCGGGGCTCGGCGGAGCAAGCCGCGCCGCAGACGTGCCGTCCGGGGCAGACCAGCGTTCGCCGGCCGCGAGCCGCGTACTCTCGCCCCCCGCCATCGCCGCGACCTCGACGACACCACGATCGACGCGCACGGAGACCTCGCCGGCATCGCGGCGCACCGAGAAGTGCGTCCCCACCACGCGCACTTCGTACGACCCCGCTTGCACGACGAACGTACGGCCGGCAAGGTGCGTGGCTTCGACCTCCAGCGACCCGCCCTCCAAGTCGATACGAACCGCCGTCGGTCGGTCGCTCGTCAGCCGTGCACGCGTCGCGGCCCCGAGTACGACGCGCGACCCGTCGGTGAGAGCCACGGACGTGGACGGCGAACCATCGGTCGACGAGCCCGATTCGATGACGGCTCCCTCGATGGCGCCCTCGGCGTGCGCCCGCCACACGTGCGACGCCGTCCCCGCCAGGGCCGCCGCGAGGCCAGCCGCCGCCGCCCAGGCCACCCACGTCGCCCGGGGAGAGCGCGCAGCCGGCGCCCGCGCGGCGATGGCCGCGTATTGCCGTGCGATGCGCGCCTCGGTCAGCGGCGGAACGACGTCTTTGAATTCGGCTCGGCTCATGGTCGCTCCCGATCCACCCAGCGCTCGACGGCCTGCTGCGCGGCCGCGATGCGTCGCTTCGTCGTCGCGAGCGAGACCCCCGTCGCCCGCGCGACCTCCTCGAGCTCCATCCCTTCGACTCGGCGCAGGAGGAACGCGATACGTAAATCCGCTGGCAGCCGCTCCACGCGCTCGTAGATGCCGCGAAGCTCCGCGGCGACCTCCGGTCCGCACACCCGCGAGGCGATCGCGTCGATGTCGATCGGTTCGCCGCGCCGGCGAAGCCCCAGCTTTTCCATCAGCACGCGGCGCCGGATGACTTTGCCCGCCGTGCGCACGACGATCGACCCGAGCCACGCCGCGAAGGCCTGGGGGTCGTCGAGGCTGTCGAGGCGACCGAAAGCGACCGCGAACGCGTCCTGGACGAGATCGTCCACGTCGGCGTCGCGTCCCATCAGACGGAACGCCATCCCGTTGGCCATCGGTGCATACCGCCGGAAGAGCGCCTCGTGCGCCCACGCCTCGCCCGCGCGGGCAGCGACGACAAGCGCGGTGTCGCTCGGGCCGGCGGTCCCCCGGCCGGGGTCGGATTTGCGCACGGGGATGGGCACTGCAAAGTCCAAGGTACCGCGAGGCCCCGTCGCTGGCTCACTCCCGTCTCAGCGACCCGTGGGGCTTGCCTCGTGGTACCTGAATCAGCGAGCGCGCTTGTCGACCACGAGCAGGAGAGAGTTTTTCCGATCTTTGCCGGCCGCGACGCTGATGGCGGCGAGCTTTGGATGCGGCACGGCCGACGTTCCGGTCCTTTCTCTGCTGGGCTCGGGGGGCGCCGATGCAAGCATGCTCGCGGCGCCGGATGCTGGGCTCCCCGGGCTTGTGACCCTCGCGCAGTACTGCGGAGGCAGCGGCCCTCCGCTCCTCGTCGACGCCCTCGCCGATGGCGGCCCCGTGGAGACCTGCCCCGAGCAGCTCGCACAGCGCGCCTTCCGGTATGCCCTCTGTACCTGCAACGACTACGTCAGCGACCACGCCCTTTACACGGACGCTTTCGACGGATCGCAAGGCGCTTACGACTCGAGTACCGCCTTTGCAGGAGGCTCGGTCGGCGTGAACGGGGATTTGCACCCGACGGGGCTGATGCAGGTCCGTGGCTCACTCTGGGCCAGCAATTCGACCGACATCACGACGTCGACGGTGGTCGTCTCCGGCGAGCTGCATGCCGAGGGCGAGATGCGCCCCAGCCCGACGCTCAATGTGGGGGCCGACGCGTGGATGGCCGGCGGCATCCAGACGACGGGCGACGTGACGATCGGCGGCGCGGTCCACATCCCGGCCGGCGCCCCCGACATGGTCGGCATGAGCAACTTCAGCGCGCCGCTGACTGCCGCCTTCCAGGTGGCGCCCGCCTGCGAGTGCGACCCGTCGGAGTTCGTCGACGTCGCCGGCGTCGTCGCCACCTACAAGGCCAACAACGACGACGCGGCCCTCGACATCGACCCGACCGCCCTCGCGAACGTCCAGTCCGCGGTGACGATGACGCTCCCGTGCGGACGCATCTACTTCACCACCATCGCGTCCAACCAAGCCCCCATCCAGCTGACGGCGGCCGGGCACGTCGCCGTCTTCGTGGGCGGCGACATCTCCACGTCCGACTTTGAAATCGAGGTCGAACCCGGCGACGAGCTCGATCTCTTCGTCGCCGGCAACGTCGATGTACGGGGGTCATTTCTCGTCGGCGACATGTCCAACCCGGCGCGTGCGCGAACGTACGTCGGCGGATCGACGGTCAACCTGCAAAGTGCGGCCACGCTGGCGGGCAATCTCTACGCCCCCCAGGCGACGCTGACCCTCGGCGGATCGGCGCCGACGACCCTGTACGGCTCGATCTTCGCATCGGCCCTCTCCGCCGGTGCCGATCTCACGATCCATTACGATGACGCGATCCTCACCCAGTCGTCGACTGCCTGCCCGGCGCCCCAGAGCTGCACGACGTGCAGCGACTGCGGCGGACAGGCCTGCAACAGCGGTACGTGCGGGCTGTGCTCCCCGGACAGCCCGCAGTCGCAGTGCTGCCCGCCGCTCGTGTGCAACGCTCAGGGTTCCTGCGTCGCCGACACCGACATCGTCGCCCCCTAAGGTTGCTCCAACTATGGCGTCGTCGGCGCGGGATGGCCGTCGCACTCTTCCCTCGCTGTCGATCGGCCTCACTGCCGCTCCTGATCGGCAGCAATCAGAGGCCGCCCGACGGGGACGGCAACTCCGAAACCCCGCGAAAGGGCCCGAATCGGGGCATGGCGTGACTCGTGCTCTAGGGAGCTTCGATGCCCTCCCCTCAGCCCAGCCTCCGCGCCAGTCACGAGCTGGGGAAGTATCGGCTCATCGCGGAGCTCGCGCGGGGAGGCATGGGCAATGTGTACCTGGGCGTGGCGCAGGGCCCGGGCGGATTTCACAAACTCGTTGCCGTAAAGGACCTGCGCCCGGAGTTTGCCGGCGACGAAGCGTACGTCGCGATGTTCCTCGAGGAGGCGCGCCTCGCCGCCCGCCTCGCACACCCGAACATCGTCCAGACGAACGAGGTGGGATCCGATGAGGGTCGCCACTTCATGGTCATGGAGTACCTCGAAGGGCGTTCGCTCTACCGCGTCGCAAAGAACGGCGCGCGGCTCGGCGGACTTCCCCTGGGTGCCAACCTGCGCATCATCGCCGAGGCGCTCCGCGGGCTGCACCACGCGCACGAGCTCCGTGGTTTCGACCGGGAGCCGCTCGGCATCGTGCACCGCGACGTCAGCCCGCTGAACATCCTGGTCACCTTCGACGGACAGGCCAAGGTGCTCGACTTCGGTGTGGCGAAATCCCTCGACTCGGCGTTCGAGACCCAGGCCGGAATCGTGAAGGGCCGAATCGCGTACATGGCGCCGGAGCAGGCGCGCGGCGGCCAGGTCGACCGCCGCGCCGACGTGTACGCCGCGGGCGTCATGATCTGGGAGGCCGCTGCGGGGCGACGGCTCTGGGCCGGCAAGCGGGACGTCGAGATCCTGACGAGCATGATCGGCGAGGGCCCTCCCCCGCTGCTCTCCGCGCTCCCCGGCACCGAGCCGGCGCTCGCAGCCCTTTGCCAGCGCGCGATGGCTCGCGACCCGGCCGCCCGCCACGCGACCGCCGCGGAGCTCCTGGAGGATCTCGAACGAATCATCGCCAAGCGCGACGACGCGATGTCGATGCGCGAGGTCGGCTCGCTCGTGAGCCTCATCTTCGAATCGGAGCGCCAGCGCATGCACGCCGTGATCGACGACGCGCTGACTCAGACGCGCGGATCGCCGCGGTCGGGGGTGATGGCGGCCCGTTCCGTGCGGCCTTCCGGCAGCGCCCCGGTGATCTCCGTGGAGACGCCGTCCAGCCTCGAGGACTTCGCGAGCATTCCATCGCTGGCCGTCGCGACGCCGTCCGCGGGCGCCGCGACGTTCGAGCCGACGTTCCGGTCGGCTTCCGCCATCCACATGCCCGCGGCGGCGGCGGCCGTCGAGCCACCACGCATGTCCGCACGCCGTCGCCTGGCTATCGTGGGTACCGCGGCGCTGCTGCCCTGCGCCGCGCTCATCCTGATTCGCGCCGCGTCCGCGCTCTCGCCTCAAGCCGCGGCGCCCACGTCTCACGCGGCAGCGGCCGCGCCGGCGACGGTCGACCGCCAGCCCGTGACGTCGCCGCCGGTGACGGTGCCCCCGCCCGGCACCCCGACCGCGGAGTCGCGCGCGTCCACGACGCCTTCGAACGCCGGCGCGACGCGCCCATCTCCTTCGCCTCGACCGGCGTCCCAGCCGGCCGCGCGTGCCGCCAAGGTCGCCGCAACCGAAGCCCCTCGCGCGACGGCCGCGGCCGAGACCGCGCCGACCGAGGCCACGCGCGCCACCGTCGATCCCGCCGGTGGCCGCGCGCCGCAGCGGCCCATCGTGACGAACAACCCGTACGGGTCCCCGTGAGGGTTGGCGCTGCCCGATTGCATCTCGTCGCCGCGCTTGCGGTGGGACTGGCCGCAGGAGCCGCCGGTGCTCAAGATCGCGTCCTCGATACCCGCGAGGCGGGCAAGCACTTCGACCATGGAGTCGCCCTGTACGGCGAGGCCGACTATCCCGGAGCGCTCGCCGAGTTCAAGCGCGCCTACACGCTGGCCCCCAACTCGGCGGTGCTCTTCAACATCGGCGAAGCGCAGTACCAGCTCCAAGACTACGCGGGCGCGCTCGCCTCGTTCTCGCGCTACCTCGTCGAGGCGCCCCCGGGCGCGAGTCACCGCGCCGATGTCGAGAGCGACGTCGAGGTGCTCCGTTCGCGGGTCGGTCACCTGACGATCGTCACGGTACCGCCCGGCGCCGACGTCTCGGTCGACGAGCAGTCGATGGGCAAGACGCCGCTCGACGATCGCGTCCTCGTCAGCGTCGGGCACCGCAAAGTGACCGCGGCCCTCGCAGGCGGACCGGCGACCACGCGTTACGTCGACGTGGCCGCCGACGACGATCTGTCGTTGACGCTGCAGGTGCAGCCGGCGCCCGTCGTGTCCGCGCCTCTCGCAGCGCCGCCCGCCGCCATCGCGCCGCCGCCGGCCGAGGCGCACTCCGGGGTCTCGCTGCGCGCGGTGGGATGGATCGCGACAGGCGTGCTCGCGGCGGGTGCGGTGAGCACGGCCGTCGCGGCATGGAGGGAGTCGCTCAACCTGCAGAGCGCCCGCGCCACGTTCCCGGTCTCCAGCTCGACGCTGCAGCAGGAGGCCGATCGCACCCGGACCTACTCGATCGTCGCGGACTCGCTCGGCGCGGCCGCCGCGGTCGTAGGGTCGGTCACGCTCGTCTCGCTGTTCGTCGGGCACGGTCGTTCCCGCCCGACCGAGACCGGCGTGAGCGTGCACATCGCGCCCGCGTCGATCCATCTCGCCGTCACCTTCTGAGACGAGACGCCATGCGCATTCTCGCCCCTCGACTGCCACGCCCTCGCCTCGCGACGTCGTGGCGAATCTTGCTCGGGGCACCGCTCTTCGCGGTGATCGCCATCCTGGCCTGCGACGCCTGCACGGCCCTGCTCGATCCGACCGCCACCCAATGCGCCACCGATTCGGACTGCGCACACTTCGGCGGACATCCCTATTGCCAAGGGGGCGTGTGCGTTGCCTCGGGGCTCGGCCCCGCGAATTGCTTCGCAGGGACGCCCGAGCAACCGACCGACTTTCTCAACCAGTGCAGCGACTCGCAGTGCCTGTCGTTCGACGACTGCTCGAGGCTCGGCGAGTGCAGCGATGCGTCCGACTTCGACGCGCCGCTGCTGTCCCCTCCTGCCTTGGAAGGCTCGGCCCCAGCGGTCGATTCGGGAGCCAGCGATGGCGCGGCGAGCCTGCCCCCGTGCGTCGACCCCTCGAGCGGGCGCCCACCGGCCGTGTACCTCACGGGCTCGAGCAACTTCCCCCCGCTGCTCTCGAAGCTCGCGCCGCTGATCGTCAACGCGGGGTACACGCCCGTCTACCAGGTCACCAACTCGTGCACCGGGGTCGCCTCCGTCCTCGGCCTCGACAACGTCATCAACGATCCAGCCCCGGGCTCGAGCGCGCAGCCCGCGGAGTACTTCCAGCAAGACGGGACCGCCGTCTCGTGCGCGCTCGGTCCGGCAGGCGCCCAGGTCGACGTCGGCGAGTCGGACATCTTCTCGTCGACGTGCGCCGGTTACGGACCGCCCGGCCCGGGCTTCGCGGAGTACCTCGGTCCGATCCAGGCCATGGTGTTCGTGGTGCCGGGCGCCTCGACCCAGCAGGCCATCAGCGCCGAGGCCGCGCGCGCGGTCTTCGGGATGGGGGGCGACGACGGCGGCGCCAAGCCATGGACGAACCCGGACCTCTACTTCGTGCGAAACCAGAACACCGGGACACAGCAGATGATCGGCAAGGCGATCAACGTGTCGCCCAAGGCGTTCTGGGGGATCGATCGGGGCAGCGCCGCCGCCGTCGACGCCGAGCTCCGCGTCATCGCGAACCCAACGGTCGCCAACCAGGCGATCGGGATCATCTCCGCCGACTACTACGACGCGGATCGTGCCAACCTGAACGCGCTGGCGTTCAAGGCGGAGGGGCAGGACTGCGCGTATCTGCCCGACTCGACGGCCTTCAAGAAAGACAAGCAGAACGTACGCGACGGCCACTACCCGGTCTGGGGGCCGATTCACTTCTTCGCCGCCGTGTCCGGCGGGATTCCGGTCTCTCCGGCCGCCCAGGCGTTCGTCTCGGTGGTGTCGGTGCCGAACCTGGCGCAGCAGCTGCTGGACGCGTTCATCGGCGCGAGCCTGGTGCCGACGTGCGCCATGTTGGTGCAGCGAAGCGCCGAGCTCGGCCCTCTGTCCGCGTACACGCCGCCCTTCGAGTGCGGTTGTTACTTCGAGGCCAGCATCAACGGCGCGCCCGCCGCGACCTGCGCCAAGTGCAACACGGCGAACGACTGCTCGGACCCCACCCACCCGGCATGCAACCTCGGCTACTGCGAGGTCCAATGAACGGCGACAACACGCCAAAAGGAGAGCCACACCATGCGATCGATCAACGGAATGGCGGAGCGATTTAGGGACCTTCTCGCGAGCGCGGAGGGAATCGAGCTTCCGGGGTGCTACGACACCCTCAGCGCCACGATTCTCGAGCGCGTGGGCTTCAAGGCCGTGTTTCTCAGCGGCTACGGCGTCGCGGCGAGCCTCCTCGGCAACCCTGACATAGGGCTGACGAGCCTCGTCGAGACGTCCCTCATGACCAAGAACGTGTCGAGCGCCCTGCGCATCCCGCTCGTCGTCGACGCCGACAACGGGTACGGCAACGAGGACAACGTCGTGCGCACGGTGAGCGAGCTCGAGCACGCGGGCGCCGCGGCGATGATCCTCGAAGACCAGGTGTTCCCGAAGCGATGCGGACACGCGGGCGGCAAGCAGGTTATCCCGCTGGACCAGTACATACGAAAGCTGGAGTGCGCGCTGAAGGCCCGACAGACGCCCATGTGCGTCGTTGCGCGCACCGACGCCGCGAGCATCGACGAGGGGATCCTACGAGCGAAGGCCTTTCACGCGGCCGGCGCCGACGTGCTGCTCATCGACGGCCTGCCCTCGCACGACGCGCTCGAGCGAGTGGGTTCGCAGGTGCCAGGGCACAAGGTGATCAACTTGATCCACGGCGGGAAGACGCCGCTCCTGCCTTCGCGGCTGCTGCACGACCTCGGCTTCAAGATCGTGCTCTATTCGACGCCGGCCCTCTACACGGCCGCCCACACGATGATGGCGGCGATGAAGCGGCTGCAGGAGACGCGCGAGCTCGAGTCGATCTCGCCCGTGTCGACGACGTTCCGGCAGTTCCAGCAGATGATGGAGACGCAGTACCTCGCGCGTCGCGGGAGCGAAGGCCTCCGCCGCACCGACGATGCGGCCGACGTCGCGCCCACGGCTCCGGGAGGATTCGGCGTCGAAGAGTCGACGCGCTCGCGCCTGCTTCGCGCCGTCCCGGCCGAGCCCGGCCAGGCTTAGAGCGGCGGTCTCTACGTGCGGGCGCGGGTGCGGGCGCGGGCGCGGGCGCAGGCGCAGTGCGCGTGCGATCCGCGGGCGTCAGGATCGTTGACGCGGCGGCGCGCTTGCTCAAGGTTTGCTGTCATCCTGNNCGCTCGGGATGACAGCAAAGGTTTGACGTCATCACGACGGCGCTGCACTAGTCGACGTCCTGGTCGCGATTGCGAAGGCCGTGCTTCTGGATCAGCCGGTGCAGGTACATGCGGTCCATTCCGCCGTTGCGCGCGGCCCGGCTCACATTGCCCGCGGCGTCGTCGAGGAGCACGGTGACGTAGCCGCGCTCGAAGGCATCGACGGCGGCGTCTTTCGCGATCTTGAACGGGATTCGCACGTCGATGCCGGCCGGGGCCCCCACGAGGCGCTTGCCGGCCGGCTGCGGCTCCTGCAAAACGACGGTTCGCTCCACGTAATTTCGCAGCTCGCGTACGTTGCCGGGCCAATCGTGCTCGGCGAGCTCCGCGAGCACCTGCGGGGTAAACAGGTCTCCGCGCTCCGAACGGAGCGACCCGACGAAGCTGCGGACAAGCAGCGGCAGGTCGTCGATGCGTTCGCGCAACGACGGCACACGCACGTTCATCACGGCGAGGCGGAAATAGAGATCCTCGCGAAAACGGCCCCGATTGATCTCTCGCTCGAGGTCTCGATTGGTGGCGGCGATGACGCGCACGTTCACTTTGCGCGCGCGCGTCTCGCCGAGGCGACGAATTTCTCGGGCCTCCAGGGCACGGAGCAATTTGGGCTGAAGCCCGATCGGCAGCTCGCCGACTTCGTCCAAGAACAGAGTGCCGCCCTCGGCCGCCTCGAAGGCGCCGACGCGATCGCGGTCGGCCCCCGTGAAGGCCCCGCGCACGTGCCCGAACAACTCGCTCTCGACGAGGCTCGGCGAGATGGCGCCGCAGTCGACAATCACGAACGGCTGCTCCGCCCGCGGCCCGCGCTGCACGATCTCGGCGGCCACGAGCTCTTTGCCCGTCCCGCTCTCGCCGGCCAGAAGGACGTTGATGTCGCTCGCCGCGACCTTCTCGAGCACCGCGAAGAGCTTGCGCATCGCGACGCTGGCGCCGACGATCGACCCGAAGGCCCGCGTATTCGGCAGCGACACCTCGTCGGTTCCCTCGACGGGTCGCACGCAAAGGCGACAATCGCCGACGACGAGCACCCCTTCGGCGGCCAGCTCGGCGTGACGGATGCGCACCCCGTCGAGCATCGTGCCGTTGAGTGAGCCGTTGTCCTCGACGCGCCAGATCGAGCCGTCGCGAGTCAGCTTGCAATGAAAGCGCGAGACGGCCGGATCGCTTAGGACGAGATGGTTCGACGAGTGCGTTCCTATCCGGCAAACCTCCCCTTGGTGAACGTGGCTGCGAGCCTGCGCTGCCCCGTCGCGCAACACCTCGATGACGAGCTTGGGCACGAGGTCGATGACCCGGCGCGCCTTGCGTACCGACGAGTCACGCTTGGCCACCGTGGGGCTCTCGTCCCCACCGCCGCGCGGCGGAGAGGACGAAGGCGACGGGGACCGCGGCATGACGCATATGATGCCACGCTCGGGACTTGGGCTCTATAGACGGCAAGGACCGCCTTCGCCCGAGGGGCCCAACCATCGTCTGCACGGGCCAAGGGCCTTAAATGAGACAAGCATGTTGCAGTGGAGGCGGTTAGGAGTCGACCATGTGGTGGAGGGGCGCACTGGTCGTCTTCTGCGCGGGTTGTGGCGGGTCGAGCGGCGGGTCGCCCTTCGTGGGCGCAAGCGCCGACGCGATGGCGACCGGGGCAGCGAGCAACGGCGATGACGCCTCGGAGAGCCCCGTGGGGGCCGACGCCGCGACCGTTGTGGGCAGCGACAGCGGCGGGTTCGCTTTTGCCGATTCTTTCGCCGGCACCGCCGATTGCGTCGCCGGGGACTATGTCGGGACGTACCAGGGCACCAACGACAGCTCCAAGCTTGGCGGTCCCACCAATTTTCCTATCTCGGGCCCGATGGACTTCGACTTGATCCGCATGGACACGGCCACGGGAGAGAACGATCTCGTGACCAACGACGGCATGTTCGAAATGACGTGGGGAGGCACGACGACCGGAGACGCCGCCACGGGGCTCATCGTCGTTCAGGCGGCCGTCTCGGGCCAGCTCAACTGCAGCACAGACTCGTTCTCCGCGATGTCGACCAGCGCCACCTGGACGTTGATCGGCATCAACGCCGGGACCGCCAATCTCACGTTCAGCGGCACGTACGACGCGGCGTCGCAGACGATCTCCGGCATGTTCAACGTCACCGATTCTCTCTCCACGTCGATGGGCACGTGGAGCGTCACGCTGACGCCTGCAGGCGACCCCTGAGACCGGCTCGGCGAGGTATCCCATGGACCGGACGATTGCCGCAGCGGGCTTGATGGCATGCGCGGCCGCCGGTATCGCGGCGGGCTGTGGCTCGCGCGCCCAGGGGTTCACGTCGTCGACAGGGGGCGGCGAGGCGGACACCGACGCCGGTCCCTCCAGTCGTGCACCCGATGCCTCCGAGCCAGCCCCCGTCGACGACGCGGGTCAAAGCGGGTTCCACCAAACCGCGATCAACGACGCCGCCACCACGTGCGGCCTCGGGTCCGCGGGGAGCTTCGCCACCAATCAGGATCTGAACCTCTTCGGACAGATCGTCTACTACGAGGACGGGGGCGCCCTGCCACCGGGCCATTACGAAGCCAAGTACCTCGGCGGTTGCATGAAGTACGACTTCCTCTTCAACTGGCAGGTGCAGGCGTCCTGGGCGGACGCGGGGGGCGGTGGCTTCTGGTTCGTCGGAGACACGTCGAACGACCGCATCGTGATGGCCCCGGGCGTGACGATGTCATTCGCCGACTTCGACGCGTGCGTGGCCGCGAACCTCACCGCCCCGCCCGAGGACTTCGAGTTCGACGGCGGCAAGCTCGGCGTCTGGCTCAACGACAATCCCTACTCCGACAACGTCGCGGGCGGCGACGGCGGCAATCCGAGCTGGCAGCTCACCCTGCTCGGATCGTGCCCTCCCGATATCGTGCCCCAATAAAGCATCGTGCCCAACAAGGGGACGACGGCCATCACGGCGGGAGGGAAGCGTCCGGCACCTCCGCGCTGCTCGCCCCCGCGGCCACCACCGGGGCCGGCGTTTCCGGCGTCGCGCTGCTCGAGCCCCGGCCGAGCTGACCGTTCGAGTTGGAGCCCCAGCACTCGACGGAACCGCCCTGGACCAACGCGCAGGCGTGCTCGGCGCCCACGACGACCGCGGTCGCGGTGGTGCCCAGACTGATGGCCAGCACGGGCGAGGACGACGGCGAAGAGGGGTTGCTGCCGAGCTGTCCTTGGTCGTTCGCCCCCCAGCACGCGACCTCCTTCTGCACGACGACGCATGTCTCGTTGCCGCCGGCCGCGACCTGGCTAGCCGTTCCCCCGAATGCCTCGACCGGAGAGGAAGACGAGCCGGTGACCGACGCGCCCCCGGTGCCGAGTTGGTCGAACGAGTTGTCGCCCCAGCATTCGAGCGATCCGCTTGCGAAGAGGGCGCACACGTGGTTCGTCCCCGCGGTGATGCTCGAGATGGTTCCGGTGTCGATGAAGCCCGTGACCGCCACGGGCTCGTTCGAAGAGGGCCCGCCGTCGGCGTCGGGGCCGAGGATGCCGTACGTGTTGTCGCCCCAGCATTCGACGGAGGTGCCCGCGACCACGGCGCAGGCGAAGTCGGAGCCGGCGGCAATCGCCGTGGCGTTCGTGAGGTTCGAGACTGCGACCGGTTCCAGCGACTGCGACACGGCCGTCCCGTTGCCGAGCTGACCATACGTGTTGTCGCCCCAGCATTCNNGAGCCGTTGCCGAGCTGGCCGCTGCCGTTCTGGCCCTCGCACAAGACCGACCCGCTCTCGAGCGCGCAGGCAAACCCCGCCGTGAGGTTGCCTCCGACGGCCCCGACCGAGACGCCGTCCAGACCGGGGACGTTTGTCGGCGTCGGCATCTGGACGCCGAGGACGACCCCCCAGCAGTCGACGGTGTCGTCTTGAATCACGGCGCACGTGGTGTCCACGCCCGCGGCGAGCGAAGTGACACCCGTCAGCACGCTCGTCGTGCCGGCGTCGGGGACGGTCGCGTCGGGAGCGCCGAAACCCGTGCCCGTGCCCGCATCGAGAGGGGGGGTGAATGTCTGAGCGTCCCCCTCGAACCCGCCGCCGCTGCTGCCGCTGCCGGAGCTCGAGCCCCCGCTGCTCGTCATCACGGCGGCGTCGGCCATACGCACGCCGCCGCCCGAGCTCGCGATCCCGCCGTCCTCGGCCACCCCACCGTCGTCACCATTGGCGACACCGCCGTCGCCCAGCTCCTGGACGAGCCCGCACACTGGCTGCGACTCGACCTTCGTCGGGCACGACGCGTTGTTCACCGCGTAAAGCTGAGCGGTGTTGGCCATCAGCATGCTGCATAGACCGGGCGCCAGCGTCACCGTGTTGCCGGACAGCACCCACCCCTCGACGGGGTCGCTCTCGATCGGGACGAAGCACAGGCCCTGCGCGTTGCACGCGCCAACGCCGTTGGAGGTGACGAGGGCGAAGTTGAGATTCGCGGATGAGCCGGTGCCGCTCGGTCCCGTCGAGCTGTTGCCGCTTGATCCCGTCGAGCTGTTGCCGCTCGATCCCGTCGAGCTGCCGCCGCTCGATCCCGAGGTGGTGGTGTCGGACCCGGATCCCGATCCGCCTCC
>PLIR01000217.1 GCA_003139415.1 Myxococcales bacterium | reverse complement strand
AAGTCGGGCGCAGCCGCCTTTGCCGCGCAGATCTGCGAGCACGAGGCGCAGTGCGACCTGATCGACGCGAGCGCCAGCACCTGCCAGGCGGACTTCGAAAGCTACTACGAGATGGCGGACGCCAACCCGTGGGCCGGCCCGACCAGTCCTCCTCCGCTCGAGCTCTATCGCGCGGACTACGTGAGCGCCCTCGGAGCGTGCATCGCGAGCGCCAGCTGCGGCGGGACGCTGTCCATGACCGAGACGGCCTGCAATACGTCCCTCCTTGAGGCGCCCTCCGACGGCGGCGCGCCCACCATCGCGCCGACCCAGGCCCTCTCCGCCTTCTGCGCTGCGTTCGCGGCGTCGACATGCCTTGCAGGCGACTCCGGCGTGCAGGACTGCGCGACGACGCTGGCGCTCTACAACGACGACGCGCTGAACACGGGCACGGCTTGCCTGGCGGGCACGGACTGCCCCTCGGTGAGCACGTGTTTCTCGGCAGCGTTCACGCAGCAGTAGAGACGGATCGCCAAGACGCCAAAAGAGAAAGTCTTGGCGCCTTGGCGATCAAATTCCGTCGCGTCGCTACGGCGCGTGTTCTCGGTGCTCTTCGGCGAAGGCTGTCGCGCGGTGCAAGAGGGCGAGGTTTTGCCAGACGCGGTCCGCGCTCTCCTTGACGACGACGAAGCCTTGCTCCGAGACGACCTCGATCTCGACGAACACGTCCGGAAGCAGGTACGGGTCGTTCGCCACGAGCGCCGGGTCGACCCGGCCAAGTATCGCCTTTGCGCTGTGGCACTGAAGGATGCGCGCCATCTCCTCGTTCGAAACGCCTTCGGGCGGGCGAACGAGGAGTTTAATCCCCTCGACGCGCATGATTCCGTCGGACCGCACGTCGGCGCCGGCGCGGAAGAGCATCGGCTGAACCTTCACGATCGTCGTGTCGTGCAGGACGCGCGCCTCGTCGGCCGCTGCCTTCGGGTCCCCGCACTGGAGCTGGGCGACGTTGGCCGCACGCGCTTCGGGAGTCGCCTCGATCTCGCACGCGCCGCATGCGAGCGCGACGGCTGAGGAGACCAAGAGGAGCGTCGTCTTTTGGTGCATCGCTACGCCCGTCCACTGTACCCGAAGTCGGCGCGGGCGCACGTCCGCCGTCGCTGGACTTCTACCATTTGCCTTCAAGGGCGGGCATTGACCCTCCATCGCAAGCGACTTGCGATACCTTCCATAAATGCCGTGCCGGTCGGCCACAAGCTTGGAGGGTCGAGCCATGCAACGCTTCCGCCACGTCTTCGCGAATCTCGTCCTCCTCGTCGCCGCCGCCTGCGGGACGAAGCAGGCCGACTCATTGGGCGCCGGGGGCGCGAACGGCCCGGGCGGCGACGACGCCGGCGGCTCGGGCGACGACTCGGGTGCGGCTGGCTCGTTTTCGCCCGACAACGTGGGCGACGCCGCGTTCCAGAACAACGTGAACCTGGACGCCGCCACGACGACGTACGTCGCCGAGAGCGGCATCGCCGTGACGGTCGTCGACACGTGCACGACCGGGGCGCCCAGCGGTCTGAGCGCCTCGGCGAAGACGGCCCTGCTCGCAGGGGGCAGCGCAGGCAGCATGCGATTCCTTTACCCGTACGCGTCCACCGTGTTCCCGCGCGGGCTCATCGCGCCGACGATCATGTGGGACGGGGCGTCTTCGGACTACCTCTACGTGCATCTGAAGTCGAACGCCTTCGAGTACAAGGGATGCCTCGTGCCGACGGCCACGGGGCAGGTCCTGCTCCCGCAAGACGTGTGGGTCGCGGCGTCGGCGAACACGTCGGGCGCCTCCGACCCGTTCACCTTGTCGCTCACGACGATCGCGTCGACCACCGTGACTGGCCCGATCAGCGAGCCGCTCGTCATCGCCCCGGCCACGCTCGCCGGCTCGATCTACTACAACAGCTACACGACATCGCTGAACAACGGCAGCGGGGGCGCGGTGCTGCGGATCATCCCCGGCCAGGACGCGACGCTCTTTCTCGGCGCGAGCGGGTGCACCGCGTGCCACGCGGTTTCGGCCAACGGGTCCCGCATGGTCGCCGACCCGTACAACGCCTTCAACAACGGCGCCGGGTCGAGCTACGCGCTTACCCCCAACATCGCGCCCAATCCTGCGCCGCTGATGGCGGGCGTCCCCAACGGCACCTTCGTCGGCATGTTCCCGGACGGGACGATGTACCTCGGCAACGCGCACTCGGACATGGGGCTCGGCGGCCCACGCGCGGGCTCGCCGGGCTACGCGGGGCCCGTCAACGCCGGCCTCTACGAGACGGACACCGGCAACGCCATCACCAACACGAACATCCCCACGACCGCGATGACGCCGATGTTCTCGCCGGACGGGACGCTCCTCGCCTTCAACGACTACGCCATCTCGAACGGCGCAGGGCTCGCCACGATGTCGTTCGACGAGTCGACGCGCACCGCCACGAGCTACAAGCAGGTGTTCGAAGTCACCGGCACCACGACGTACCCCGGATGGCCGTTCTTTCTCCCGGACAACGGGGGCCTCGTCTTCGCGATCGGCAACCAGGCCGACTTCTCCGGCGGCGGGATCGGCCTCGGCCTCGCGGGAGGCGCCTCCAACGCCACGAGCGATCTCTACGTCCTCGATCGTACTTCGGGCACCTCGACGATCCTCGCGCAGGCCGTGGGCTTCACGACTGCGGCGAACGCCGCGTCGAGCACGACGTACCTGCCGTACGGCTCGGCCGACCTGCACCACAACTTTTACCCGACCGTGTCGCCCATCGCGGCGGGCGGCTACTTCTGGGTCTTTTTCGACTCGTACCGCAACTATGGCAATAACGGGATGCAGCGGCAGCTCTTCGGCGCCGCCATCGACGTGTCGGCGAGCGGCCACTACGCCACCGACCCGAGCCACCCGCCGTTTTACGTGACCGGCCAGGAGCTCGGCACCGGCAACCACCGCGCCTTTACCGCCCTCGATCCGTGCCTCGCCACCGGCGCGTCGTGCAACTCGGGATTCGACTGCTGCGCCGGGTTCTGCACCGACGGCAAGTGCGGCGTCCCGACGGTGCCCCGTTGCTCGAACACGGGGGAGACGTGCTCGGCGACGCAGAAGTGCTGCGCCTCGAGCCAAGAGTGCATCGACGGATACTGCGCGGTGGTGATCGCGCAGTAGCCTGCCCCGGCGGAGAGGAGAGCCGCCAGGAGGCTCGTTGGGGTAGAGTGGACGCCGGGTTCGGACCGCCGGAGAACGCATGCCCAGCGCGCCTTTCACACGCAACTACCGCGATCACTCCAACAACGAAGGCTTTCAGTTCGAGTTCTTCTGCGACAAGTGCGGGAGCGGGTTCCGCTCGTCGTTCGTCACGAACACGCTGGGCTTGGCGTCGGACTTGATCAAGGCGGCGGGTTCGCTGTTCGGCGGCGCCATCGCGAGCGCGGGCTGGGGCGCGGATCACGTGAAGGACGCCTTCCGTGGCAAGGCCTGGGACGACGCCTTCGGGGCCGCCATCGCCGAGTGCAAGCCGCGCTTTCGCCAGTGCGGCCGCTGCGGCCACTGGGTCTGCCCGGAGGTGTGCTGGAACCAGGGCCGCGGCCTGTGCCTCGCGTGCGCACCCGACCTGCAGCAGGAGGCCGTCGTCGCGCAAGCGCAGGTCGCCGTCGACCAGGTGCGCGACAAGGCGCGGCAGACGGATCAAACGGGCGGCATGAACGTCGCCGTCCAACAGACCGCCGTCTGCCCGCATTGCAACGCGCGCATCTCCGGCGGCGGCAAGTTCTGCGAAGCGTGCGGGCAACCGTTCGTCACCGCGTCCAACTGCGGCAAGTGCAGCGCGCCGATGTCGCCTGCCGCCAGGTTCTGTCCCTCGTGCGGATCGCCGAGAGCCTGACGGCGGCTCGGCTGCCCGCCTGGGCTATGGTCTACGCCCTCGGAGGTCCCGTTGCCCGTCTCGAAGAAGCGACTCCCCATCGCCGGTGCCTCGCTGCTGCTCATCGTGACCATCTGCGGCGCCTGCGGCGGCGACCCGATCCTCGTCAACCGCGGAGACTTTCCGCCTCCGGATGATCCGAGCGCGCCGCCCCTGCCCACCGACTACCCGTGGGGCGAGGCCAAACACGTCGACGTCGACCAGGACGGCAAGAAGGACCTTGGCTACTACGGAGCCGACGGAAAGCTGCAGGGCGCGGGCTTCGACGAGAACCACGACGGGCGGGTCGACGTGTTCAAGAAGTACGGACCGGACGGCAAGGTCATCGAAGAGACCCGCGACACGGACCACGACGGCGTGCTCGATCAGCGCTCGATCGACACCGACGGCGACGGCAAGTTCGACAAGGTCGCGCCGTATCCGGGCAAATGAGATAGGCGAATTTCTCGCCGGTGTCGTGCCGGTTGCCGGCAAGTCACATTGGCAGAGTTCGATTGAAGCTGGGCCCGGGACGTCGCATGTTACGCATCCCGTCGAAGGGAGACGACCATGAGCGAGACGAGCAAAGAGACGACGAAAGACCTCAAGACCGAGCTGCAAAAGAGCCTGGGACTTCTCAAGAATCTGCGCGAAAAAGCCCGCGCCACCCTGCAGGAAGCCGGCAAGGATGCCAAAGACCGCTGGAGCAAGGTCGAGCCGCACCTCGCAGAGGCAGAGCGCGCCGCCCGCGAGGCGACACGCGAAGCGACTGCCGCCTCACGAACGGCGGTGTCGGGCGCGGTGGCCACGCTGAAGAGCCTGCGAGACGCGATCCGCTGACACGCGGGCCGAGCTCGACGAGAAGAGGCGGGAGATCTCAACCGGGCGGGACATTGGTCCCGACCCGCACGGCATCGTCCATGCTTTCACTGGACTCGTCTTTTCGAAGAGCGAGGACATCCCATGAGCAAGAAGAGCAAGGAGCAAAAAGCAGCGCAGGCCAAGGAAGAGGTACCGCGTCCCAATCACACGCATGGGGCAGAAGTGGGCGCCGTGGCGGGCGAAGTGGCAGGTGGCCTCATCGGGGCGATGGCCGGACCTCCGGGCGCCGTCGCCGGGATGGTCATCGGCGCAGCCATGGGAGCTCTTGCGGGCAAAGCTCTGGACTTCGACGCCGNNGGCGTCACGTCGGGTGATCTCGGGGCGCCGAATCTGTTGCATCCCCCGGCGCGGGTGGGGGCTTTCTCCGCCGCTTCGTCGGGTGCTGGGGCGCCGAGCCGGCAGCCGGCTGAGGGGCCAATTCCCCAAGACGGAGACGAGGACTAAGCGCGGGCGCGGGCGCACACG
>PLIR01000482.1 GCA_003139415.1 Myxococcales bacterium | reverse complement strand
AGGGCGCCGGTCCGGGGCGTCGGCCGCGTCGACGCAGCTCAGGCCCTGCAGCTCGCGGGCATCGTCGGCGCGGTCGTCCTCGCCGCGGTCGTCAACGTCCTCGCCGCGCGTCACTTCGAGCGCTGGGACTGGACGCGCGATCGGCGCTGGTCGCTCAGCCCCGCCACGATCGAGACGCTGCATGCCCTCGACGCCCGCGAGCTCCGCGTCACGCTGTGGGTCATCGCCGGGGAGGCCGATCCCGTCGAGAGCAGCTTGAGGCAGCTCCTCACCGCGTACGATGCGGCGACCTCGCACCTCGACGTCCACTGGATCGATCCCGACCGGGACGCGGTGCAGCTCGTCGACTTGCAACGGCGCTTCGGCCTGGAAGCGGGCCGCGCCGAGGACGGCCGGCTCGCCACGGACGCCATCGTGATCGCGTCGCAGGGCGACCGTCACTGGTTTCTCACGCAGGGCGACATGTTCGAGCAGTCCGACGACGTTCACGTCAAGCCCCGCGAAGAGCGCGCACTGACGCAGGCGATCCGCAGCGTCATGGGCGGCGAAAAGACGCGCCTCTGCTTCACCGTCGGCCACGGAGAGCTCTCGCTGGAACCTGGCAAAGACGATCGCGAATCGCTGGGTGCCGTGCGAGACCTCCTCGAGAAGGACAACTACGAGCTCGCGAGCGTCGACACGACGGCGCCCGATGCCCACGAGCCGTTCGCCGGGTGCGCCGTGGCGATCGTTGCGGGCCCGAAGGCGGCCTTCGCCCCGGACGAGGCGACGCGCCTTCGCGCCTGGCTGCTGCAAGGGGGCAACGCCCTCGTGGCGATCGGTCCCATCGACGCGAGCACGCCCACCGGGCTCGCCCCCGCGGGCATCGACGACGTGCTCGCCCCGTTCGGCATCGGCCTCGACGAGGCCGTCGTACACGACGTCGATCCGAAGGTCGGGGTTCCGGACACGCACGGCGAGGGGTTCCTGGTGACGCCCGAGCCTCACCCAACGACGGCGGGACTCGTCCCAGGAGGCGGGGACGCCCGCCCGCCTCGCGTCGCCATGTTCTTCGCGCGACCGCTCCACCACGTCCCGGCGCCTGGGGCGATCTCGGCCACCGATCTGCTCGTGACGGGTCCGGATGCCTTCTCGAAAGCGAGCATCGCGGGCGCGTCGACGTGGCGGGACGTACCTCCGCGCGACCCGGCCGACCGCGCCGGCCCCTTCGTCCTCGCGATGGCCGCGGAGCGTCCCGCCATCGCCCGAGCCACCCACGGCCCCCGTATGGTCGTCGTCGGCAGCCGCTTCGCCCTCGCCGAGGACAACTGGCGGCAGCCCCACGCCCTGCACGGTGCGGCCTTCTTCGTCGACAGTGCGATCTCGTGGCTCGCGGCGCGCGCGCCCGTCGTAGACGTCCCCGACGGCGCCGAGGTGGCGGCCGCGATGCGCATCTCCGAGGAGGGCCGCGACGAGGTCCGACGCTACGTGCTGATGCTCATGCCGCTCGCCACGCTCCTCATGGGGATCGCCGTCTGGGCCTGGCGGCGCTCCTCTGAAAACGCTCCGTACGCCGGTCCGCCCTCCGACCCGCGTGGGGCCGGCGGAGCGGCCACCAAGACGGGCACGCCTTGACGGCCCGTGGCGTCATCACGCCCGTCGCGCTGGTGCTCGCTGCGGCCGTCGCCGTCGCTTATGCGTACTTCGTCGATCGAGGGCAGGTGTCCGACGCGGATCGCTCCGCGCGGCGGCGCGACGCATTCCCGGCCTTCCGCGTCGAGGACGTTGGGAGCATCGAGATCGCGCACGGGACGGCCGTCACGTTGCTCGAGCGCGAGACGCGCGACGCGGGCGCTCGGACCTGGGTGATGCGCTCGCCGCACCCGGGCGCCACCGACCTGGCCGCCGTGGATACGCTCTTGCGCGAGCTCGAGATGGCGCCGCGCGTGCGCGACGTGCGCGACGACGGACGCGAGGCCGACGCCCTTGGCCTCGATGCCCCTCGTGTCCGCGGACGCATCTCGGTGGGCCGCGTTCAATACCGGTTCGAGCTGGGCGCCGAGGCTCCGCGCCCGGAAGGAGCCGCCTACATGCGCATCGACGGCGAGGGGACCTTCGTCGTGGGCCGACCGCTCAAGGTGCAGCTCCTCCGCGACTCGGACACCTACCGCGACCACGCGGTCGTGCCCTACGGGGCCAGCGAGGTCGCCCGCCTCGAGGTGCGCGCGCCTGCCCCGGCAGGCTTCACGGTCGTGCGCCGGGGCGCGTCGTTTCGCGTCGGCAACGACGCCGGACTGCGCGCCTCGCGCGCCGCCATGGATCGCCTCTTTGGGGCGCTCGCGGACGCGCGCGCCGACAGCTTCGTCGACGACGAGGACGCTGCCGGGCCACCGGCCGCTGCGGCGCTCACGGTGACCATCACCCCGACCACCGACGCTTTGCCGAGGTTCACGATGGCCGTGGGCGGTGCGTGCCCCAAGGACTCGCGTGAGGTCGTGATCGTCCGTACGGAGCCGACGCGCCTCGCCGCGTGCATTGCCAAGCATATTGCCGAGGCTCTCCGGACCTCGCAGGCGGCCCACGTCGACGAGGGCCCGTTCTTCGCGCACGCCGACGAGATGGAAGACCTTCGCCTCGAGAGCCTCGAGAGCCTCGAGACGG
>PLIR01000068.1 GCA_003139415.1 Myxococcales bacterium | reverse complement strand
CGGCGGGCAGGCCGAGCGCCTCGGCGCGCTGCTGGAGCGGCTGGCATAGCTCGCGCGAACCGCGTCCACCGTCGAACCCAAGGACCAGGGCCGCCCACGTCCCCACGTCGACTCGGTGCTCGACGAGATGCCCGCCGGCCGTCACGACCGCACGGCAACCGCGGTCGTCGGGNNACGCTCGCACGCGGAGGCATCGAGGGCGCGACGCGATCCGCGCGGGCACGTGGCGTCCGGCGTCACGCACCTCGCGCGGCCGTCCTCCACGACGGGCCGTCCTGCATCGGCGCAAGCACCGGAGTCCGACCGTTGCACCGCCGCTGCGGGCAGGCAGCGACCGGTGACGACATCGAGCCGCTGACCCGCGACGCACGCTCGAAACGCGCAACCGTCGGCTTCCAGCACCGCCGCGGGCCCGCAGAACGCATCGCCAACGGCGGGCGGGACGCACGCGCCAAGGAGCAGCAACGTGCCTTCGGCGCAGGCGCAATGGCCGGAGCCATCGCGGACCGCGTCGCGTGGACACGCGGGCGGACACGACACCGCGTCGCATCGGACGGCGGCCGCACACCCGGGCGCGATCGCGACAGACAAGGGCGCCAGCGCGACGGCCATGCGCAGCGCCACGGGCAGCCATGCAGAGGGCCCGGACGCACGGCCAAGCGGGGCAGACGCGGCGGCCATTTGCGGGGCTGTCGCCGGGCGCGCCATCACGCCCAATGCTACAGAGTGCGACCGATGCTCGCGACGTTCGTCGAGGGGACACCCGAGTTCGAGGCGGCGCTCCGCCGGCTCGAGTCGCGCGGCGAAAGCGACTTCGCCCGCGCCGAGCCCATCGTCCGGGAGATCCTCGAGGCCGTGCGCCGCGACGGCGACGAAGCCGTGCAGCGGTACAACGAGCGCTTCGGCCGCCGCTCTCCCTCCCTCGTCGTGCGCGACTATCCGGGGGCGGCAGCGCTCGCGCGCCTGCCAGCCGACGTGCGCGAAGCCATGGTGCTGGCGGCCACGCGCGTGCGCGCGTTCCACATGCACGAACGCGACGTGGGCTTCCGCTACGAGGAAGCCGGGGTCACCCTGGGGGTGCGCGTTCTGCCCGTGGCGCGGGCGGGCGTCTACGCTCCGGGCGGCAAGGCGCGTTACCCGTCGAGCGTCATCATGTCCGCCGTCCCGGCCCAAGTCGCCGGGGTGAGCGAAATCGTGCTCGCGACGCCGCTCGCGGGCGACGAGAGCGACGACATCATCTACGCCGCCGCGCACCTCTCGGGCATCGCAGCCATCGTCGACGCCGGGGGCGCGCAGGCGATCGCCGCGCTCGCCTACGGGACGACGACCATCCCACGGGTCGACAAGATCGTGGGCCCGGGCAACCTCTACGTCGCGTGCGCGAAGCGGCTCGTCTTCGGCGCCGTCGACATCGACGGGGTCGCGGGCCCGAGCGAGATCGTCGTCGTCGCGGACGACGAGGCCGATCCGCGCGTCATCGCGGCCGACCTCCTCTCCCAGGCCGAGCACGACGAGGCGGCTTACCCCCTGCTCGTGTGCTCTTCGGATCTCATGGCCTCGGCGGTCCGCCGGGAGCTGGAGATCCAGGTCGGCACGCTCCCCCGCGCGGCGATCGCGCGGGCGGCCCTCGCGAACGGCGCCGCCTTCGTCGCCCCATCGGCCGAGCACATGGGCGCCGTGGCTGATCGGCTGGCGGGCGAGCATCTGGCCCTTCACGTGGCCGACCCGGAGGCGATGCTTGCGCGGGTGCGTCGCGCGGGCGCAGCCTTCGTCGGTGCGTCGACGCCGGAGGCCGCGGGGGACTACCTCGCCGGCCCATCGCACGTGCTACCTACGGGCGGCGCGGTGCGCTTCGGTTCGCCGCTCGGGGTCTACGACTTCGTGACGCGCACGTCGATCATCGGCTACACGCCCGACGCCCTCGCCCGCCACCAGAAGGCCATCTGCGCCTTCGCCCGCGCCGAGGGGCTCGAAGCCCACGCGCGCGCTGTCCAGGTGCGCCTCACTCGACCCGAAGATAAGACTCCTTGATCAACTTGAGCAGGATCTCGGCCGTCTCGAGGTCCGTCGCGAGGCTCTTGTTGAGCACAGTCTCGAACACCGTGTAGTTGTGCGCTAACTGCAGCACGTCGAGCTCTGCCGGCTTGAGGTCGCGCAGCGGCGGCAGGAGCGGCTCGCTCACGGTGACCCGGGCGCCGAGGTCGGGCATCTGTTCGCGGAGCCGGTTGAACTCGTCGAGCTGGCGCATGCCGTCCATCAGGACTTCCTGCACCGAGGCGTTCATCTCCCCCGAGAACTCGCGCTCCTCCGGCGGCTCCAGATCGAAGAGCCCCTTTTGCCACGTGAGCATGCGGTAGAGGGCCTTGAGCGGCGCGACGTCGTCGAGGTCGTTGATGATCGCGAACGAGATGTTGCCCTTCTTCAGGTGGATGCGGCCAACGTCGTCGTCCGTCCGGATGACGAGCACGCCGCTCTTCTTCGACGTGCCGAAGAGCTGCAGGAGGTCCGGGAGCGGGACCTCCTCGATGCTGCCGCTCATCGTGCGCTGCTGGCTGTTGCGCGCGCGGTGGGCCACGTTCTCGAGCTCGATCTTCGCGTCGGCGCTGTCGCGCACCGAGTCGCCGGCGATCACCTTGAGGATGCTCGTCCCGATGAGGACCCGATCGCCCTCCTTGAGGCGCGATCGTTTGATCTTTTCGCCATTGACGAAGGTCCCGTTGNNAGATCCTCGATCCAGATCTGATCGCCCTGCATCGCGATCTTGGCGTGCTTTCGCGACACCATGTCCTCGACGAGCACCATGTCGAGGTCACTCGATCGCCCCACGATGATCTGGCGATCGACCGCGATGGGGAACTCGCCGCCCTGGTACTTCCCGCTGATGAAGCGAAGCACGTACGATCGCCCGTCCATCGAGGGGACGATCGGCGTGGGCACCTTGGGTGACGGTTCTTGCATCGACGGGGGCGTTCGGCGGAGGGCGGCGGCGGCGAGGACACGGGCCCCGTCGCACGCGGCGGCGCGGGGNNCGCGGCGGCGCCGCGCGCCGGGGGGCGCGCGCGGAAATTCGGGCAAAAAAAGGGTAATGGGTGCGAAGCTGAACGGTCAAGTCGACGACCCCATGAGCCGTAGCCGACCAAGCTCGTGCCTTCTCCCGTAGCCGCCATCCGAGGGGGGACGACGGGCACGGGACGCACCGCGCGCTCGAGCCCGCCGGTGCGCTGCCGCAGCAAGCCACACGTGTCGACAACGATTTCTCCCGCCTGTTCGAAGGGCGGGAAAGATTGCTGGCGGTCGAGAAGCCAAACCTCGACTTTGCCAGCTTCGCACAGATGGGCGAACCTGTCCGCAACGACCCTTGCCGGCCCGGCGGCGGCAGGGCGCGCACATNNTCCTACGCAGCTCCTACGCAGCCGTAGAGCCTTGGCGCCGCTAGTTCAGGCGCCGAGCGCCGCGCCGGACAGGATGACCGCTCCGGCGAAGTAGTAGTAGTTGCAGAACGCTTGCTTGGCGCAGAGAAAGAACGCCATGTACGCGAGCGACAGGGCGATCGGCAGGCGCCACGCTGCAGCGCTCGCACCGACCTTCTTCCACGTGCCGGCGATAGCGGCCGCGGCGCCGAGGAGGGCGAGCGCACCTGGCGCGCGCCAGCCGGCGACGCGGAACACGAACGCCGGCAGGGACATCGCGTCCACCCGGAACGGCTGCCTCGTCTGAAAGAGGACGACATCGGCGAAAAAATCGGCGGGCCCCCAGAAGAAGAAGGGCAAGGTCACGATGGCGGCGAAGGCCAGCGCTTCGACCCACGCGCGCCGCGGCACACGGCCGTCGTGCGCGAGGAGAGGCAAGGCGAGCACGCTGTATTGCTTGAGCGCGACGAAGGTGCCGAGCGCGACGCCGAGCCACCGGGTGCGCCCGCGCTGCAAGAGCCACAGCACCGCCAGGAGCGCGCACGCGATGGTGGCGTCCGTCCACGCGCGGCCCACGATGAACAGCCCGCGGGGATGAAGGAAATGCAGCGTCGTAATCCCGAGCGCCAGCGGCCCTTCGCAGCCGTTGCCCCGCGCCAGCGCGAAGAGGAGCACACCGATCCCGAGCTGCGCGGCCAGAAGGATCCAGCGCACGTCGCCCGTCAGGCGATGTGACAGCGTCGTCGCGACGAGGGAGAGCGGGGGGTACGGGTACTCGCGGAGCGAGGTGCGGTCGTCGCCGAAGAAGGCGCGCGTCTCCTGCCCGGTGTAGCGGTTCGCGTAGGTCATCGCGTACGGGTTGCGCCCTTGCTCGAGGTGCGCGGCGCCCTCCTGCTGGAGGTCGCGCACGTCGATGTACGGCACGGGCGCGGCGGCGATCGTCAGCGCCCCGGCCCCCGCGTAGAGAATGACCGCCACGGCCAGGAGCCCACCTCCCGCGAGCCGCGGTCGCGCGATCGCGGCGAGACCGACGAAGGCCTGCGCCATCGTCACGGGCACGAGCAGGCCGAGGAGCCATCGCTCGGGCGGGTTGCGACCGAAGGCCATCGCTGCCGTCGACGCGATGACACAGGGAAGGATCCACGCGCCAATCGCGGGGCCTCGCACCCACCGGGCGATGAGCAGTGCCACCGAGCCGATGGCGAAGGGCAGGCCGTCGAGGTTGCCCTCGCTGAGGGCGATCGCCATTCCGAGTGCCCAGTACGCGACGAGTGCCAAGGGCGGGCGCCGAGCCTACCGACCTTGCCGCCGCCGCGCAAAGCGTGGCATCTACTTGCCGCCCGCATGCTGGACGGCAAGAAAGTCACTGTCGTCATGCCCGCGTACAACGCCGCGTCGACGCTCGAGCGCACCCTCGGCGGGATTGACCGCACGCTCGTCGACGACGTCCTGCTCGTCGACGACGCCAGCAGCGATCGCACCGTCGATGTGGCCCGGCGTCTCGGCGTGCGGAACCTCGTCCACGAGCGAAACCGCGGCTACGGCGCCAACCAGAAGACCTGCTACCGCGAGGCCCTCCGGACGGGCGCCGACGTGGTCGTGATGCTCCACCCCGACTACCAGTACACGCCCCGCCTCATCCCGGCGATCGCGTCGATGGTCGCCGTCGGAGAGTTCGACGTCGTGCTCGGCTCGCGCATCCTCTCCGGCGGCGCACTGAAGGGCGGCATGCCCGTCTACAAGTACGTCGCCAACCGGGTGCTGACGGCCGTGGAGAACGTCTTCACGGGCGCCAAGCTCTCCGAGTACCACACGGGCTACCGCGCCTTCTCGCGCCACGTCTTGCAAAGCCTGCCGCTCGATCGCAACAGCGACGACTTCGTCTTCGACGCCCAGATGCTCGCCCAGTGCATCTACTTCGGCTTCCGCGTCGGCGAAGTGAGCTGCCCCACCCGGTACGCCCCCGACTCGTCCTCGATCGGGTTCCGCCGAAGCGTGACCTACGGCCTCGGCGTCCTCGGCGTCACCGCGCAGTTCGCACTGGCCAAGCGGGGCCTCGCCACGACCAAGATCTTCGAGCGGTAGGCGCTCAGCCGCCGCCGATCGACGTCGAGTGGGCCCAAGGGTTGCGGTCACTCCTCTGCGCTACCCCCCCCGTCGCCCGCATCGCCACCTGCGTCGGTCGTCAGCCCAGCGTCCGATGCCGCGTCACTGACGGAGGCCGCCTCTGGGGCCGCGTCCACCGCACCCGCTTCCGGCGATGCCTCGTTGCCGGCGTCGGCCGCGCCCGCGTCGGGTCCCGGCTGGCAAGTCGCCTCGAGACTGAGACCGCTGCACACTTGCCCGCTGGGACAAGCCGTGCCGTAGCAGATCTCCTCGCTGCAGGTGGCCAGGCCGTCGCAGTCGCTATCGGTCGTGCACGCCCTCGTGAGCTCCTCCTTGCCGCACGCGAGCGGTCCGGGCGCACAAGAAAACGCCTCCGTCGGAAACATCGGCATCCCCGTCCCGCCGCACACCTCGCCGCTCGGACAGATCAAGCCATAGCAACCGACGCCGTTCGGCGGCACCAGCGTCCCGGCGCCGCACGGCGTCCCGCTGTACACCCCGCAACCATCGGGGCTGCTCGTGTCGGAATTCCAATCGCATTCCATCAACGGGGCCACGACGACCATCGTGACCAGCACCGTGAACCCTGCCGCAACCCACCGCCCTCGAGACACGGCAAGACCATCCAGTTTCATGCCTCGACCCTGTCTCGAGCCGACACACGCGTCAACGTGCTTGGCGTCGAAACCTCACAGACAAGGCAGCACGATGGTGAACGTCGTCCCGGCCCCTGGCTGCGAATGCACCTCGATGGTGCCCCCCGCGTTTCGCACGATGCTCTGACTGATCGCCAGCCCGAGCCCCGTCCCCTCCGTCTTCGTCGTGAAGAACGGAATGAACAGGTTGCGCAGCACCTTGGGCGAGATCCCCGGCCCCGTGTCCCGCACGCTCACCTCGACGAGCTCCGTCTCTTCCACCGGCGGACGGCGGACCGCCGGCGCCGGCCCGTCGAACGACGGCATCCGCGCCCGCCCCGACCGTCGCACCGACGTCGACACCGTGATCTTCCCGTGCCCGTCCATCGCTTGAATCGCGTTCTGCATCAGATTCATCAGCACCTGGCGGAACTTCTCCGGATCGATCCGCGTCCGCGGCAGCGGCTCGCTCAGCCCGAGCTGCACGTCGACGGCGCCGTCGGTGATCTGACTCGAAAGAATCTGGACGGTGCGCCGAACCGCCGCGTTCATGTCGACGGGGATCGGATTGCCCGCATGCGGGCGCGCGTAGTCGAGGAAGCTTCCCACCACGCGATCCAGCCGGTCGACCTCCTCGAGAATGATCCCCACGAACTCCCGCGACGCCGGCTCGTCGGGCGCCCCGGCCCCTTCTTCGAGCAGCTGCGCGGCTCCCTTGATCGCGCCGAGGGGATTCTTTACCTCGTGCGCCAGGCCCGCCGCCATCGACCCGAGAGCCGCCAACCGATCGCGCTCCTTCATCCGCGAGTACAGGCGGGTATTCGTCACGACCACCCCCATCTGCGTCGCGACCCCCTCGAGCAGAGCCACCTCCTCCGGCGTAAACGCGTCCCTCACGCGATCGTCCACCAGAAAGACGAGCCCCACGCTCCCCTCCTCCTCCCCGCGGATCGACAGCACCACCGACCCCTCCAGCGCGCCCAGGCTCGAGGCCACCCCGCGCACGGCGGCGTCCACGGCGTTGCCCTCGCGCGCGATCTCCTCGAGCGAAACGGCGGGCTGCCGATCCAGCCGATCGAGCAGCGGCCTTACCCCGAGGGCCTCGACGCGCTTGGGCACCGCCGCGCCGATCGACCCCACGAGATCGAAGCCGTCCCCGTCCTGATCGCGGAGGTAAAGGGCCGCGGTGGTCACGCGGCGCGAACGCTCGAGCCCCTCCATCAACGTGCTCACCATCTCGTCGATCTCGAAGACGTGGGCGAGCTGCCGGCGTAGCTCGGCCACGCTCGTCTCGAGGTCGTAGCGCTCGCGGAAGAAGAACTGGTGGATCCGCTTCTCGGCCTCGATCTGCAGCGGTTCGAAGAGCACGAGGAACACGATCGCCGCCAGGACGGCGTTCAGGTACATCGTCTCGAAGCCGCCGATGACCATCACGAACAGGTAGAAGATCGCGGCGAGGCAGAACGCGAGGGCCGTGGAGACGAGCAGGCGCGCCGAGAGCTCGTAGATGTCGGCGAGCCGCTGCCGGGTGAGCGACTCGGCGAGCACGAAGAGGAACACGATGGCGAGGACGGCGCCGATCGGCGGCATGTGGACGCCGAGGTACGAAAGGAAGTCGGCGAGCGAAAACGTCGTCGCGGCGGCGCCGACGATGACGAGGAACCGCACCCGGTCGCGCACGGCCCGCGACGGGCTGCGCCGGCCGAGGCGCGCGAGGGTGATGAGCGCGGCGGCCAGCAAACCGAAGACGTACGTGTAGACGCCGCCCAGCGCGAACGAGCGATCGTGGTAGGGCGACACCGCTACGGCGATCACGGGGACGCCCGCGATCGCGGCAAAGCGCTGCAGCCGCGTCGACCGGTCGCGCGCCTCGACGGGGACGACGCTCAGGAACAACGGAATCGCGAACTGCGGGAGGAACACGGTGAACGCCCCGGTGACGCGCTCCCAGAGGTCTGGCCGGAAGAAGCCCGCCAGCGACTGCGCCGCGTACCAGAGCGCGATGTCCATCGCGAACGCCGCGAAGAGCCAGTGCACCGCCCGGCGACCGCGCAAAAGGACGCTGAGCGCGATGGCGAGCGCCAGGACGGCGCAGAACAGGATCGTCTTCGGGCGAAGGTCTTGCACTTAAAGGGGCGTCAGCGCAGCCCGAGACCGAGCTGCTTGCGGAGGTTGGCGCATCGATCGCTCGTGAGAAAGACGAGCAAATCGTCCATGCGCGGCTGCACCGTCTCCGGGTTCTCCAGCGACAGCATCGTATGGGCGGCACGCAAGTCGTTCGCGAGCAGCAAGCCCGCGCGGCACGCCGTGCGCTCGGCGGCGGTCGCCCACCGCTGGAGGTTGGTGCGGCCGCCTTCCTCGAGAAACCGCAAGAAGTGGCCGCGGAGGCGATCGATCGCGGCGGGCTCGAGGACGGGCTCGATGGCGCGCGCGATCGGGGCGACGCGGCGCTTCATGTCGGCCGAGAGAGGGATGCCCGCGTTGGCCACGCTGAGGGCGGCCAGAAAGAGATCCTCGAGGTCGGGGATGCTCGGCACGAGCAGGCGGATGAAGTGCTCGGCGCGGTAATAGGACAGGTGCCGCCCCGCGACGAACGCCAGCTCGAACGGCGAACGGCCGGAGAGCACCTGCTGGCCGAGCCTCGTCGACGGGGGGAACCCGGGGACCATCTCGACGGCGCCGGGGAGCTCCGGGTCGAGGTACAGCGGCGGCGATCCGATGCCCAGGATCGCCCCCGCCCAGGCGAAGCAGCGGACGGCCTGCACCGTGGATTGCTTCGGATCCTGCTTCGCGGCGGGGTCGAGCTTGGGCAGCGCCTTGTCGCGCCGGAGCGTGGCGATGCGGCCGAGGAGCACCGCCGGCACGATGACGGCGAAGATCTGCCCCGTGAGGACCTCCTCGTCGGGGTGAAAGAGCATCTTCCAGCCCTCGGGCGCCAGCGACGACGCCGGGCGGATGAGGCCCTCGGTGCGGTGCCGAGCGTACGTCGCCCGCTCGGTCTCGTCGGCCGCATCGAGGTACACGAGGACCTGCGCGACGAGCCACTGGCGATCGATTTCTCCTGCGCGTCCGTAGAGCCGATAGAGGCGGTGCAGGTTCGCGGCATCCCGAGGATCGGTGCGGACCCGGCGGGTCAGCTCCTCGACGCTTTCGTCGATCGCCTCGGCCGCGGGGCTCGCGCCCATGGTCGACACGTCGACTTCGACGGCGACCAGGGCGCGCGCCTCTTCGAGCTCTTTGGTGAGCTCCGCGACGCGCGCGGAGAGCTGGGCGACGCGTAGCTCGAGGGCGGCGATCCGCGGGTTCGCGGCGGCCTGGGCCCCGAGGACGAGCGACGCTGCGGGCTCCTGCTCGTCGGCCATCTCCCGGATGCGGACTTGGTGGCGCGCCTCGTAGGCGGCCTGGAGGGCCTCCTCGAGCTTGCGCAGGCGGACCCGATCGAGGCCGAGCGCGTCGGCGGCCTTGTGCAGGCGCTCCCGCTCCTCGACGGTGATGACGCCGTCCTCGATGACCTCGGCGAAGATCTCCTCGTAGTGCGCCTCGAACTTGCCGAGGGTGACCTGATCGGAGAGGTCTCCCTGTTCGAAACCAGCTTGATGTTCGAACGAAACCGCTTCCGTCATGCCGTCCAGCATACCGCTGTCGCGGCCCGGCCGTCAGCGCGGCGCGTGGCGACGCGGGTTGTGCGAATCGACCAGCGCGAGGTAGTCCGGCACCGGCTGCTCGCGCGGGGTCCAGCCCGCGCGGGCGCCGCTCTCCATCGCTGGCAGGCGCGCGGCCAGGATGCGCAGCTCGTCGACGGCCGGGACGTGACCCTGGGCCAGCCACGCGTCGAGCGCGGCGCTCAGCGAGTCGACGCCGCCGCCGCGCAGATGCCCACGCCGCGCGAGATCGAGGTAGCTCCGGGCCAGGGCGTCGCCGTCGAATCGGTGCTCCGTCACGAGCTCCACCGCGACGCGCACGATGCCCTCGGCGCCGAGGCGGCCGTCCTCGTGCAGGACGAAGGCGGCCTGCAGGTAGTTGTAAAACGGTACGACCCGCGGACCATAGATGCGGAAGTCGTCGGGCGGCGTCTGGCTCTCGAGGTGGATGAGGATGCGCTCGACGACGTCGCCGCGGTCGAGCGTGCGCGCCGCGTCCATCGCTTCGGCGACGACGTCGTCGTAGACTCGCCCGCGCTCGAGCACGCGCAAGATGACGTCGTCCGCGACCCGGCCTGCGAGAAGGTCGGCGTAGAGCGAGTACACGTACGCGTCGGCCTCGGCGTCGTCGCCGAAGAGCGTCTCCTTGCCGGCCGGCCCGTCCTCGTCGCCCTCGGCCACGGCGGCGCGCGCCCGCAGCAACGCGGGCAGCTTGTAACCGAGCTGGTCGCGCACCGCCCTGAACCGCAGGCGCAGCAGGTTCTGCAGGTTCGGCTTGAGCGTGAGGCTGTCCCAGAGGATGCCGTCGAGGCGAAGCTTGTCCTCGAGGTTGCGGCGCATCTGCTCCGGGGAGCCGGATAGGATGTGCACTCGGATCCCCGCGCGGACCATCTCGCGCAGCAGCGTCGAGGCGCCGGGGTTGGTGCGCTTCTGGTCGGGTCTCTCGAGGGCGGTCTTCACCAGATCGCGCAGGGAGTCGAACTCCGTGCGCAGGTAGGTCTTGTCCAGGTCCCAGCGGGCGATGTGTGCGACCACGCGACGATTTGTCGTTACCACAGGAGCGCGCCGACGCCTGGGGGTTAGGACACGTTTGTGAGGTTCTAGGCGAGGAAGGAGCGGCGCAGCCCCTCCAGGGATGCGAGCAGTTCTTGCGACCCGGATCGCGTCGCGAGCGAGAGCGCCTCGCGCAGGTACTCTCGGGCGTCGTTCCGGCGATCGCGCTCATGCGCGACGTGGGCGAGCGCGCCGAGCACGGCGGCCCGGTCGACACCGTTCGGTCCGGCCACGTCGAGGGCCTCGCGTAGGACGCCATCGGCGTCGTTGTATTGCCCGCCCTTCGCGAGGGCTTCGCCGAGCTTGCGGCTGAAGATGAGCACCGCGCGCATCGGGTCGTCGAGTTCACCGCGAAAAAGCTCGCGGCGAGCGAGCTCGAGAGCCCGGCGCAGGGCGTTGACGGCCCCGGGGTGGTCGCCGCGGCCGGCGCAGAGCGCGCTGACGCGCTCGAGCAGCATGAGCGCCTGGAACGACGTCCCGCCTCCCGCCTCGTGAAGCGCGCGAACCTCGAGAGGCAGGTCCCGCTCGTCGCACGCCACCGCCGCGGCGGCGTGCAGCTCGCGCTTCACCGCCGCCGGGATGGTCGCGAGCGTCACCTCGCGCAAGAGCGGATGCGACGTGCGGATCCCTTCGTCCCCGATCTGGATCATCCCGGCCTTTCGCAGGAACGAGAGGGCTTCGACGAGGTCGACGTCGTCGTCCAGCATCTTGGCGAGCAGGCCGTCGTCGGCGTCGTCGCCCCAGACCGCCACGGCCTGCAGCGTCCGCCGGGCATCGGACGACAGTCGCTCGACGCGCACCACGATGATGTCGGCCACCGTCGCAGGCACGCCGCCGCCAGCGTCCTCGCGGAGAAACCTGAGGAGCTGCTCGAGGTACAGAGGAGCGATCACGCTGGACGTTCCGAGCGCCGGCGAGCTTGCCCTCGACGACTTGGCGAGCGCCTCGATCACCTGGGTCTTGGGCAGGCCACCGAGCGTCCTGGCCGCCGCAACGTCGGGCGGCCAGGCCGGATCGAAGCCCGGCGCGTAAGCGCCGACGATGAGGGCCGGAACCAGCGGCGGATCGTTGAGCGCGTCGGCGAAGGCGTTTCGGCTTGCCCCGTCGACGCAGTGAAGGTCGTCGATGGCGAGCACCACGCGGTGGCCTTTGGCACGCTCGCTCGCTCGGACCATCGCCCAGCGCAGGGCTTCCGCTGCGGCGAAGCGTCGCTCTTCCGGCGAGAGCCCCTTGCCCCGTGCAGGGCCTTCGTGGCCGAAGATGTCGGAGAGGCCTCGGCGAGCCTCGGGGGTCGCGGCCACCCAGTCGCGTGTGGTGCCGCCGATGGCGGGAAGACCCGCCAGGCGAACGATTGCCTGACGAAGCGTCCAGTAGCCCACCTCGGCCCAAGCCGGGTCGGGCCCCGTCTGCACCACGGTGTCGCCGGCCGACGAGGCGAACTCGAGGAACTCGCGCACGAGACGGGTCTTGCCGATGCCGACGTCGCCGACGAGGCGCGCGCCGCTCAGCGAGCGCGCCTCGGACCGGCGGGCCTCGAGCCAGGCCAGGTCGTCTTCACGGGCGATGAACGGGAGCGCCGGCGTGCGAGGGCGCTCGCTGCTGGACCGGCCGACCGATGGGGCGGCCAGGCGCGCAGGCATCGGCGGGGGTGGCGACGAGCGGGAAGGCGCCGTCGCCATCTGCGTCGACGTCGTCGGCGAGCCGCACTCGCCGCAGAACTTCTGCGTGACCGGGTTGAGCGCGCCGCACGAGGCACACCGGACGCCGAGCGTCGCGGCCGGGGCCATCGACCCGATGCCGTTCGCTGCCTGGGCGGTGGGGCCAAGCGCGCGCGTCAGCTCGGCGGAGAACTCGTCGGCGTCCTGGAATCGGTCTTTGGCCGCCTTCGCGAGCGCCTTGAGCGTCACGTCGACGAGGGGCCCGGGGATGTTGCGCTCGGGGGCGACGTCGCGCGGATCCCGCGGCGGATCCGTCAGGTGCGCGAGGACGACCTGCGTCGGCGACTCCGCCTCGAACGGCAGCCGTCCCGTGAGGAGCTGGTAGAGGATGACGCCGACGGAGTAGAGGTCGCTCCGCGGATCGAGCAGATCGCCCCGCGCCTGCTCGGGGCTCATGTACTCGGGGGTCCCGCAGACGATGCCGGGGCTCGTGATCCCGGGCTGCGGCGTCTCGACCCGCATCTTGGCCAGCCCGAAGTCGACGACCTTGACGAAGTCGCCCCCCGAGCGCACTGGCTCGAGGATGATGTTCTCGGGCTTGAGATCGCGGTGGATGATGTTCTCCGAGTGCGCTTCCGCGAGTGCCGCGAGCGTCTGCTTGAGCACGTCGACGATGCGCCGGAAGGAGAGCGCGCCTTCCTCGTGGGTGACGCGAGCGAGGTCGCGCCCACGGAGAAACTCCATGACGAGGTAGAGCTGCCCGTCGGGCGTCTTGCCGAAGTCGATGATGCCCACCGAGTTCGGGTGGTTGAGGCGGCTCGCGGCGCGGGCCTCGGTGATNNGTCGTCTGTTCAGCGCGGTAGACGCGGCCCATCCCGCCGATCCCCACGAGCTCGAGGATCAGGTAGCCGCCCGGGAGCGTCCGCCCGATGAGCGGATCGTCGGGACTCGGCGCCGCCTTTCCTACGGGAAATCCGCAGGAAGGGCAGAACCGATGTGTCTCGTCACAGAAGCTGGAGCACTGGGGGCACGAGCGCATGACGCTCAAGGGGCAGCAAGCACCGCGGACGCCTCGACACTATCACGCGCGCTTGGGTGAAAGAATCCCAGTGCGATCCCGCTCCCGCGTCGAGGGCTGTTACGATGGCTCTACCTTGGCGAGACGCATCGGCGAACTCCTGGTCGAAGGGGGGGTTCTCTCGCAGTCGCAGCTCGAGCAGGCCCTCTTCGCGCAGCGCAAGGACGGCCGGAAGCTGGGGCAGCTGCTCGTGGAGCTCTCGCTGGTCAACGAGGTCCACCTCACGCAGACGCTCTCCCGGCAGCTCGGGGTGCCGTGGGTGTCGCTCTACCACGTCGACTTCTCGCGGGCCCTCTTGAACGCGGTCGCGCGCGAGACGGCGGAGAAGTACTGCCTCATCCCCATCTTCGTGCGCCGCGAGGACCCACAAGGCGAGACGCTCTTCATCGCCATGGA
>PLIR01000105.1 GCA_003139415.1 Myxococcales bacterium | reverse complement strand
CTCGCCCTCGCGGCCGCGTCGGGGGCGGCCGTGCCTCGCGCGCTCCTCACGCACCGCGGGCAAGCTTCTTGGGCCATGCTTCTGCAGCACACCGTCCGCGCGCCCCTGGTCGACGCAGTGCACATCGAGCGGGCTCAGGCCCCCGCGCTGGATCTCAGCCAGTACGCTGGGCGCGGCCTGCGGCTCGGCGCCTGGACGGTCAACGACGCGTCCGAGGCGCGGGACCTGGTGCGCCGCGGGGTGGCCACGATCATCACAGACCGTCCGGGTGAGATCCTCGCCGCCCTCGGCCCCGGGGCGTAGAGCGACGTCACTCGCAGCGGACGGCCTCGACGGGCATCCCGGGCCGCGGAGGCTGCACGAATGTGCCCTCGGGCAGCGGCGGGTTCCAGAGCACCTGCGTGTATTGAAAGCGAACCTCCGCGTCGCGGGAGGGAACTTCGAGGTGGATGGTGCGCGGTACCTCCGCATCGCACTGCGGGCCGCTCGGCGGGATCGGGGGCTCGAGGTTGTCGGGATCGACGCGCGGACCGGCGGTCGAGGCTCCGGCATGGTCGCTGAGCTCCGCGTGATAGAGGAGATATCCCTGCTGCACGACCTTCACGTCGAGCACGCGCAGCCGTTGCCGATCCCAGGGTAGCGATCCATCTTCGGGGCGCGGCGCGAGGTGAATCTCCTCGACGGCCCCGCGCGTGCTCGGCACCGCGATCGTCCAGTACCCCCGCGGGCTCCACTCCATCGTGGCCGACTGCGGCTCGTGTTTGAGGACGGGGGCCTCTCCTTGCAACAGCCTCACGAGGACGTGCCCCGGAACGGGCACGGTGGTCGCGCGCGCGATGTTGCACGCAGTGGCCGGGCCGACGTAGAAGCGCTTGTCTCGGAGGTCGGCGAGGGCAAAGCGTTCGCCGTCGGAGGTGAGGGTCGCCATGGCGACGCCGAAGGGGCTGACGATGTCGAGCCGCACGCGCGCCGGCCGGCTCGCGAAGAGCATCAGCTCGGCCCGAACGCGTCCGTGGTCGCCGTAGTGGTCGACCTTGGCCGTGGCCTGCAAGGCATTGGCGCACTCGAACCCGGCCCGCATGCGCGCCAGTGCGGCGTCGGCGTTTGGCGGCGATGACGCGGGGGGGCCGATGTTCGGAGCGCAGGCGGAGTGCAGCGCGCCGACGAGAAGCGCGCCGACGACGGTGGCATGAAGGGGTGGGCGCTTGGCGGCTTGCGGCATGTCGTGCACGGGGGGAGTCTACAGGGCCGTGGCGCGCGTCGACCTCGTGACTCCGCTGGAAGATGACTGGCGTGACACGCTCGACGGCGTCGCTCGCGCCCGCTCGTGGCCCGACAGCCGGGAGGTCGCTCGCTTGGGGGCCGCGGTGGCGCGCCTGTCGGCGGCGTACAACGATCCGTCTCGAGCGACCGCGTCCGCCCGCGATGCCGGCGCGGCTCGGCTCGGTTTCTCATTCGTGCGCGACGTTCCCAAAGGAGCGGGCGCCGTGCGCGAGCTGGTCGCTGGCGGCGCGCTGGACCTGCAAGGCCACGAGCCGCTGCGCGTCCTCGATCTCGGAGCCGGCCTCGGCGCGACGACCTGGGGCCTCGTGCGCGCGCTGCAGTCGGCCGGTTGCACGCGGCCTGTCGAGGCCACGTGGGTCGACCCCGACGCACAGGCCCTCGAGGTGGCGATGGCGATCGTGCGCGCGCGGGCTTCCCACCCCGCGCGCGTCGCGCTACGCGCTCGAGCCGTGGTGCAGTTGGTGGGCCCCGGCATGGGTCTGGGCGCGGCGCGGTTCGACGTGGTGCTCTGTGGTCAGCTTCTCAGCGAGCTCGACGTAGGTGTTCCGGACGACGCGCGCCTCGCTCGACACACCGAGCTGCTGCGCGGCTGGCTCGCGGACCGACTCGTGCCTGGCGGCGCGCTGGTCGTCGTCGAACCGGCTCTCCGGGATCGGACGCGCCACCTTCACAGGGTGCGGGATGTCTTGCTCGCGCGGGGCGCCGTCGTGTTTGCCCCATGCCTGCACGGTGCTCCGTGCCCGGCGCTCGTGCGCGACACCGATTGGTGCCATGAGGACCTCGCCGTCGACCTGCCGCGGTGGCTCGTCCCGGTCGCGCGGGCAGCGGGATTGCGCCACGAGGGTTTGACGTTCAGCTACCTCGTCCTGCGTGCGGGCGGCGGGCCATGGGGCGGCCTGTGCGATGAGGTTGCGGCCCCGCCTGGCGGCGCGCGCCTGCGCGTCGTCTCGGACACGGTCCGCACCAAGGGCAAGCGGGAGGCATTCCTGTGCGGCGAGTTCGCGTCCGAGGAGGTGGGCCCTGGGTTGGGCGGCGCCGACCTCGTCGCCGCACGGGCTCGCGTCACCCGTCTCGACCGCGACGAGAGCCCCGCGAACGAGGCGTGGACCGCCCTTCGGCGCGGCGACATCGCGATCGTCTCCCCTGCGCCCCGCCTCGCGCATCCTCGCGTCGGTATGGCCACCCGCGTGCTACGGCACCCATCCAAACCTTGACCGGCGAGACCCCGCTCGAGTACCTGGCGATGCAAACCATGCGCGGCCTGTATGCGATCGTCGACGTGGGCGCGCTGCAAACACGTGGCATCGACCCGATCGCGTTCGCGACCGCAGTCCTCTCCGCGCCGCTCGCCGCGCTGCAGCTCCGAGCAAAGGACGTCGGACCGCGGGAGACGCTGGCGCTGCTGCGTGAGCTTGCGCCCATGTGCCGGCGCGCCGGTGTGCCGCTCGTCGCGAACGACCGTCCTGATCTCGCCGTGCTGGCCGGTTGTGATCTTGTCCATGTCGGGCAGGACGACATGCCCGTCGAGCGGGTGCGCCGGATCGCGCCCGGTCTGCGCCTCGGGGTCTCGACGCACACGCTCGAGCAGCTCGACGCGGCCCTCGCGGTCCGCCCCGACTACGTGGCCTTTGGCCCCGTCTTCGCCACGTCGACCAAGAAAGACCCTTCGCCCGTGGTCGGCGTCGACGCCTTGCGGGCCGCGCACTCGCGCGCGCGGGGGGCCGGCGTACCCCTCGTCGCGATCGGCGGCTTCACCCTGGAGAGGGTCGCCGCTGTCGTCGGCGCCGCCGAGGCAGTGGCGGTCATTGCGGCGCTCATCCCTCCCGAGGCCGACCGGCCGCGCACCCGGGCCGAGGTCCTTCGCGACGTCGCCGCGAGGGCGCACCGCCTCGCCGACGTCTTCGCACCCGCGCTCAGGCCGACCGCATCTTGATCATCATGGCCTCGAAGGCGAGCTGCGCGGACGCGTTGCCTTCGAGTTCCCTGACGGCGGCGAGGGCGAGCGCATGCCGCACCGCCGCTGTCTCCGCCGCCCGACCGGGCGCCGTGGCGGATGACCGGGCCTGTGCGCCGAGGGCTTGCGCGAAGGCCTCGAGCTGCGCCGTGAGAGCCTCCTTCGTGAGCTTCTTGGCCTCCTCGGCCAGCTCCAGCGCCGCGCCGAGAGTGCGCCCGTCGAGCGACGCGAGCGCCCTGGACACGAACTCTTCGCGTCGGGCGCTCGCCTCGGGGTCGCTCGCGACCAGAGCCGTGGCCATGCTCCCCGCCGCGAGCTGCGCAATCGCTTCGGGGTCGGCGACGCCCCGTGCGTGCAGCAGCGCCGCGATCGTCTCGTCCGCAAGGGCCCCGAACCGCACCCGGAGCGTGCGCGACCGAATCGTGGGCAGGAGCGCGTCCGGCACCGACGAGAGGAGCACGAAGTGCGTCCGGTCCCCGGGCTCCTCCAGGGTTTTCAGCAGCGCGTTGGCCGCGGAAACGCTCAGCTCTTCGGCGCGCCGAACGATGAAGACCTTGGCGCGTCCCTCGTGGGGGGGAAACGCCGCCCGCGCCAGGACCAGGACGCGCACCTGGTCGATGCTCAAGTCCTGCGTCTCCGGGGTCCGCCGTCCGAGCGCGGCCGGGTCGTAGAGCCCGCGCTCCAAGACGACGACGTCCGGGTGAACGGGCCGGCGCTCCTCGGGCCTCGGCACCGCCCGTACGCAAGCCCGGCACGCGCCGCACGCCTCGGACTGCCCGACGGCGCGGCGTTCGCACACGAGCGCTTGCGCGAGGCCGAACGCCGTCAGCTCTTTGCCCACGCCGTCGGGGCCGTCGAACAAGTACGCGTGGTGGACGCGCGCCGAAGCCAGCGCCCGCCGGAGTGTATCGACCGCCGGCGCCTGGCCGACGACGGCGGAGAGCAGCGAGCCCACGGCCTGTTGGCCTCTAGCCGAGGGCCACGGCGCTGGCGGGCATCGCCGGACGGGCGGCGGGAGTGCTTGCCGAAGAGGCCTGGCGCATCGGACCGCGCACGAAGATGGCCATGCGTTCGACGCGCTCGTCGTGGTCCCCGGCCAAGTCGTGCCAGCGCTCCTCGAACTCGGCGCGCGTCAGGTACACGAATCCGTCCGGCGTCATGGTGCTTGGATCGGCGAAGTAGAGCCGCTCGTCGTCGTAGCCAACCATCACGACGTAGTGCCCGGCGTCCCAGGTCTCGCGATATGGAGCGGCGTGGTCCGTCCACGCCTGGAGGTCGACGATCGGCGGCTCGAGGCGGTCGACGGCGCGCTCGAGATCCGCGACCGTCACGTCGGTGTGACGGTAGGTCGCGTCCAGCCCGACGGAGCGCAGGAAGGCGACGATGGGCTCGGGCTCCGTGCCGCGCGCGTGGGTCGTCTGAAGCGGGGCGTAGAGCGCGCCCTCCTCGACCGGGGCGTATCCGTCCGGGTCCCAGTACCGGAGGATGGCGAGCGTGGCCGCGGCCCCGCAGCTAAAGTCCTTTCGCTGGGTGACGACCGGCACGAGGACGAAGTTTGAGGGCATGGGCGCCATGATACGTCCGATCATACTAGGATCCCGATGACTCACGTCCCATCAAGAATTCGTAAGAAAATCGAGTGGTTACTGCGAAGGGCAGAGGGGGCCCTGCTGCCGGAGCGGGTGCTCGCGGAAGAGGGCAGCCATCTAGACCCAAGACGCGCTCTCATCAAGCTGGCGGAGTCGAAGGACGAGGTTGAGCGCGTAGGCGCGGCCGCTCGCGTCGAACAGCTCAACCGGACGCTGGAAAGCCGCCGGGACGACGACCGCAGGACATACCTCGACCAGCACGGCGTGGCCGGGATCCAGCGCTTCCACTCGAGGGACGGCGCCCGCATCTACTCGATGTCCGTGGAGACTTTCCCTAAGCATATCAATAACGTGTACCTCCTCGTCGATGGCGAGACCCTGACGATGTTCGACTGCGGGTCCGGCATGGACACCTCTCGGCGGGATCTCGCGCTCGGTTTCGCGGGTGTGCGAGGGCTCTTCGCGGAGACCGCTCGTTACGAGGAAGTGGACTGGTGCGTCATCAGCCACGCCCACTTCGACCACTTCGGCGGGGCGAACCTGGTGAAGAAGGAAACGCGGGCGCGCCTGGCGGTGCACGAACTCGATGCGCGGGTGCTCTCGTGCTTTGGCGAGCGGCTCGTCATCGCCTCGAAGGACACCGACGTCTTCTGGCGGCGGGCCGGGGTGCCGGACGCCGAGCGGACGGTGCTCATCGCCATGTATACGGCCGCCAAGAGCGCGTTCGTCGCGCAGGAGGTCGACCGGGTGCTTCGCGACGGTGATTCCATCGGCCCGGGATACAAGGTCCACCACGTCCCGGGGCACTGTCCGGGCTGCATGTGTCTGCAGGTCCACGACGTCCTTCTTACGAGCGATCACGTGCTGTCGCGGACGACGCCGCACCAGTTCCCCCAGGCGATCACCCCCTTCGGCGGGCTCGAGCACTACTTTTACAGCCTGGCCAAGGTGCGCCGCATCGAGGGTGTGAACTTCGCTCTCGGCGGCCACGAAGATCCGATGTGGGACCTTCGTGCGCGGATCGACGCCATCGCGCTCTTCCATCGCGATCGGCTGGCGAAGGTGCAGGCATGCTGCTCCCGGCCACGCACGGTGGTCGACGTCGCGCGCGAACTCTTCGGCGAGCAGGACGGCTACTCGCGCATCCTCGCTCTCGACGAGGCGGGCGCGCACGTCGAGTACCTGCACCAGCTCGGCCACCTGAAGATCGGCAACCTCGACGAGGTTGCGCGGGCGCGCGATCCGGTCATCGAATACGTTGCCCGCGCTTGAGCGCCAGGGGTGGTCAGTCCTCGTCCATCGCGTCGAGGTCTTCGTCGCTCAAGGGAGTGCCCTGCTGGTTTGCGCGCTCGCGGGCGAACATCCGGTTTAGCGTGCGGCGATCGATGCCGAGGACTTCGGCCGCGCGCGTCTTGTTGCCCCCGGTGCGCGAGAGCACGCGATCGATGTAGCGGCGCTCCAGGTCGGCCAGCGTAGGCCAGTCGTCGGCCAGTGAGCCCATCGCGCCCTGGCCTTGCTCATCCGCGTGCCAAGCCTGGGTCACGTCGGGGGGGAGGTCTCCCCCCGTCATCACGCCTTCGCGAGCGAGGAGCATCCCGCGCTCGATGATGTGCGACAATTCTCGGACGTTGCCGGGGAACGCGTAGCCCCCCAGCATCTCGAAGACTTCGGGCGCCACCCGCGGCTCGGGGCGGCCGAGCCGCTCGGAATGGCGCGCGACGAAGTGCCGGATGAGCAGCGGAATGTCGCCCCGGCGGTCGCGCAACGGTGGCACCTGCACCATCACGACTTGAAGGCGAAAGAGCAGGTCCTCGCGAAATCGCCCCGACGACACCTCGCTTTTGAGGTCGCGGTTGGTCGCGGCCACGACCCGGACGTCGATCTTGATCGTTTCGGCGGCGCCGACCCTGCGGATTTCCCCCTCCTGCAGGACGCGCAGCAACTGCACCTGCATCTTGGGGCTGATCTCGCCGATCTCGTCGAGAAAGAGCGTGCCCCCCTTGGCCTCCTCGAACAGGCCGAGCTTGGTGGCGCTGGCGCCCGTGAACGATCCCCGCTCGTGGCCAAAGAGCTCACTCTCCAGGATCGATTCGGGCAACGCCCCGCAGTTGATGGCGACGAACGGTCGATTCTTGCGTGGGCTCTTGACGTGGATTGCGCGCGCGACGAGCTCCTTGCCGGTGCCGCTCTCGCCAACGATGAGGATCGTGGCCGTCGTCGGGGCGACATGGGCAACCGTCTTGTAGACGGACAGCATGGCCGGGGTGGTCCCGACGATCTGCGCGACGGGAGGGTTCGGCCGCGTCGGGCCCTCTTCGGGGGCGCCGCTCGCCAGCTTGCGACGCGCGATCGCTTCCGCGACCATTCGCTTGAGCTCCGTGGGCTCGATGGGCTTTGCGAGATAGTCGTACGCGCCCTCTCCGACGGCACTCATCGCTCCTTCGATGTCGGCGTACGCCGTCATCAGGATGACGGGGGTGGCGGGACTGGCGGCGCGCACGCGCTTGAGCACGTCGTGGCCGTTGGTGTCGTTCGCGAGATGGACGTCGCTCAGCACGACGTCGTAGCGCGAGAGCTTGGCCGCCGCCGGAACGTCGTCCGCGCTGTCGAGTACATCGACGTGGCACCCGTCGGCCCGCAGCACCCGCGCCAGAAGACCGGACAGGGCATCGTCGTCCTCGAAGAGGAGAATGTTCGCCCCCGTCGCTGCGCCCCCGACCGCGCCGGCCGCGGGCCGCTCAATCCCGTCCTGGGTCATTGCGGTGTTCTTTTTTAGCAGATCCGTGACGAGCGGCCCCTTGCCTCCGCGCGGGCACTGTACGCTGTGCCTCCGCGTGCTGCCGCTCGACCCTCCTTCGCGGGGTCTCCTCGTCCTCCGCGTCGCCGAACACGTTCACGGACACCTGGGCTGGCTCGCGGCCGCGGCGCTCGCGCACCCGGCCTTGCTTCTGCGCAGTACGGCGCGCCGCGCCCATCTCTCGGTCGCCCTTGCGGCCTTCGTGGCGACGCTCGCGGGCGCGCTCGGCATGGCGCTCTATCCCGCGTACCGCGAGCAGCTGAAGCCGTCGATCTTCGCGGGGTCGCCCGCCCTGGGCTTTGCATTCGAGCGCAAGGAGCACCTCGCGTTCGGCGCCATCGTCCTCGCCTGGGCCGGCGCGTTGACGTACGCCGGTGCTCTCGTGGCAAGCGGAGGCGTGGGCCAACGGCTGCGGAAAGCCTCCCATGCGTGCTTCGTCGCGGCGGCCGTCTTCGCGGTCGCCACAGCGGCGCTCGGGACGTGCGTCGCTACGTACCGGACGTTCTAGCGCCGATGTCTTTCTTGCTCTTGCGGTCCACGGCGTGCGCTCGTGTTCGGATTGCGGGTTTTCTCGCAGCTGCGGTGCTGGCCGGATGTGCGCCGGCGAGCGCCACGTCGCGCGCAGAGGCCTTCGTTCGTCAGCACCGCGAGGACGAAGCCATCGGCACGCTGCGGCGTCGGCTGGCTGCTCGCCCCGACGACCTGGCCGCGCGGCGGCTGCTCGTGCGCGTCCTTGCCCTGGCGGGCGACCTGCCGGCCGCTCGCGCCGAGGTCGAGGAGATCCGCAAGCGGGTCTCGGCGCAGGACCCAACGCCGTATCTCGAGCTCGGCCATGCACTCGAACTCGCGCACCAATACGACGAGGCGCTCGAGGCGTACGACCAAGCGTCGAGCGTCGCGCCCCTCTCGCCAGAAGGGCCGCGTGAGGGCGGAATGCGGTGTGCGCACTGGGGAGAATCGGCGCTCGCACTACCGAGGCTCGAGGAAGCGCTGCGGCGCGGGGCACGCGACACGGATACCTGGCACGCGATCGGAGTCGTTCGATTGCACCTCGGCGACGACGCGGGAGCCGAGGAGGCATACCGGTCGGCGGCCGCCGCCGACCCGTCGAGCGCGGCGCCGTGGCTTGGGCTGGCCACGGTCGGCATCCTTCGCGGGGACGCGGCGATGACCCTCTCCGCGTACGACGGCGTGCTCGCGCGCAAGCCGCGATTTGCGGCCGCGGAGCTCGGGCGTGCCTGGGCCCTGGCGAAGCTCGGACGGGTGGCGGAAGCGTCCGAAGCCATCGGCCGGGCGGAGGATCTCGGCGCTCCCCCTGAGAACGTTGCCCGCCAGCGGGCTGCCCTCGCCGCCGCGAGCGGTTCCCGCTGACGCCCTCGGGCCGGCGCGTTTCGCGTTACTTGCCGAAGTAGACCGTTGCGCGCTTCTGGCCACTCTTGCGAAGACGCTTGGACGAAAGTCCTTCCTTCAGTACACGCGGCAGCTCTTTCGATTGGAGTCCGAGGCTGGTGCGGATCTCTTCGGCGCGCATGCCGTCTTTCTTGCTTTTCACGAGCGACACGACATCGTCGAGAATCTTGCCGATGTCTTCTGCGCTGCGGCGCTTGAGGCGGCCCGTGCGGGTCGATTTGACGGCGGCCCTGGCTGGCGCCGCAGACGGAGCGGGCGCGCGCCGCGGGGAGCTCTCGCCCCGTTTGCCGCCCGTGGCAAGGAGCTCCTGAAGGGACGCGCCGCGGATGGCGTCCACAACCGCATTGGCAAAGGAAGACGCCAAGGCGTCGAGTTGGGAACGGAGAGTAGGCATACGCGCTCGCTAGCACGCAATGGGCGATGGCCGAAGAAAAAATGACTAGGCCNNGGCCAGGACGATTCCTGACGATCGATTCACTTCAAGCGTACGGCAAGCGTACGGCAAGCGTACGGCAAGCGTACGGCAAAGGAGTACGGGCAGGGGAGTGCGAGGGAAACCGACGGAGGGAAGAAGACGCGGAGAAGACCAGCCAAAGAGGGGGCCAAAAGAGGGAGCAAGAGCGGCGGGGAGAGAAGGGAGGGCAGTGTGTGCGAAGCCCTTGCGCCTCCTCGGGAGCCTACGGCCGGTCGCCCGTGCGTGACCGTTCGTCGGTATTCGTGGTATCCGTGCTGCCCAGTATCTGTCGACCGCGTCTCACTCCAAGCCCGCGGTGCGGGTCACCGCGCGTGAGAAGTCGCAAGACGGGTAAGAAATCTCTGGAAAGAGAAAGGGAGAGGACCATGAAGAAGCGATTGCTCGTTGTGGGAGCAGTGTTGGCTGGGCTGGTCGGGAGTCCGTCCGTCGTGTCCGCAGACGACGTCGCGCCGTCGGCACCCAGCCGGGGCGCCCAGCCGCAGTTCGGAGGGGAGCACCTCGCGAGGATCCGAGAGGAGATCCACATGCACGAGCAGCGGGCCCGCGAGCTCGAGCCCATCATCGCGCGCGACCGTCAGGCCCGTCGCGACGTAGAGATCGATTGGGTCCTTCTCGAGCGACACGCGCGCGAGCTCCACGCCCGGGCGGCGGACTTCCGCGCCTATGCGGGCGAGTCGATGACGCCGCGGGCGCAGGGGGATATGAACATGTTCGCCAACGAGCTGGATCAGTTCGCGCTGCACGACGAGGAGAACGCGCACGGGCAGCACGAGATCGCGGAACGCCTCGACCGGTCCATCGAGACGGGCAACTCGACACGCGACTGGCACCTCCGGCTGGCGCAGCGGCTCCGAGACTGGCTCCAGAACAACGGGTTCTGAGCCGTCAACGGGCGCTGCCCGCTCCTCCTTATGCAGTCGGTTCCTGCTCTCGACGCCCTCAGAGGGGGGCGTTGGTGGTAGAAACAAACAGTTCCGACTGAAAGGGGTTCAGGGATGAACTGGCGTGCGCGGACATCGAGGCGTTGCGGAGGGGGAGTGTTGGGGCGGGATCGCGATCGCCTCGGCGCTTGCCGCGGCGTGCGCGAACGGGGGAGCGACGAACGACTTCGGGTCGCCTTCGGGGTCGCAGCCCACCGGGTCACAAAGCGATGCCTCGGTGACCGCGAACAACGGCTCCAGCGGAGGAGGATCTTCGTCGTCCGGGTCNNTAGCGTCGAGGCCGGCGACGACGGTGCCGCTGGCGGCGCAACCGACTCCGGTGACGACAGCAATTCGAGCGCCGACTCGGCCGACGATGGCGGCCAAGGCGATGACGGCGGTGATGACGGCGGGGGGTCGAGCGGCTCGAGCGGCGGCTCCAGCTCTTCGTCGAGCGGCTCGGGTAGCTCGAGCGGGGCGCCGACTTACGCCTGTGTCACGTCCCTGTCGCCAGCCCCCGTGTGCGACTCGGCGCATGACTATTGCCTTTGCACCGAGAACACTCAGTGCAACAGCAACGGCCTGAACGTCGTCAACAACGGCGGCTGCAAGAGCGGTCATTGCGGTTCGGGCACCTGCACGGGTGGGCAGGTTGTCGACAAGGCGGGTTGCTCGGTGGTGGGGCCGACGTGCAACGTTGGGGGCAACCAGGCGTGTCCGGCCAAGACGGTGTGCGCCGGCGGGCCGGCCAGCGGCTACAACACGCATGCAGATCTCTGCGGAGGCCAGCTTCAGTGCTGCTGGTGCACGAGCGACTCGGCATGCTCCGTCAGCGGCAAGTGCATCGACGATTCGACCGCGCACCAGTGCACCGGCACGTGCACCGGCTCGGGGACCGACTGGGACGGGATGCACTGCCAGCTGACGAAGCCGGGCATCCCCATGTGCGAAACCGAGTAACTGCGCGACAACGCGGCAATGAGCGCCGCTGTAACCGCGACGAAACGAGACCCACCTTAGCCTCCCGCGCATGGTCGCGGCGCTTGGGCTGACGGTTCCCCAACGAGCCGGGCGCGTCGTGGCGTCAGACCTCGAGATTAAAGTCCTCGGCCCGTGTCGGTACACCTCCCCGCTGGCCGTGCGGCTGGCGGGTATGGGGGTGCACTATGTCGGCCAGGCTGACCGCGTGCTGCTCGACGACCGCCTCTCGAACGCGACGGGCGACCCTTCGCGCGCCCCAGCGTTCGAGCTGGCCGGCCCGCGCGATCGCATCTACTTCGACACATCCAAGCTCCGGTGCGCCATCGTCACGTGCGGGGGCCTGTGCCCGGGCCTCAACAACGTCGTGCGTGGCATCGTTCTCGAGCTTTATCGCGGGTACGGCGTCGAGCACGTGCTCGGCTTTCGGTACGGGTTCCATGGCCTCGGGCGCGACGGCCTCGAGCCGATCCCCCTGACCCCAGCCTCCGTCGCGTCGATCCACCACGAGGGAGGCACGGCGCTCGGCAGTTCGCGCGGCGAGCGCGATGCACGGGAAATGGTCGACCGCCTCGACGCGCTCGGGATCGGCGTGCTGTTTGTGCTCGGCGGCGATGGGACTCTGCGCGCCGCGATCAAGCTCGTGGCCGAGATCGAGCGGCGTGGCCTGGCCATCGCCGTCGTCGGGATCCCCAAGACGATCGACAACGACATCCATTTCATCGACCGCAGCTTCGGCTTCGAGACCGCCTTCTCGGCGGCCGTCGACGTCATTCGCGGGGCGCATGTCGAGGCGACGGGCGTCTATAACGGGGTAGGTGTCGTCAAGCTGATGGGTCGTCACTCGGGGTTCATCGCGTGCCACGCCGCGCTGGCGTCGACAGACGTCGACGCCGTGCTCATCCCTGAGGTCCCCGTACCTCTCGAGGGGCCCGCAGGCTTTCTCGAGTACCTCGAGCGGCGCGTCATGCAAAACCATCACGCCCTCTGCGTCGTAGCCGAGGGCGCGGGGCAGGATGGGATCGCGCCGAGCCGCGACGGGGGCACGGATCCCAGCGGCAACGTTCGCCTGGCCGATGTCGGCGTCGCGCTTCGCGACCGGATCGTGTCGCACTTCCGTGACCGCCGCGTCGACGCGACCGTCAAGTACGTCGACCCGAGCTATCACATCCGCAGTGTCCCGGCGTCCCCCACCGACAGCGTCTATTGCTGGAACATGGCGCGTCACGGCGTGCACGCCGCGATGGCGGGGAACACGGAGATGCTGATCGGCCGGTGGCACGGTCGCTTCGTCCATGTGCCCATGGCGCTCGCGACCCGTTACCGCAAGCAAGTGGATACGTCCGGCGATCTCTGGATGGCCGTCGTCGAGTCGACGGGACAGCCGGTGTCGTGGGGACCGTAGCCAAACGATCGCGGGCGAGGCGCGCGGTCGTGCGGCCGCGTGCGGAGGGATCGGCCGAGGACGCGCCGCTCCGGGACGATATTCGCCTGCTCGGCCGGGTGCTGGGCGAGACGCTCCGCGACGACGCGGGGCTCGAGCTCTTCCAGGTGGTCGAGGACGTCCGACGCCTCGCGGTGCGCTTCCGGCGCGAGGGGGATGCCGAGGCCCGCACGGAGCTCGCGCGCCGTCTCGACGCGCTCGACGTCGAGGCGGCCGTCTCGGTCGTCCGAGCGTTCAGCTACTTTCTTCACCTCGCCAATATCGCGGAGGACCGGCAGTCGAACCGCATGTACCGGCAAGCGCGCCTCGCGGGTGCTCCTCCCGAAGAGGGCAGCCTGCCGCTCGCTCTTCATCGCATCAAGAGCCGCGGCGTGCGGCCCGCGCGCCTGCGCGAGCTCTTCGATCGCGCGCTCATCAGCCCGGTCTTGACGGCGCACCCGACGGAGGTCCAGCGCCGGAGCACCCTCGATCGCGAAGAGGCCATCGCGCACTTGCTCGCGGAGCGCGACCGCGGCCCCCAGACCCACGAGGAGGCGGCCCGCACCGAGCAGACTCTCCGCCGCGAGGTCGTCTCGCTCTGGCAGACGCGGATGCTGCGCCTCGTGAAGCCGACGGTCGCCGACGAGATCGAGCACGCGCTCGCGTACTTCAGGCGCACCTTCCTCTCCGAGGTCCCGCGCCTCTACGGCGACTTCGAAGACTTGCTCGATCGCGAGCTGCCGGGGCCCGAGCCGTGGCAGCTTCCACCGTTTCTGCGCATCGGCACCTGGATAGGCGGCGACCGCGACGGCAACCCGTTCGTCGATCGGGACGTGCTTCTCCGCGCCGTACGCCAGCAGTCGCGCGTCGTCTTCGAGCACTACCTCGATCAGGTGCACGAGCTCGGAGCCGAGCTGGCCGTCTCGAGCGGCCTGGCGCGCGTCTCGCCCGAGGTGAACGACTTGGCCGAGAGCTCGGACGACCGGTCCAAGCGGCGCGCGGACGAGCCATACCGGCGCATCCTCGTCGGCATCTACGCCCGCCTCGCGGCGACGTCGAAGAAGCTCAACGGCCAGGAGCCCCTTCGCCACCCGGCCGCCACCGGTCAGCCCTACACGGGTGCCGAAGAGTTGCTCCGCGAGCTCGAGGTCATCAACGCCTCGCTGATGGCTGGAGGAGGCGGCGAAATTGCACGAGGGCGCCTTCGGGCGCTGATTCACGCGGTCCGGGCGTTCCGGTTCCACCTCGCGCCGATCGACCTGCGCCAGAACTCGGACGTGCACGAGCGCGTCGTCGCCGAGCTGCTGAGGACCGCCGGCGTCGAGGACGACTACCTTGCCCTGCCCGAGCCGGAGCGCGAGGCCTGCCTGCTGCGCGAGCTCGCAGTTCCCCGCTTGTTGGCGTCGCCGTTCCTCGAGTACTCGGCGGAGTCGGCCGGGGAGCTCGCGATCGGCCACGCCGCCCGCGAGATCCAGGCGGCGTACGGGCCGCTCGCCCTCTGCCAATACGTCATCTCCAAGGCGGCATCGGCCTCGGACCTGCTCGAGGTCATGCTGCTGATGCGCGAAGCGGGCCTGATGCGGCCTGGCGACGAGCCGAGCATCTCGGTTCGCGTCGTTCCGCTCTTCGAGACGATCGACGACCTTCGCCGCTGCGAGCCGATCATGGAACGCTTCCTCGCCCTGCCGGGGGTGCCCGCGATCGTCCGCGGCAGCTGGGCCGGCATCATCGAGGTGATGCTCGGCTACTCCGACAGCAATAAGGACGGCGGGTTTCTTACATCGGGCTGGGAGCTCTATCAGGCGGAGTCGCGGCTGGCGGCCCTCTGCCAGCGTCACGGCCTCACGCTGCGCCTGTTCCACGGGCGCGGCGGTTCGATCGGTCGGGGCGGGGGTCCGATGTACCAGGCCGTGCTCGCGCAGCCGACGGGGAGCGTCGGCGGCCAGATCCGCGTCACCGAGCAAGGGGAGGTGATCGGCAGCAAGTTCTCGGACCGGGAAGTCGGCCGACGCAACCTCGAGACGATGGTGGCCGCGACCCTGGAGGCAACCTTCCTCGAGCACGAGCGCGAGGGGGACACGAAGGCGTTCCGGGTCACGATGGAGAGTCTCTCCCGGCACGCCTTCGCGGCATACCGCGGGCTCGTCTACGAGACGCCCGGCTTCACCGAGTACTTCCGCGCCGCGACGCCGCTCTCCGAGATCGCTCAGCTGAACATCGGGAGCCGACCGGCGTCACGCAAGGCGTCGACCGCGATCGAGGATCTTCGCGCCATCCCGTGGGTCTTCAGCTGGGC
>PLIR01000410.1 GCA_003139415.1 Myxococcales bacterium | reverse complement strand
CGTTCCACGGGCACTCCGTCGGGCACTGGGAGGGCGATACCCTCGTCGTCGATACGGTGGCCGTTTTTCCGGAGTCGTACCTTGCCGTGAGCGAGGCGGTCGGTCTTCCCAATGACGGCGATCTCCACGTCGTGGAGCGGTTTCACCTGGTCGAGCCCGACATTCTCGCTGACGACCTCGTGATCGAGGCCCCTCACCTCTTGACCAAGCCATGGACGACGCAGCGGCGTTACTTCCGCCAGCGGTCGCACAAGTTCGATATCGTGGAGGGGGTCTGCCAGCAGGGTTTTTTCACTTCCCAGGTCGACGCCGACGGCCATCACGTGTTCGTCCCCGCGCCGCAGACCGAGGACGGGAACCCGGTGCCGTCCGGCCCTCCCGCCCCGAGCGCGCAGCCCGCCAAGGCCCACGCACCGGCGAAGAAGGCGCAAAAATGAACCTACGCTTCCGCACCATCCTCGTGGCGTCCCTGGCGTTCGCGAGCCTGGCTTCGATCGAAGCCGATTCGGACGCCCACCACTCGTTCGCGATGTTCGACTTCGCCAAGACCGCGACGTTCAAGGCGCAGGTGAAGGAATACCAGTGGACGAACCCCCACGTGCTCCTGTTCTTCTCCGTCGATCCGGCGAAGGAGGGCGACCCGCGCCCCGTCTGGTGGGCCGAGCTGATGAGCCCGGGCAACCTCACGCGCGTGGGCTGGTCGAAGCGTTCGTTCAAGGCCAGCGAGCCGATCGAGGTCACGATTCACCCGCTGCGCGATGGCACGCAGGGCGGCGCCTTCAAGGAGGCCAAGCGGCTCGAGACCGGAGAGGTCCTGACGTCCAACCTCCGCGAAGCCGAAAAGCCGGGCCTGCGCTGAGCGCACGCCGGACCCAGCCGCCCACGCCATGATCCGAATCGTGCGCGCGCCAAGCGCCGTCATCGCGCTGCCGCTCCTCGGTGCGGCGTGGTTCGCCGGCTGCCGTTCGCCCTCGGATCGCCCTCCCGAGCACGACCTGCCCTTCGAACCCTCTGCCACGATCGTGGAGCTGATGGACTCGGAGATCGACCCGTCGGCGGACGCGCTGTGGGCTGCCGTGGCGAGCATCACCAACGAGTCCGGCTTCGAGGAGCGACAGCCGAAGAACGACGACGAATGGCTGGAGCTGCGACGGCGCGCGGTCACCCTCGCGGAGGCGAGCAACCTGATCGTGATGAAGGGCCGCAAGGTCACCAAGGGGTACGTGGCGGCTCGTGGGCTGGGAGAGCTCACCTCGGCCGAGGCGCAGCGTCGGATCGACGCGAACCCCGAGGCGCTCCGTGGGCTCGCAGGAGCGCTCCACGACACGAGTCTGTCGGCGCTGCGCGCGATCGACGCCAAGGACCCGGCCGCTCTGCTGGAAGCCGGAGGGGCGATCGACGCCGCGTGCGAAGCCTGCCACGTGGTGTTCTGGTACCCCGACACCGCGCGGTGAACCGGGCCACCGAGCCGATCGACGATCCGGCTCGGCGTACCGCTGAAGTCACTGCAGGCGGAACTCGATGGGCACGGTCACCCATCCCTCGATCGGGTTTCCACCCTGGGTCGCGGGAACGAACGTCCAGCCGCCGACCGTCTCGATGGCCGCGTCGTCGAGCACCTTGTGGCCGCACGACTTCTGCACGGTGACGTTGGCCGACTTTCCGTTCGGCAGGACGCGAACGCGCAGGAGCACGCTCCCTTCCCAGTTCTCGCGCTGGGCGATTCGCGGATACGCGGGCCGGGGGTTCTTCAGGTAGTTTGCGCCCTCCTTGGCCTGTATGACCGGGGCCGGAGGCGGCGGGGGCGGCGGGGCTGCGACGACGGGCGCTGCGATCGCGTCACCGCTCGGCGCACCGATGGGCCCGGGATCCGGCTCCGGCGCCGCGGGGGCCGACTCCCCGGGCTCCGCTACCGGCGGACCGTGAACGGGAGGCGGAGCGTCGATCCGGCGGGCGACGTTGACGACCTTGGGGATGACCGGATGCTGCTCTTGCGGCGGAATGACCACCGGCTTCGGCGGCGGAGGCGGAGGACGCGTCATCTGGATCTCGACCTGGGAGGTCTTGCGCAGATGCGGCGCTCGCTCCTGCTGCTGCATGCGGAGCACGACGCCCGTGTGCAAGACGAGCAAGACCCCGAAGATCGCCGCCACGGTCCGTGGCGACATGCCCAGGTCCGGCCGGTCCGAGCCCGGAAGGACGAGCGAGAGAGATGATGTCCCTCCGACGGTGATCGGAGGCGCCGACTCGAGCCCGGCCACGGCGAAATCTGTCCTATCCATTGCGTCCTCCGGCACCCCTCAGTAGCGAATCCAGCCTGGGCTCCCGCCTCCGGCGGCGATGGCCTCTCCGTTGACGGCGATGCTCCTCGGCGACGCGAGAAACGTCACGAGCCACGCGCCCTCCTTGGCGTCGACGATGCGGCCAAGGCTCGACGACGCCGCCTGCTTGGCCTCCGAAGCCGCGTCGGTTCGCTCGGTCCGCGTGGCGCCAGGGTGCACGGCGACGACATTGATGCCCTTGGTCCCCAGCTCGTCGGCGAGCGTCTTGGTCAGGGCCGTGACTCCGATGTTTCGCAAGGTGGCCGCGGGCCTTCCGGTGCGCTGCGCCGCGAGCCCGCCGATGTTGACGATCCTCCCCCAGCCGTTGGACACCATGTGCGGCGCAGCGGCTCGCGCGGTGCGCAGGNNGCGTTGTTCACCAGGATGTCGACTCCGCCCAGCTCGGCCACCGTGGTCGCGATGAGCGCTTCGACGGCTTCCTTGTTGCCGGTATCGGCGACGGCCGCGATCACGCGCTGCCCGGTCGCTGCGGAGATCTCCGCCGCCGCCGCGCGCAGCGGCTCTCTGGTCCGAGCCGCGATGACGACGTCGACGCCTTCCTCCGCGAGGTGCCTCGCGATG
>PLIR01000177.1 GCA_003139415.1 Myxococcales bacterium | reverse complement strand
TCGCGAAGCTCCATCGCCTCGCGCTTGAGCTTTGCCATCGCGTGCAGCCGGGCGGCACGGAGCACCGTCTCCCAGAGCTCCTGACTGGCGACGGGCTTCGCCAAGTATCGAAAGGCGCCGTACTCGACGGCCCGGACCGCCGATTCGAGACTGGGCTCACCGGTCATCAGGATGACCGGCACGTCGAGATCGTGTGCGCGCACGACCTTGAGAAAGTCGATCCCCGTCATCTCGGGCATCGAGACGTCGCTGACGATCACGTCGAACGAGTCCGCCTTGACTTGCCGAGCGGCCTCCTTGCCATTGGAGGCGGTGCTCACCTCCGCACCATGGCGTACGAGGAGGCTACGGTAGGCACGGACCACCGCCGGATCGTCATCCACGAGCAGCACACGAAGGCCGATATCCTCAGGCATGGTTTTCACCGGTGACCGCTGTGGGTGCGCCTCCGCACACGCGGTTGCGGCCCCCGGCTTTGGCCTCATACAGTCGCTTGTCCGCGAGCGCCACGAGCGTCTCCGCAGTCCCCTTCGGCGCGCATTCGGACAGCGAGGCCACACCGACGCTCACCGTCGTCCGGATCGTGCGCGACTCCCACGGGATCGAGAGCCGCTCGACGTTTCGGCGAATGCGCTCGGCCATCACACGCACGCTGTCGCGATCGACACCGCGGACAAGCACCACGAACTCTTCGCCACCGTAGCGCGCGAGGACATCCTCGGTGCGGATGGACTTCTCGGCCTGCGCCGCCACGACGCGCAGAACGACGTCTCCGGCCATGTGGCCGAAGGTGTCGTTGATCCGCTTGAAGTGGTCGAGGTCGAGCATCGCGAGGCTGAGAGCTGTTTCGTGGCGGTTCGCGAAGGCCACCTCCGACGTAAGCCGTTCGCCGACGTATTTGCGATTGTATGCGTGCGTGAGCGCATCGCGTGTCGATCCATCGTAGAGCTTGTGCGCCAGCGCCTCTTCGTCCGCGGGGATGAGGGCGAACCGGAAGATCAGCTTCGAGCCGAGCTGCAGGCGGTCGCCATCGGCGAGGTCGGCGAATGCAACTCTGCGACCGTTCATGAGAATGCCGTTGGTCGAGCCGAGATCTTCGAGGACGTAGCGGCGGCCGTTGCGGACGACGCGCGCGTGTCGGCGGCTGATGCCCACGTCGTCGACGTGCACGTCGGCGTCGCGGCTGCGACCTATCACCGTCTCATCCCGGTCGAGCGCGAAAACCTGGCCGGCGTTGAGCCCTACAAGAACCTTGAGCAGCGGCCGATCCGGGGGCGACACGAAATCGGGCGCCGCGAGGAGGAATGCGTCTGTGCCCCTTTGCGTCGGGATGTCGGCATCGTACCAGTCGGGCGCCGTGCTCGGCGGCGACGACGGGGAGCCCTTGGGCGGGTCGGGCCTGGACGACGACGGCGACATCGTTACCACCGCCCCGCATCGAAACGCCTCTGCGGAGGCGCGCTTTCGCCACGCACAGGAAATGCCCTGCCTCGTCTCCCCAGGCAAGCGCCCCACTGCATACACCCGCTCGCTAGTGCAAGGAGCAAGCCGCAACGTCAACGACGGTCCGATTCCCGGTGACCTGCCGCAACATCGAAACTACATGCCTTGGATTGGCTCTCGGAGAGAATCCAGGGTGCGGCCTCAAGCTTCAAAAGCTCAAGTTTCCGTCCATGGCGTTCGACCCGTTCTCTGCAGCGTCCTTGCAATTCGCTTTGGCGAAAGCGACAGATATCCCAGGCGGAGGGCGTGTCACCGGGCTGGTACCCATTCGATGGTGCCGGTGGCACACAAGTCGCACGCCCGTAGTGAAGAGGGGGGATGAGCAAATGCCATCCGAGACGAGCGATGGTCGCCCTGCGACGGCGCAAAGTGGCGTGCACAAAGTGGCAGCCACGATCCCCGGTGATGCGGTCGCCGGCGACGCCGCGATTGAGCGCACTGAGCCAGCGAGTTCCACCCCCATGTCCGTGCTGGTTGAAAGGCTGTCCCCAGAAGTGATCACTCTCCTCGACGAAATGGCTTCCTCCGAAGGCGTGCCACGCTCGTTCGTGGTGTCCGTCGCGATCAAGGCCCTTTACCGCTCACAGGCGTGGCGATGAGTCGGCCTATCGCGATCCGCGCGCCCGGGGGTTGCGACCGCGGTTGCCCAGCGCCGTTGGTCGCGCCGGGGCTCGTGCGGGGAAAGTACGTTCGAAACGTGGTTCCTTGGCCCGGTTCGCTCTGCGCGGCGATGCCCCCTCCGCTCTGTTTGACGATGCCGAAGACGGTCGAGAGCCCCAGGCCGGTGCCCTTGCCGACCCCCTTGGTCGTAAAGAACGGGTCGAACATGCGCGATTGGGTCAAGGCATCCATTCCGGTCCCGGTATCCGTCACGGACAACATCACATAGGGGCCCGGCTCCACGCCGGAGAGCTTCGCAGCGTCCCGGGCGTCCAGCACGACGTCCGCCGTCTCGACCGTCAGCCTACCTCCCTCCGGCATCGCGTCTCGAGCGTTGACGGCGAGGTTCATGATGACCTGCTCCATTTGCCTGTAGTCCACCAGGATCCGGCCAAGCCCTGGGGCGGCGATCGACGTGAGCTCGATGTCTACGCCGATGAGACGGTGAAGCATGCCCTCCATCCCCGCGATCACGTCATTCAGGTCGACGACCTCGGGCTCCAGCAGTTGCCGCCGGCTGAACGCGAGCAACTGCCTCGTCAGGTCCGCAGCTCGCACGCCTGCCGCATGGACTTCTTCGAGATCGGCGCGGATCGGATCGTCGGACTTGCAGTCGGCGACCAAGAGTTCGCTGTAGCAAAGAATGACGGACAGAAGACCGTTGATCTCGTGGGCGACGCCCCCCGCAAGGCTCCCGATCGCCTCCATCTTCTGCCATTGGCGAAGCTGTTCTTCGCTATGGCGGAGCGCCATGGCGGCTTCCTTTCGTTCGACGGAATGGCGGATCACGCGCTCGAGGAGTTGAGGCGTAGTCTGATCCTTCACGAGATAGTCCGCGGCCCCCACCTTCATCGCCGTGACATCGACGTCGTGATCGCCTCGGCCGGTGAGCACAATCATCGGTCCGAGGAACCCGTCGGTCACGGCTTTCTCGATGAGCGTGAGTCCGCTATCTGCGCCAAGGCGATAGTCCACCAAGCAGACGTCGTGGTGAGGTTGCCGAAGCTCTTCCAGGGCCGCATCGGCGGTTCGTACCCACTTCACGTCCATCGCCCGAGGCCCGTTGGCCCTCAAGAGCTTCTTCGTAAGGAGGTAATCCTCCTCGTCGTCCTCGACGAGCAAGACGCGAAGCGGTACGTCGCTCATTGCTAGGTTGCTGCGCCTCGACTGGTCTGCCGAATCGGCAAGGTGACGATGAACGTCGCCCCTTGACCAGGCTTGCTGCGTGCCGTGATTGTCCCGCCGTGCCTCTCGACGATCCGGCGGCAGACGGCCAACCCGATCCCGGTGCCTTCGTATTCTCCTCTCCCGTGTAGTCGCTGAAAGATCGTGAACACTCGGTCGAGGTACTTCTCGTCGAAGCCGATGCCGTTGTCGGCGACGGAGAGGCGGCAGATTTCGCCGACGAGCGTGCGACCGCCGGCATCGTGGCTATCGATGATCTCGCAGCTTACCCGCACGATCGGCGGCACGTTCTTGCGATGAAACTTGAGCCCGTTTCCAATCAGATTCTGCAGGAGCTGGCGCATTTGGACGGTGTCGCTGGCCACCGTCGGCAGGTCGGTGACCTCTACCCGGCCGCCCGTTCGGGCAAGCCGCGCTTCGAGGTCCGAGATCACGCCCACGATTACCTCGTTGAGGTTGACCGGAAGGAACGCCCTTCCCTTGGACGAGACCCTCGAGAACTCCAGGAGATCCGAGACGAGGGTCGCCATCCGGTTCGCCGCGTTCTGGATGCGGTCGAAATAGTCGCGGGCGTCGGCGCTGAGGTTTTCGGTCTGTTCATCTCGCAGAAAGCCTACGAACGAGTGGATCTTGCGCAGCGGCTCCTGCAGGTCGTGCGAGGCGATGGTCGCGAAGTCTTCGAGCTCCCGGTTGCTCCGCAGCAGCTTGTCGACGAGCTCGCGGAGGTGCCGTTCGCCGTCACGGAGCGATTGCTCGGCGAGTCGACGCTGGGTGATGTCGCTGTGAATACCGGCCCACTCGCGAATGGATCCGTCGTCGGCGAACACGGGCACCGCTCGGACGGAAAAGTATCGGTACTGCCCATCGTGGCGGCGCAGACGATGCTCGTAATTGCACGGAACGCGCGCGCCGACCGCGAGGTCCCACAGCTCCCGATTGCGCGCGCGGTCGTCCGGATGCACGGCCTCGAGCCAACCCCAACGCGTGTATTGTGCGGGGGTCTGTCCCGTGTACGCGGCCCAGCTAGGCTGCTCGCCCACCATCTCGCCATCCGGACCGGTGGTCCAGATGATCTGCGCGATCGCCAGGACGAGCGACTGGTAGCGGTCAAGATGGACGCGCAGCACTCCGGCGGCGTCTCCGCGCTGCTCGACGGCCTCCTGTTCGAGCTGCGCGACGCGGAATTTGCCGGATGCCAGCTCGGCGTCGGGCTCACTCGCGGGTGGGGCGTTCACCTGGGCTCTCCCGTCCTGTCCAGCCTCGTCGTGTCGACTCCACCTCGAACAAGCAGCACCTTCATAGGGCCCCCCCACTGTCACCGCGGCTTACGAGCTCAGGCGGCAAGCAAGATGAAGGCCATTACCATCGACCTAGATGGAGTCCTCGATCACCGATGGCTCACTTGGCCCGCGCGCTCGCACGCGGGCCTTTTCGAAGGAGTCGGACGACGACGCGGCCATGTCACGGTGCCGGTGACGCTACGCGCAGCTCGTGAGATGCGTGTGCCTTTTCGCCGGGAGGATGCAAATTCGCTTCGCGCCTTGCGAAGTGCGCGTCGGCGCGGGCGCGCGATCCAATGGCCCGCGCGGCGCGCGAGCGGGTTACGGTGTCGTCACATTGCGCGAAGTCGTGCGTACGCCTCTCGCTCGTGGCTTTTGCAATGGGCAAAAGTCCAAAGCGTAGGCACATCGCTCGCCGGCTGCGGTACCGCGCCCATCTCTGGCAGGTGCGCCTGGCGCGGAGGCAGGACGTCGAGAGGTTCATGGCCCTGCGGGGCCTCAAGCCGGGGGACCCCATGCCCGCCGGCGACCCCGAACTGCCCCATTTTCGGACGGTGCGGGCCCGCGTGGTCGTCTCGGCAATGGGCGGTCTCTCGACGCCCGCCTACCCGCGCCTGCCCGGTCTCGAGCGCTTCCAGGGCAAGGCGTTCCATTCGCAGCGGTGGGATCACGCCTACGACACGCGGGGTAAGCGGGTCGCCGTCGTCGGCACCGGGGCCTCGGCGATCCAGTTCGTGCCGCAGATCCAGCCCGTCGTGCAGCGCCTCGACCGAGGCGCCCTACCGGGGTTGGCGAACGATCGCCCTTCGAAGGTCGGAGAAACGGAGCGAGTGCGGCCGCACGGCGCCGGCGATGAGGGTGTCGTACGCTTCCAAGACCGCCGCATGCAGCGCGGCGTCGTCGCCGTCGCCCGACGCCATCAACTTGCCGAAGGCCTCATGGGCTTCCGGGGACGTCGAGCGATCATCGGCATAGCAGCGAGCGATCGCCTGCATGAACACGCTCGGCTGCGGCATGAGCGTGGAGAGCGCCTTGACGGGCGCGCTTCGGCTCATGCGAAAATTCAACGACAGTGCGGTGTCGAGGTACTCGACGTAGTGCCAGCAACCGAAGGGCATGAGAAGCGTCTCGCCAGGCGCGAGCACCACGTCCCAGGCGCCGACATAGTGCAGGAAGTCGCGCTGCTCGGTATCGGTCATGTGCTGCAAACACACGCCGCTCGTTCGCGCGAGGCCGGGACCAAACAGCGGGTCCAACCTGTCCGCCGCACTTGGATCCATCATCACGTAGCGCTTGCGTCCGAAGACCTGGTACATGAGCACGTCGCGCAGATCCTCGTCGTAATGCAGGTGGGAGTAGTTGCCGGCGTTGCCGAGGAACATCAGCGCGAGCGTATCGTTCTTGCTTCGACGCTCGCACAGGGCGGGGGCGCGGATAAGCTCGTGGAGAGCGCGCGGCAGGCCCTCCAGATAACAATAGTCCCGCGTTTCGGGGTGCGCCGCGACGTACTCCGTGTACTGGGCAAGTGAGAGCGTGCGCCGCTCCGGCACGCGTCCCTTCAACCGTTCGACGACGAAGTTGCCCGAGATCGCGAGCTCCATGTCGCCGAGCCGCGCGACCGCGGTCGCGAGGGTGTCGAGCGCGCGGATCGGTTGGTCGTCGAACAGACCGCGCAGCACCACCGGCCGGCAGCGGACCACGAACTCAGCGAAGAAGGATTCGACATCGGCGCTCGAGCGCCAGGGGACATTGTCGAGCGAAAGCACCGTCGTGAGGTTAGCGCGCGCTTCGCTTCCGGGCGCGCGCCCCCGCTCACTTCATCTTCGGCGCGCCTTCCGGGGTGCTCTCGCCCGGATCCTTTGCTCGGTCTTGGTACCTTTGCTCCTGAGACGGACGAAGGCAGGCCATCTTCTCGGCGCACGTGGCTTTCTTGAAGCAGACCGTCGCCTGGGCGACGTCCCCGCTGGGCACGGGTGGGCCGTGCTCCACATATTGCTTGCAGCGCTCCTGCCGCGGTTCGAGCGGGCCGGTGCCGTCCGCCAGGGCTTCTTTGATGCCCTCATCGCGCATCTCGGCGCGGGTCGCCGGATCGGACGCCTTCTGCGCGAAGGCAGGGAAGTACTTCGAGCGGAGATCGATGTTCATGTCGATGAACTCGGGCGCGCACGAGGCCATCTGCTCGTGGAGGGTTACGCAAAACCGGGCGGCGTCCTCGCTCGAAAGAGTCGCGGCACCCGCCGAAGGCTGTTCGGGATGCGCTGCCGGCTCCGGGTGCTCGGCCGGACCGCATCCGGCCATCGACTGCAGGAGCACGGTGAGCACGCTCGCGGCCTTTCCAGTCGACCTCAGGATCCCCATCTCGACCGGCATGAGACCCAAGTCACACACGCCCGTCAAGGCGCCGTTCTCGCTAAGGGACGAGCGCGGAGAACGCGTGGGACCGGCGTGAAAATGGGACGACGACATCGGCGACGTATCGCCCCGCCAGCCACCCGCCCGTGTCCTCGTCCTCGACGGTCATCGCCCGCGCGCCGCCCGCCCCTTCGAGTGCCGCCTCGAGCGCGAGAGGACTCGAGGGGTCCAGGAGCAACGGCGGACCGCCGTCGATCGCCACCGCGACGCGGCGCGACCACCCGAGTTCCCGGGCAAGCGCGCTCCACACCGCGAAGCGCGCGGCGCCACGACCCGCAAGCAATCGCGCGAGGGGCGCGCCCGCGAGGCGCGTTCGCCGCGCACGGATGACGACGCCCATGGACAGTCCGTGCGACGGCCCGTGCGCGGGCGTGTCGTCCTCGCCGGGCTCCACCAGCGCCGCCGCCCGAAACGCGGGTCCGACGCGCTCCTGGAATCCCGTAAAGAGGAGCTGCTCCGCCACCGCGTCCTGATCCAGGACATACGCGGAGCTCAGCATCATGACCGACAGGCGCCCGACACCCGGCACCCGCAGCACGACGGCGCCCCCTTCGGCTCGGAGCTCCGCGCCGAGCAGATCCGGCCCACCAGCACCCCACGGTTCGATGCGCAGCGCGCCCATATCGGCCCGCGCGAGGACGTTCGGGTTCGTGTCCATGGGGACTGCGAGGTCCGCGGTGATGACGCCGTGCTTCGTTCGCAGGTCGGCGACGCGCTCCGCGAGCCACCGGGCGGCCTCGTGGTTATTGCCGAGCACGGAGCCGTAGCGCGCAAACGACGCGGCGGGGTTGTCGTCGGCGCCGAAGACTCTCGAGATGCCCGGTCCTCCCAGGCGTCCGAAGAGGCCGCCCCAGGGCGCCGCGACATCGTCGTGGAGCGCCGCGTTCGCGACACCCGGGCGGAGATCGCGAGCCCGAGCGACAGGTTCGCCGACCAGGGAGTACGGACGGCGAGGGTCGAAGGGCGACGCGAGCCCCTCGGGAAAGACCCCGCCGAGCGGCACACCTCGCGCCAACAGGGCCTGTACGAGTGAGCGCCGTCTCGCCGCGCGAGGCTCGGCCATGGGACTCGTGCCCTCAAGCCACTCGCGGGCATACGTCGCGAGCGTCGCGCCGATCTGCTCGCGTCGCGCCTCGCCAAACACGATGTCGAACGCGAGCCCGAGGTCGCAGCGCAGGGCCGCGCGAGGGAGCTCGGTCACGACGTCCAGGCTCGCAACCATCGCGGCGACCACGGTGCGCGCCTCGGCGAGCCGTCGAGCGACCTTCGAGGGGGTGAGCTCATCGAGCTGCGAGGAGAGCTCCGACGAAAGTTCCGCGAGGCGCTTGGTGGCCGCAAGCCAGCTCGCGCGATCTCCGCGCACGAGCTGCTCGCCGGCCGCGTCGAGCGCGTGCCACGGCGACTCGAACCATGCGGGGAGCGCGAGACCGCCCACCAGCACTCCGGCCTCCGCGAACGCGTCCGCCGCCTCGCGGTCGGCGCCCATGCGCTCGGCCACCTCTCCGAGCGTTCCCGCCCCGAGGGCCGCCATGCGGTCCATGAGCCTCTCGATGCCGGGGGTGGCGGCGAGCCCGCGATGTTCGAGTGCGCCCCCGGGGAGCCGCACGAGCAGCTCGAACGTCCCGTGGTCTACACTCCGCCGGAGCGTCGGGTTGATGCGCCACTTCGCGCGACCACGGTAGGGCACCCGCTCTCCGAGGGCGCGCAGCGACGCAGCGAACGGCGCGAGATCGGGCGCGATCGCGTAGCGCGGGGCGCAGGGCGTCACACGGTCTTCGACGCCGAACCGGGCGAGCGCGACCCCCGCCCACAGCCCGGACGGAGTGGTGCGCGACGCCGCGCGCGCGAGGTATCGATAGAGCGACGTCTCGGCGTGCCTGACACGCTTGCTCCGCTCTGCGCGACGGCCCGCGAGGAGCTCGACCCGTTCGACGAGCGAAGGGCTGGCAAAGGCGAGCGCCTTCATGAACCTGGGATCTCCGGCCGTCTGTGCCCAGAGCGCTTCGCGCTCGCGGTCGATGGCGGCGCGATAGGCCGCCGCATCGCCGCCCAGCTCGAGTGAGGGTGTACCGAACGAGCCCAGCGCCGTCGTTGGCCACGCGCTCGCGCGCACCAGCGCGGCGGGCGCGAGATCGAAGGACCTCATCCCTCGCCGCGGCGCGCAGATGCGATCTTGGTGTGATCCTCGAGGATGCCGTCGAGCTCGGCGGCGCATCGCGCTTCCACCATGCGGATTGCGGTAAAGCGTCGCATGACCGCCGCGTATTGCTCTTCGCCGATTCCCACCTCTTTCCGCCAGCGGGTGGCGTCCTCGGGTGCAAGCTGGCCAAAGCGCGCGCGGAAAGCGTCGGATGTCTCTTTCACTTCGGTGTCGGTGAGCGAGAGGCCCAGGCGCTCTGCCTCTCGCTCTGCGAGGAGCCCCAGGAGCGCCTTCTTCGCGACGACAGCGCGGTTCTCCCCCTGCCGAACGAGCACCTCGAGACCGCTTGGCCGAAGCGGTTCACGCGCTGGCGGCTGCGCCCCGACGGGAGCGCACGGGACCCCTTTGCCCTCGGGACCGAAGTGGCGGAGAAAATAGGTCAGAGGATCCCCGAGCTCGTCCTCCGGCGCTTCCACGGGCGGCGTGACCAGCCTTGCGCCTTGAACGACGAAGGTCTTCTCGTAACTCCGCGCGTCGCCCGCAAGCCAAAAGACCAGCCCCGGGACCGTGCCCGCCAGCACATCGAACAGCGCTCGACCCGATACGTGGGTGAACGACGACGCCCGCGGATGACGCCCGTGCCCGACGACGAGGGGCGCGGGGCCGAGATCGAAGTGTCTCTCGATGCGCTCTCCCCCGCCCGCCTCCACGATCAGCTGCCAGATCACCCCGCGCTCGCGAAGCGGGTGCCACAAGCTGTCGGCGCGTTCGAGCTCGCGCTCGAACCACGAGGCAACGGGGCCCCCGAGCAGGCGATCGAGACGCCCGGCGAGCTGCTCGCGTTCGGTGCGCTCTTCGAGCCCGGCGAGCGTCGAGACGTCGACCGGCTCCCATACGACGGGCGCGGAGGCCGCGGCTTTCACGAAGGACAGCGCCTGCTCGACTCGCTTCGGCCGGACGCCCGGCCGAACGTCGATCGCATCGCCCGGCCGCAGCGCCACGGCGCGGTCCGGCCCCAGGCGCCGGCACAAGATGTCGACCACCTCGGCATCGGAGAGCGGAAAGGCGTATCGATTGAACCACTCGTGGCGGCCGGCGAACGCCAGGCCCGAGGCGTATGGGAACACGAGCCCGGGGTCCACCGCGCACGCGGCTTCGAGCCACTCGGCGACCTCGCGCTTGTCGAACGAGGCTCCGCGCGTCCGCTGGTACCCCATGCTCGCTCGCACGACCGGCTGGTACTTCGCGGACACGATGTCGATCGGCCCATGCTCCCGGAGCACGCGAGCGCCCTCCGCGCGCGTCACTTCGGCGTCGGCCATATGCCAGAAGGTCGCGACGTCGTCGGCAACGACGACCCCCATCTCGGGCTCGGAGTGGCCCGACGGAGTCGCCACGATCCGCGTCTTGCCGAGATCGACCGCCGTCCAGGGCGCGCACACGGTGAGGTTCGAGAAGCCAAGGGCGCCGAGGCCGCGGGCGAGGGCGGCGTCGTCGGGAACGACGACCCGAACATCGTGCGGCAGCCGCGCGAGCGAATCCGGATGATAGTGATCGAAGTGGGCGTGGGTGACGACGAGAACGGTGGGCGCGGGCATCTTCTCGAGGTCGACGGTGCGCGCGGGGCAATAGCGGAGCACCCCTTCGGCGAGCGTCTCGGCGAAGACGGGATCCACGAGGATCCGCTGGTCCGCCGTCTCGACGTACAAGCCAGCGTGCCCTAGAGTCGCGACTCGCATGCGCCCGCCTCGGGTGAGGATGCCTCGCGGATAGTCTCAAGGGAAGGGGCTCCATGTCCGATCGACGTCCGACTCCCCCCGACCCGAGTGCGGACTCCCAAATGGATGCCGACGAGCCACTCTCGTCGGCGATCGCCGCCGTGATCGAAATCGGTCGAGCGTGGCCGGTCTCGCCCGAGGCGCGGGTCGGGCCGCACCCCGACGCGTACCGGACCGTGGGCATCGTCGGTGGAGGCACGGCGGGATACCTGACGGCGCTCGCGCTGCGGCGTCACCGCCCCGAGCTCGAAGTGACGCTGATCGAGTCGAGCGCGATCCCCGTCATCGGCGTCGGCGAGGCGACGACGCCCGAGATCGTGAGAATGCTGCATTCGCCGCACTTCTTGGGTCGCGACATTCTCGATTTCTACCGGCGCGTAGAGCCGACGTGGAAGCTCGGCATCAAGTTCCAGTTCGGCCCGCGCGACTTCACGTTCCCGTTTCAACGCGGTCGATTGCTCGAATCCAAGCTGTACGACGGGCACTTGAACAACCAGTCGCTCGCCGCGATGCTGATGGCCACTGATCGCGGCCCGGTCATTCGTGACGAGGAGGGCCGTGTCACGTCGCTCGCGCACCTCGTCAGGTGGGCCTACCACCTCGAGAACCGCCGCTTCGTCAGGTACCTGGCAGAAGAAGCGGCGGCGGCGGGCGTGACGCACGTGGACGCCAAGATCGCAGAGGTGCGCAAGACGCCGGACGGCGAAGGCGTCGCGGAGCTCGTCACGGACGACGGGCGGCGCCTCTCGTTCGATCTCTACGTCGACTGCTCGGGCTTTCGATCGCTCCTCCTGGAGGGGGCGCTCGGCTCGCCGTATCGCGACTGGTCGAGCACCCTCTTCACGGACCGCGCCATCACCGCCTCCGTGCCGCACGACGGCACCGTCAAGCCCTACACGCTGGCCGAGACGATGGATGCGGGCTGGTGCTGGAACATCCCATTCGAGAGCGAAGATCACCGTGGCTACGTCTTCTCTTCGAACGCGCTGAGCGCCGACCAGGCCGAAGCCGAGATGCGCGCAAAGAATCCGCGGATGGGCCCCGCCTCGCTCGTTCGCTTTCGCTCGGGCCGCCACGAGCACGTCTGGAAGGGCAACGTCGTCGCGATCGGCAACGCCTACGGCTTCGTCGAGCCGCTGGAGTCCACGGCCATCCACATGGTCGTGCTGACGCTGGAGAATCTGACGACCCACTTCCCGGCGTCGCGTCACGATCGCGGGGTACCGGAGTCGCTCAATCGCAAGGTGGGCCAGCGCTGGGACGCCCTCCGATGGTTTCTCGGCGCCCACTATCGCTTCAATCGAAGGCTGGACACGCCCTTCTGGCGCGCCGCCAACGCGGAGGCAAACATCGACGGGGCGTTGGAGCGCGTCGCGCTGTTCCGCGAGAGGGCGCCGCTCTCGTACCGCACGTCACTCTTTTACACGCTGATACCGCCCGAGTTCTTCTCGGACGACCACTCGTTCGACACGATCCTGATGGGGCTCGACGTGGCCGCGCGGTACGTGGATCCCGTGGAGGCCCCTCGAACCTGGAGCCGCCACAGGGCCACGATGCTGCGGGCGACCTCGGGGGCGATGCCGCAGGCCGAAGCCCTCCGCTGGCTGCGCGAGAACCCCGAGGCGCTCGCGAAGCTCGCCTCGGACCGCGCGGGCTGGATCCATCGATCCATCCCCGCGTGATCTTCGAGTCGCGTCAGCGCTTCCCGGGACGCTTGGGCGCCTTGGATGCGGTGCATCCGCATGGCGCCGGGCGCGTCACCAGCAGCACATGATGGTTCCTTCTCCTTCTAGAATCGTCTTGGACACGACGCCTGGGGCTGCGACCCCCAGGCCGATGCCGCCCGCGACGGTGTCGAGCTGTTTGTCGGAGAGCTGCTTCGCCTTCCGCTGCGGCTTCTGAGCCTCCATGACCTCGGCGACGTCGCTCGGGGCAAACGTGAAACCGCCCTTTTTGCCCTCGGCCAGCGCGACCTTCGTGAACTCTTGCTCGTTGTGGATGCCGTCGAGCTGCGTCTTGAGCGCGGCGTGCTTGGGCACATACTCTTCGTAGAACTTGATGAAATTCTCTTTGGACATGTGTAACTCCCTACAGCTGGCTACGGCTGATGCGCGGACCCTACCGTGCAACGGACGAGCCGGCAATCGTAGACGGAACCGTGCACGGCCGTGATGGTGCCGGCACCTCGGCCCGTCTCATGACCCTTCTTCGCCTAAGCCCGCGAGTTCGCTTCAAGCTCTCCTATCAAGACGACACGCCGTTCGGCAGCGCCGTCGGCGATGGCATCGAGGGGCGGCTGCATCGCGCAGCCAGCGAGATCTCCGAGCACCGGCGAGCCCAGGGAATGGCGGCCGTGGTGCACGCGTCGCGAAGCCTGCTCGAGGCCCTCTTTGCGGGTCCCCTCTCGCCGCTCCTCTCGGCCCCCGAGAAGCTCCGCGAAGAGTGTCTGTTCCCCGCGGCGAGCGCGGTGCGCCCGCTCGCGATCTCCGCTGCCCTTGATGGCAAGACGGTAGCGCCCGTCGCCTTGGGCGAGAACGCGGGGGAGCTGGCGTCATGGGTGGGCGATATGGCTCGGGGAACCGCGCGGCCGGAAGCGTCGTTCGGACGGACTCTCTTCGACGCGCTCGAAGCCGGGGGCGTGCTCGTCGGGCAAGTCGAGGAGCCCTCGTCCCCGCCGCCGTCGGACGCCGTCTTCGTCGGGCACGCCACTGCCGCCTTCGGACGGGGGCCTCGAGTCCTGGTCGACCCGTTCGTGTTCCCGAAATCTGCAGACGATCTTGCCTCGTACCAACCACTTCGGATCGCAGACCTCTCTCCGATCGATCACGTGATGGTTACGCACTCGCATCCCGATCACTTCGATCCCGCGACGCTGCTTTGGCTCGGCGCGGACGTTCCAATCGTGGTGCCCCACGTCGAGCGCGAGTCGCTCCTCTCCGTGGACATGGGGCGGCGCCTCGAGGAGCTCGGGTTTCGCCGCGTCCGGCGAGTCCGACCGGGGGATGTGGTCGAGACGGCCGAAGGGCATGTGGACGTGCTGCCTTTTTTCGGAGAACAGCCGACGACCGGCGACGTGCTCCACCCCGACGTTCGCAACGTCGGGTGTACGTACGTCCTCGCGACGCTCGGGGGAGCGCATCGCACGTGGGTGGTCGCCGACTCCGGTCGCGACCGAGACGGCGACGTGCGCGATCTCGCGGGCGAGGTCGGCGCGCGCTGGGGTGGAATCGATCTGCTCCTTGGTGGCTACCGTGGGTTCGCGATCTACCCCATCCACTACCTGTTCTCGTCGGTCGCCCGCTTCCTGCTCTTCGTGCCGAGACGCCAATGGGCGACGCGTCAACAATGCATGAACGACGCGAGCGCGCTGCTCGACACGGCGGAGCAGTGCAACGCACGCGCCGTCTTGCCCTACGCCGACGGCGGCGCACCTTGGCATTGGCGAATTGGCCTCGGGCCGCGCCTCGATGGCCACGAGGGAGCAGCGACGCACCCGTCCGTCGACCCGCCGCCCGACGTCGTCGCCGACGCGGCGCGGGAGCGATCGAGCAGCCTGGAAGGGCCCATCCCTTCGCCGGTCCCCGTCGTCATCGTGCGCCCCGGTGAAGCGCTCTCTTTCGAGGACCGGGGTCTGCGGATCACGCGAGGTCCGCATCAGACATGGCCGTTTCGTTCCAGAACCTGGCTCCAGCTGAACGTGGCGCTCGTCCGCAGTGCAGGCTCCGCGCTCGCCAGCGCCCGCGCGCTGTTTCGCGCGCTCGAGGACGCCGTCGATCCGTGGCGCGCGGACGGACGCGTATCGTCGTTCCATTTCATGCGAAAGCCCCCGGACGTGCGGCTCCGCTTTCAGACGACCGGGGACGTCCGGTCCGAAATCGAGCGGCTCCTCGACGTGCTCGTGCGAGGCGGGGTGGTCGAGCGTTGGTTCGAGAGTGTCTACGAGCCCGAGACGGCGCGCTTTGGCGGGGTCGCAGCCAGGGACGCGGTGAACCGCTGGTTCGACGCCGACACGTGGATGTGGATGCGCCTCGACAGGCTGCGCGCCGCCGGGGGTGCGAAGCTCGCACCGCCCGCACTGTGCGCAGCCGTGGCGCACGATCTGGTGCTGTCCGCGGTGGATGGTCGCGCCGAGGCCTGGGACTTGTGGCGCTCGTACGCCGACGGGCTCGACGCTCCCGCAACCGCGCTCGCGTCCCTTGACCACCTTCCGGATCTCGACGCATTGGTGCAACGGGCGAGCGCCGAGGAGGCGGCCGTGCTCCGCGACTACCGCGTCGCCAATCAGCGACTCGCAGGGGCGGTTCGCGGCCTGTGGTCGCGCGGAACGCTCACCGCCGGCTTGCGCTCGGTCGTAGCGACCGTGGTGCTGTTCCACTTCCACAGGCACGGCCTCTCATCCCAGCTTCATGGTGAGATCTCGCATTCCATGGCGCGCCTCCTGGCTCCGGCGCCGCGCTAGATCGGTTCTCGGATGCGTTCTCTGCCGTTATGGCCTAGCGTGGGGCACGCGTCGCGGGGGCGCTGTGGTGGCCTGTTATGCGCAAAGTGCTCTTCATTTTTGGGCAATTGACGGACTCCGACGTCGACTGGCTCGCGAGAGCCGGCCATCGACGCAGGCTGCCTGCGAGGACGGTTCTCATCCGCGAGGGCGTCCCCGTGGGGACGCTGTACATCCTGCTCGAAGGGCAGCTTCGCGTCGTGCATGACGGGTCAGGCCGAGAGATCGCGTCTCTCGAGGTGGGTGAGATCGTCGGCGAGATGTCGTTCATCGACGCAAGGCCACCAAGCGCCACGGTCTATGCGGCGTCGGATGTCGTCGTGTGTGCGATCCCGAAGGCGGTCCTGCAGGGGCACCTCGACACCGACGTCGCCTTCGCCGCGCGCTTCTACAAGGCCGTCGCCACCTTCCTTTCGGATCGCGTGCGCAAGACCCAAGAGGCGGAGGAGCCCGATCCCAAGTCGGTGGGCCAGCTCGATGACAGTGTGCTCGACAACGTCGACCGCGCAGGGGCCCGCTTCGACGCCCTCGGTCGTCGGCTCCTCGACGGCTGAGGGCGAGGCTCTGGATGGCGCGTGACTCGAGCCAACCCTCCGCCGAGCGCAGGTCGCGCCGCGGCCGAGCGGCGTGGATGACGGCGGCAATTCTCCTGGCGCTGGCGCCCGGCCGCGCCCTCGCGCAGACCGCTACTTCCCCTGGAAAGGCCGCAACGGCGGCGACCCCGGCGGGCCGGCCCCTGTCCGTCATCGAGGCGGTGCGAACGACGCTCCGGCTAAGCCCCTCCATCCAGACGGCGGAGGCTCTCCTTCACCAGAGCCGGGCGCTCCTGGACGTCGCGCAGGCCCCCTTCGACCCCGTCGTCACCGCCAGCGTGTCCCAACTCCACAACGTGTCACCGGTGCTTCCTGCTGCGGCCATCGTCACCGGCGAGCAGGCGCTCACGACCGATACGACGGCGCTCAACGTCGGAGCCTCCATGAACACGGCGTGGGGAACGACGATCACGCCGAGCGTCGGTCTCTCCAGGGTGGATCAACACGCCAATATCGCCATTGCATACCCCGGTTTCATGACCGTCCCCGGACAGTTCGCGCTCGTCGGGTTGAACGTCACGCAACCTCTGCTGCGCGGGGCCGGAACGGTCGGGGCGGCGAGCGCCGTCGCCGCCGCCAAGCTGGCGCGCGACGCGGCCGCGCATACCCGAGAAGGCACCGCCCAGGCCCAAGTCTACTTGACGCTCGTTGCGTACTTTCAGCTGATTGCGGCGACCGAGGACCTCGCGCTCCTACGCGAGGCGGAGACGGCGGCGCGCCAGGTCGTGGAAGACACGAAGGCCCTCGTCGCAGGCCAGCAGCGCCCGAGGTCGGACCTGCCCGCGCTCGAGGGCAACCTGGCCAACCGTGTGAGCGCGGCGCTCGCGGCGGAAGACGATCGCATCCAGGCGGTGCAGGCCCTCGACCTCGCGATGGGGCTGGGCTCGGAGGGGGCCCCCGACTGGCGCGCGACCGATGACTTCCCCGACCCTTCGACGGCCGCCCCGGATCGCGACACCATCGTGCACCTGGCGCTTCGTGATCGGGGCGATCTGGTCGCAGCGCGCGAGTCGGTGGGCTCCGCTGCCGCGCTTCTGCAGGGCGCGGAGCACAACACGCTGCCGAGCCTCGACCTGAATCTGTCCGTCGGCTACGCGGGCGCGCTCCAGGCCGATGGCGTGGGACCGTTCTTCGAATCGATCGGGAACAACGTCCCGGGCGTCAACGGGGGCGCAGGGCTCTCGCTGGCCTTGCCCGTGAGCAACACGGCCCAGGAGGCCGATCGCGACCTGAAACGATCGCAGCAAGAGCAGACCGTCATCACGCAACGGGATCTCGAGCGTCAGGTGCCCATCGCGGCGGCGAGCGCGTTGCAGGATCTCACGCTCTCTCGCGGAGCGTTGTCGGCGGCCGCCGAGGCGGTGAAGCAGTTCGGCCAGGCGGTCGCCGACCAGCGAGACAAACTGCGCGAAGGGATGGGCACGGTGATCGATCTCGTGCTCACCGAGGAGCTCCTCATCGCGGCGGAGCAGAGCCGCACGGCGAACCACCTGCGGTGCGCCGCGGCGCTGGCTCGCATATTTTTCGAAATGGGCGGGCTGCCGACGACCGACGCAGCCGCGGCGGCCGCGCTTGGCCGCCTATTCGGATTGAAGGAGGGCGATGGAGGCCAATAAGATATTTCGTCAGGCGGTCATCGACCGGCTCGCTTCTCCCGAGCAGCTCGACTCGCTGATGAAGGTGACCAACCCGCAGGGTTGGCTGGCGCTGCTCGCCTGCGCGGTGCTGGTCGGTACGGCCCTGGTCTGGGGCGTCGTCGGCCGGGTCCCGACGAAGGTGGAGGCGAGCGGGATCCTGCTTTACAGCGGCGGTCTCGCGGACATCGTCGCCCTCGGGCAGGGCCAGATCTCGGCCCTCGAGGTGGAGGTCGGCGACATGCTCACCAAGGGACAGGTGATCGCCGAGGTTGCGCAGCCGGAGCTCGCCGAGCAGATCAAGGCGTCCAAGGCGCTGCTCGCGGAGCTGAAGGCGAACTACGAGCGCGCCAAGACGCAGGGCGGCCGCGACGTCGACCTGCGACTGCAAGCGTCCGCCGACGAACGGAAGAACTTGGAATCGGCCGCGGCGGCCGCGGACGCGAGGACTCGTGAGCTGCGCGATCGGCTCGATTCGCAGCAGCGCCTCTTCGACAAGGGGCTCGTGACCAAAGACACGATCGAGGGGACGCGCGAGTCGCTGCGATCATCCGAGCTCGCTGCGCAGAGCATGCAGTCGAACGTGCAAAGGCTCATCGTCGACAACTTCGCCGCGGAGCGCGCCAACGAGGTGGCGCTCACCGGAGAGACGATGCAGGTCCAGCAGACGCAGCGTCAGATTGACATGCTCGAGGAAAAGTTCGCGCAAAATAGCCGGATCGTGAGCACGTACGAGGGACGCGTCATCGAGATTCGCGCGATGGTCGGCGACGTGGTCGTGCCGGGCAAGCCGCTCTTGAGCCTCGAGTTGACGGGTGACAAGGGGGCCATCGAGGCGCTCCTCTATGTCGATTCGCGGCAGGGCAAGACCCTTCGGCCCGGCATGGAAGTCCAGCTCGCACCGTCGATCGTGAAGAAGGAGCGATACGGTCTGATGCTCGGGCGGGTGCGGTCGGTGGAGAGCTTCCCGTCCACGCGTCAGGGGATGATGCGGGTGCTGCACAACGAGCAGCTCGTCGACGCGTTCCTCGCGGAGACCAACGGAACGCCGATCGGCGTGCGTGCGGAGCTCCTGCTGCAGCCGAACACGCCGAGCGGCTACCGCTGGTCGTCGGGAAACGGCCCCGACGTGGTGCTCACGAGCGGCACGCGGTGCACGGGGTACGTCACGACGCGCACGCAGCGCCCCCTCGGACTCGTCTTTCCTGCTTTCGAATCCGGTACGTGAGTGAGCAGCCCCGCACGAGCGCTAGCGCCGGGCCGCAGGGCCCACACACCCACGCGCCTGCAGATGGAGGCCACGGAATGCGGCGCCGCGGCCCTCGCGTCGATCCTCGAGTACCACGGCACGTTCGTGCCGCTCGCATCGCTGAGAGAAGAGTGCGGCGTCTCGCGCGACGGGAGCAAGGCGAGCAACATCCTCAAGGCGGCTCGCAAGTACGGCCTCGACGCCGGCGGATTCCGGAGGGAACCCGACGAAGTGCGCGAGATGCCGATGCCCATCATCGTCCACTGGAACTTCAATCACTTCTTGGTCGTCGAGGGGTTTCGCGGCAAAAAGGTCTATCTGAACGATCCGGCCAGCGGGCCCTCGATCGTCACTGACGAAGAATTCGAGCACGCCTTCACCGGTGTCGTGCTCACCTTCGAGCCAACCGCCGCCTTCAATCCCACGGGCCGTCGTCCAGGATTGATCGCGTCGCTCCTTGGCCGCGTCATCGGGGCCCAGGCCGCGATCGTCTTCGTGGTGGCCGCCGGACTGCTCCTGGTGGTGCCCGGCACCGTGGCCCCCATCTTCAGCATGATCTTCGTCGACGAGGTGCTCGTCGGCGGCAAAGAATATTGGCTACCCGCTCTGCTGCTCGGCATGGGCCTGACGGCCCTGCTGCGATCGGCGCTCACGGCCCTGCAGAGAACATATCTCCTGAAGCTTTTCATGAAGCTGGGCGTCACGATGTCGAGTAGCTTCATGTGGCACGCGCTGCGGCTGCCCGTGAGCTTCTACCTGGCCCGCATGCCGGGCGATCTGGTCGGTCGCGTCCGCGCGAACGACGCTGTGGCGACTGCGCTGTCGAGTCGGTTGTCGGACGTGGCGCTCGACGCCATGCTCGTGGCTTTTTACGGCGCGCTCATGACGTACCTCGATCACTGGCTCGCCGTGATCGGCTTGGTGACGGCGATCGCAAACCTCGCTCTCCTGCGGTTTACGTCGCGTACCAGGGCCGATCTCGGTCGCAAGGTCGGCCACGGCGCGGGCAAGCTCGCGGGGGTCGCGGCTGGCGGGCTCCAGATGATCGAGACTATCAAGGCCACCGGCTCCGAGTCGGAGTTCTTCGCCCAGTGGGCGGGCCACCAGGCCAAACTCGCCAACGTGCAACAGACCGCGGCGCGGCGCGAGCAGTGGCTGCTGATGGCCAGCACCGGCCTGTCTCACGTCAACTCGCTCCTGGTCCTCGCAGTGGGCGCGCTGCGCGTGATGGAAGGTCATCTGAGCGTCGGCACGCTGGTCGCTTTCCAGGGCCTCATGGTGGGGTTCCTGCAGCCCGTCGAGCGGCTCTCGCAGGTGGGGGCCGCGGCGCAGGACCTTCGCGGTGACGTCGAGCGCCTCGACGACATCCTCGAACAGGAAAGCGATCCGATGTTCGCGCCGGTGCAAAGCGACCCGCGGGAGGGCGACACGGCGGCGCTCCGCTTGACGGGAGAGCTCGAGCTCCGCCGCGTCACGTTCGGTTACCTCCCGTTCTCGCCCCCGCTCGTCGAGGACTTCGACATGCACATCGCCCCGGGACAGCGGGTCTCTCTCGTCGGCGGCACCGGCAGCGGCAAGTCGACGGTCGCGAAACTGGTCTCCGGTTTGTATCGAACGTGGTCGGGGGAGGTCCTGTTCGACGGCCGGAACCGAGAGGGCCTGCCGCGATCGGCGTTGACGGCGTCGGTCGCGATGGTCGATCAGGACATCGCCCTCTTCGAGGGGACGGTGCGCGAGAACATCACCCTCTGGGACGACACGATTCCGGAAATCGACGTGGTCCAGGCGGCAAAGGACGCGTGCATCCACGAGGACATCACGAAGCTTCAGGGCGGGTACGACGCACGGGTCACCGAGGGAGGCTTCAACTTCAGCGGCGGGCAGCGGCAGCGGCTCGAGATCGCCCGAGCGCTCGTCCGCCAGCCGGCCCTCATCGTGCTCGACGAAGCCACGAGCGCGCTCGACTCCGAGACGGAGCGGCAAGTCGACGAGAACCTGCGACGGCGTGGCTGCAGTTGCCTCATCGTGGCGCACCGGCTCAGCACCATTCGAGACTCCGACGAGATCATCGTCCTCGAGAGGGGTCGAGTGGTTCAGCGGGGCTCGCACGACGAGCTCATCGCCCGCGAGGGTGCGTACCGCAGCCTCATCACCGCGACATAGAGCGTGCCCATGTCCTCCGAGACCATCGCTTGGTTGAGGGAGCAGCTGGGCGACGGCTGCGAAAACGTCGCGGTACAGGGTGATCGGCCGCTCTTGCTCGACGATCCGTCGTGCGCGTACCTGACTCTCTCGGACCACCACCAGCTCTTCTGCGTCGGGTACGAGCACGGCCGCGCCGTGGGCAGGCGCGAGCACATGGCCGTTTGCGGCCCGGGTACGCTCCTCTTTGGCCTCGAGCCGGAGACCGGAGAGGGCGCCACCGCCTTGATCCTTTCCGGGGTCAGCGGGAGCGTCGTCTGGCGAGTGCCCACGGCCCTCCTCTTCCGGCTCGCCGAAGGCCCCGAGGCCCTCTCCGCGATCGGCGGGCTGTTCGACGTCTGGATCGCGCTGCTCATCGCGACGCTGCCGTCCGCCCCCGTACCGACACGCACGGTCGCCCTTTCCGCCGGCCCGGCGGTGGACGTCGACGGAGGCGTCGCGGTGCGGGCGGAGCAGGGCCTCCTGTGGATCGCGCCCCGACAGCAGCCGCAGAGCTATGTCGGGATCGCTCCAGGCTCGGTCGGCGCCGACGCGGATTGCTGGCCTCTCGGCGAGCATGCGTGGGCGCAGTGCGGGAGCGAGCGCACGCGCATATGGCAAAGCACGGAGCTTCTCGCGTTGACCAAAGGGGCCGCCTTCGCCGACGGCTTCTACCGCTTCGTCGTGCGAGTGGTGAGCCGGCGGCGGGCAGAGCTTGCGAATCTGCGCCTCTCGCGCGACGCGATGTCCCACAACACGGAGCGGCGGCTCCTGGCGGAGTCGCTCGGTCAGCTCGCCGCCGTCGGGCGTGGAGAGAGGCTCCCGCCGGACGTCGGCGGGGTCGGCGAGTTCGAGCGCGCCTGCCGTCTGATCGCTGGCTTCCTGGGCGCCGACGCGCCGCGCGTGGTGAGCCCGGAGGGCTGGACCTTTTCGCACATGCAGATGGCGCTCTCGCGCACTACGGGGATCCGCACGCGGCGCGTGCTGCTCGAACCAGGGTGGTTTCGCGACGACAACGGCCCGCTTCTCGCGTTCACGCTGGAGCAGGACGAGAAGCTCGCGCCGGTGGCCCTCTTGCCGTCGCGCCGCGGGTACGCGCTCCACGACCCTCGAACGAGGGCGGTTCGGCGGGTGACCGAACAGACGGCCGGAGAGCTTCACCCGCACGCCTACCAGGTCTACGCGCCGCTTCCCAACCGTCCGCTCACTCCGATGGACGTCCTGCGGTTCTCCAGTGCGCGCACGAGGGGCGACCTCGCCTTCGTCGCGATCGTCGGTGCGCTGACGGGATCGCTCGGCACGCTCGTCCCACTGCTCACGGGGCAGGTCTTCGATCGCATCATCCCGGGCGCCGAGCGTGGACTGCTCGAGCAGCTGACGCTCGTGCTGCTGGCCGTGCTGGCCGGCCGGGTTCTCTTCGATCTGGCGCGGGGGCTCGCCCTCGTGCGCGCGCAGACGCTCATGGACATCCGGCTCGAGGCGGGGGTCTGGGATCGTTTGCTCGGCCTCCCACTCCCGTTCTTCCGCCGATATTCGGCGGGCGATCTGGCCGCGCGGGCCGCGGGCATCGGAGGGATCCGACAAGTTCTCGCGGGCGCGACGCTCTCGGCGATGCTGAGCGGCGTATTTTCGCTCTGGAACCTGGGGCTCCTGTTCTTCATCGACCCGAAGCTTGCGCTCGCCGCCACAGGGCTCGTCCTCGTGGCGGGGACGGTCGCCGCGATCGCGGCGGCCCGCGGGCTGGTTCGTCAGCGAGTCGTCGCGGAGCTCGACGGAAAAATAGGAGGCCTGCTCCTGCAACTCATCACGGGGATCGCGAAGCTCCGCATCACCGGGACCGAGAACCGCGCGTTCAGCGTGTGGTCGGCGTTGTTCGCGCGACGTCGGGACGCGGACATCGGCGCCGAGAAGGTCAACGTGCGTGTGAGCGTGTTCCAGGCGTCGTATCCGCTCGTCTGCAGCATCGTCATCTGGCTGCTCGTCGGCGAGCAGACTCCGCGGCTGAGCACGGGAGAGTTTCTCGCGTTCAGCGCCGCCTTCTCGATGTTCGTGAGCGCGATGCTCTACCTCATCGACAACGGGCTCCGTGCCTTGAGCGTCATTCCGATGTACGAGCGGGCGAAGCCCATCTTGACCGAAGCGGTCGAAAGCCAGGGCAGCGGCGATACGCGAATCGAGCTCTCGGGCGGCATCGAAGTGAGCCACGTCTCGTTCCGCTACGAAGAGCACGGCCCGCTCATCCTCGACGACGTGAACCTTCGCATTCGGCCCGGGGAGTTCGTGGCGGTCGTCGGGCCATCGGGGTCGGGCAAGTCGACGTTACTTCGCATCCTTCTGGGCTTCGAAGCGTGCACCGAAGGGGGCGTGTTCTTCGATGGCCAGGCGCTGGCGGGACTCGACGTGCGCGTCGTGCGTCAACAGATCGGCGTGGTCCTGCAGAACAGCCGCGTCACCGCGGGCGACATCTACAGCAACATCGTGGGCAACAGCGGACGCAGCGTCGAAGACGCCTGGGGGGCCGCGAGAGGCGCCGCGCTCGACAAGGACATCGAGGCGATGCCGATGGGGATGCACACCGTCATCTCGCAAGGAGGCGCCGCGCTGTCCGGGGGTCAGAAGCAGCGATTGCTGATCGCCCGTGCCCTGGCGTCCCGGCCCGTCATCCTGCTCTTCGACGAGGCCACGAGCGCCCTCGACAACGTCACGCAAGCGGCAGTGAGCGAAAGCCTCGAGAAGCTACGGGTGACACGCGTCGTCATCGCGCATCGCCTCAGTACGGTGCGTCACGCCGATAAGATCGTCGTCCTCGAGCGCGGACGCATCGTGGAGGTGGGTCGCTACGACGACCTCATGAAGCGGGGAGGAACCTTCGCCGCTCTCGCGCGTCGGCAAACGGTCTGACGGGCGGACGGGGCGGTTGGACGCGTTAGCCGTCAAGCGCGGTCAGATCGAGTCGCCTGATCCGCTCCGGGTCGCGCAGGACGTCGATCTCGGCGATCTTCCCGCCCCGGACCGTGAAGGCCATGACCGAGAACGGCTTTCCGTCGAGTATGCAAACGATCCCAGGCGCGCCGTTCACGAGCGCCGGGCGCCTGAGCAGGCCCGCCCGCGAGAAGCTCTGCGCTCGACGAGCCACCTGCTCCGCACCGCGGATCTCGGATGCGCCGGCCATCGCACCGCCGTCGGCTCGAAGGACCACCTCCGGGTCGAGGACGGCGACGAGCCGGTGAAAGTCACCGTCCTGCGCGGCCGCCCGAAAAGCGTCGACGACGCTTCCTTGAATTTCTACGTCGGCGTCGGGGGTGGCGTGGCGCGCCTGAACGCGGCGGCGTGCGCGGCTGGCGAGTTGGCGAGCAGCCTCCGGGGTGCGCTCGACGATGGGCGCGATCGCCTCGAAGGGCATTCCGAAGATGTCGTGCAGCACGAACGCGACCCGTTCCGCCGGCGCAAGCGTCTCGAGCACGACGAGCAATGCGAGCCCGATCGTGTTGGCAAGCAGCGCTCCGTGCTCCGGGCTCGTTCCGTCCGCGCGGTCGATGATCGGTTCGGGCACGTGAGTCTCGCTCCGGTTCTTGCGTGAACGGAGCATGTTCAACGAGATGCGAGCGACGACGGTCGTCAACCACGCGCCGAGATCGTCGACCTCACCGTAGGCGGTTCCGCTGAGCCGGAGCCACGCTTCTTGGACGGCGTCCTCGGCCTCGCTCAGTGAGCCAAGCACGCGGTAGGCGACGGCCCGCAGACGTGGTCGCTGCTCCTCGAACCTTTCCGCCAGCCATTTGGGCGCATCCATCGGTCACATTTCTCCGTCGTCAGGGGTCATGCAACGTGAGACCCGCGACGCACGACGAATGTGACGGGGTGGGCCCCGCTAACCCCGGTGAGAGGAACGAACCATGCAATCCCGAATGAAGAACCCTGCGACCAGCCTACCCGGCGCCTTTGAGGCCCTCCAGGCCCTCCACAAGTCGACGGAGACGGGCGACGTGCCTCGAGCAACGCTCGAGCTCATGAACCTGCGCGCGAGCCAGATCAACGGGTGCAGCGTCTGCGTCGACATGCATTGGCGCGCGCTGAGAAAGCTCGGCGAGAAGGACGCACGCATCTTCGCCGTCTCGGCCTGGCGCGAGGCTCCCTATTACTCCGACGCGGAGCGCGCTGCGCTCGCGCTCACCGAGGCTGGGTCGCGCCTCAGCGACCGCGCCGATCCCGTGCCGGACGAGGTCTGGAAGGAAGCCGCGCGGCACTACAACGAGACCCAGCTCGGCGCGCTCGTGATGTCGATCGGGTTGATCAACCTGTGGAACCGTCTCAACGCCGCGACGCGCCAAGTCAGCGGGGACCTTGTCGAGCAGTACATCTGAGTTTTCGATCGCGGCGAGACGCCGCCGGGGGCTCAGACGGTCGCGGTCGCGATCCTCGTCACCCACGCGTTCGGGTGCGGTTCGAGTCGATCCGGCATCTTGACGCTCGCCCTCGTGAGCACGCTCCGCTTCCGGCGTAGCTGGTCTGGCGTATCGACTTCGAACACGGCGACCCCGCCGGCGGGCAATCTCCGGCATCCGCAGCGCGCGAGCGTCGAAGCCCGCACCGAGCAGCACGAGCTGCGTGAGCCCGCTCTTCATCCGGACGGCGCCTCGCGGCAGAGCGCGAGCCACAGCGCCAGCCCACGCCCGCGGTACTTGTGTTTGTTCAGCAGCAGGTAAAACTCCCGGCGAAAATCGCGGTGTGGCACGCGGCAGGGCGCGAGAGTGCCGTGGTCGAACGCCTCCTGCAAGGCGATGCGCGAGACGCACCCCAGGCCGAGGCCGGCCACGACGGCCCCTCGGATAGCCTCCGTGTGTTCGAGGGCGAGGACGATATCGAGCTCCGCGATGAGGCCGTGCATCGCACGGTCGAAGGTCTGACGCGTGCCCGAGCCACGCTCGCGCACGATCCACTTGGCCGCGCGCAGATCGGCGTCGGTGAGGGCGCGCTTCTTTGCGTAGCGGTGCCCCGGCGCGCAAAAGACCACTAGCTCGTCGTCGCGCCACGACGTCACCTCGAGGTCGGGGTGCTGGATCTCGCCCTCGACCAGGCCGACGTCGATCTCGAAGTTGGCCACCCGCCGCGCGATCTCCTCGGTGTTGGCCACGGCCAGCGTGAGCTCGGCGCCGTCGTGCTCGCGCATGAAGCGAGCCATCAGCGGGGCCACCAGGTGATTGCCGATCGTGAGCGTCGCGCCGATCCGCAGCCGCCCCACATCCGCGCGACCTTCGAACGCCGCCTCGAGCTCGCTCGCCCGGTCGAGCACTCCCTCGGCCTGCGCCCGCACCGACTGCCCCAGCTCGCTCAACCGCAGGCGCTTGCCGATGCGATCGAAGAGCTGTAGCCCGAACTGCCGCTCCAGGTCCCCGAGCGCGCCGCTCACCGCCGACTGCGACATGGCAAGCGCCTCGCCCGCGCCGCTCACGCTGCCGACGCGGGCAACGGCGAGGAAGACCTCGAGCTGACGCAGGGAGTAGCGCATATCGGCTCCGCCGCAGAGTCATATCAGATCATCCCGTTTTACCGATGCGAAAGGGCGGGTCATGTTGAGAACGGACGAGGCGCTTTACCTCGCCGATTGCCGGAGAAAAGCTCGTCATGAGCGCCCTCAACGAAGAACAAGTTCTCGACGTCCACCACTGGAACGACTCGCTCTTCAGCTTCACCACGACGCGCAACGCCGGCTTCCGGTTCCGGAACGGGCACTTCGTGATGATGGGTCTCGAGCTCGACGGCCGCCCGCTGCTCCGCGCCTTCAGCCTGGCCAGCGCCAACTACGACGAGCACCTCGAGTTTTACAGCATCAAGGTCCCCGACGGCGCGCTCACATCACGTCTCCAGCACATCGAGCCCGGCCAGCGCGTCCTCGTCGGCCGCAAGCCCACCGGGACGCTGGTGGTCGAGAACCTCCGCCCCGGCAAGCGTCTGTACCTCCTCGCCACGGGCACCGGCCTAGCGCCCTTCATGAGCATCATCCGCGACCCGCTGACCTACGAGCGCTACGAGAAGGTCATCCTCGCCCACGGCGTCCGCCGCGAGAGCGACCTCGCGTACCGATCGTTCATCAAGGACGATCTCCCGCGCCACGAGCTCGTCGGCGAGCAGGTCCAGCGGCAGCTGCTCTACTACCCCACGGTGACCCGCGAGCCCTACCGGAACCAGGGCCGCCTCAACGACCTAGTCGAGGATGGCCGGCTTGCCCGCGATCTCGCGCTGCCCGCCGTCGACGTCGAGCACGACCGCTTCATGCTCTGCGGGAGCCCGGCGATGCTGAAGGATCTCGTCGGTATCCTCGAAGCGAAAGGCTTCGACGAAGCCAACAGCGACCGGCTCGGCTCGTACGTGATCGAGCGGGCGTTCGTCGAGAAGTAGAGCCTCACGGCGCGTCGTTGACCGGGGGGCCGTTGTCGGGGTCTTCTTGAGGCTTCATCCCGGACAACTGGAAGGCTACAAATGCGCTTTTTGCGACGTGTCGGCACCGCGTGCGTCCTCGCAACCTTGGCGGCCGCGGCGTTCGTCGCCTGCGGCACAAGCTCGAACACGGGGCCCGGGGACAGCGGGCCGCAGGCGACGGACGGGGCCGCGTCGGATGCCACCGTCGTGCTCGACGCCGCCGGCGGTGCCGACGTTCTCGCCGAGGGTGCGACGGTCGATGCTGCCGTCGGGATGGGGGCCGCGACGGACGCAAGCGCGGAGAGCGCCGCGACGGACGCGAGCGCCGCGGACGCGAGCGCCGAGGGGGCAGCCGACGCCGCTGCGGACGCGAGCGCGGAGAGCGCCGCCGCCTCCGATGCCGCCGCGGACGGGAACACCGACGCGTCCCTCTACGATGGCCCGTGGTGCGAAGGAACGTGCGGCGCCACGAACTGCGGGACCTGCCCCGAAGGTGGGACGATCGGCACGAGCGATTCGTATCAACACAAGGACTTCGACCTCGATGCGTACGAGGTGACGAACGCGAGCTACGCAGCGTTCCTCGCGGCGCACGTCGACCCTGCCACCCAGCCGGTGTTCTGCGCCTGGAATACCTCCTTCGTTCCGAGCGTCGGCTGGCCGGCCCCGGGCGAGGACACGCATCCCGTCGAAGCGGTCGACTGGTGCGACGCGTACGCTTACTGCGCGTGGGCGGGGCGCCGTCTGTGCGGCAACATCGGCGGAGGCACCAACGCGACCGTGTACTTCGACAACGGCGACCAGAGTCAGTGGTTTCGCGGGTGCACGGGGGGCCTTTCGGGCACAAGTTCCTCGGGCTGGCTCGCCTACCCTTATGGCAACGTCTACGACGCGGGCGCTTGCAACGGCGCAGACTACGGAGCCAATGCGACGATCGCGGTGGGCGCCGCGACGGGGTGCCAGGGCGGACTTGCCGGGCTCTTCGACATGAGCGGCAACGTCAGCGAGTGGGAGGACAGCTGCACCGACGGCGATCAGTCCGACGCCGGCCCCGCGCGCGGCCCCACCGCGCAGTGCGGCAGGCGCGGCGGCGGCTTTCAGGACGACGCCGGGGGGCTGGCTTGCGAGGGTGACATTCTGTCGCCTCGCACGACAGCGGCCACGGGCGTCGGCTTCCGTTGCTGCTCGCGCTGAGCGGCAGAGCCCGAGCCCCCGATAGCAATCGCGTCATGCGGTGACTCATTTTCGCGAGCCCCGACACACAGGGGGGAGGGAAGCCGCGCCGTCGACCCTGATTGCGCTGCGCACGTAAACCTACGATGAGCACGGAATTCGACGGACAGTACGCTCACCAGCAGTACGCTCACCAGATGACGACCTTTCACCTCGGGGCCTTCCGGTGATGGCTGCGGCGGCGGGCGCGTGAAGCGCTCTTCGTCGCCGGCCGCGGCGGAGGAGGCGTGGGGCCTCCCTGTCGACGAGGAGTGCGCCTCCCGATGCTCGGGCTGCCACCGCTTGGTGACCGGGCGCGACGGCGACGCCAAGGTTTGTGTTGGGCACGTCAACGTCGTGCTTTGCGTCGTGTGCTTTCAGATGCACCCCAGTCGGGTTGATTGGCTCACCTCGACCCACGCCGGCGCAATGGCGCGGCCGATGCTGACGGATCGCGACTTCGAGCCGCGAGGCCGGCGGCGACGCCGGGGCGACGGAGATACGTGAGCTAGTGCACCGCCGTCGAGA
>PLIR01000559.1 GCA_003139415.1 Myxococcales bacterium | reverse complement strand
GGCACCGAACCTCCCGGTTTCCGTTTCCCCACACGCATGAAGCGTTACTAGGGCTCCCGGTAAAAGCGTTACCTAGACTAGGTCGACCAAGGCTCGACCAGGGTCCGCCTTCGACCCCGAAGCGCCTTTATGTGAACTGGCCGACCAGATTGGTGGTGACCGCGACCGCACGAACGCGGCCCGCGACGAGCGCGGCCACGAGCTCGCGGAGCGGCCCGACGTCTGCGGGCAGGGCCCAGGTGTACGGGCGCACGGGGTACACGGTGGCTCCACGAGCCGCGAGCGCATCGGGGACGGTCGAAATCGCGCCTCCGTCGTGAACGACGACGGCGTCGCGCCCGCGCACCTCGACGCCCTCGAGCGCACGCAGAAGCTCGGTCGTCGTGTGGGGAGGCTCGGCCCGCAACGTGGCGGCGAGGCCTTCTCGTTTCAGTACGGCGATCGGCTTGGGACCCCGGCAGACGATGGTCGCTCGCGACAGCCCTGCACGAAGCTCCGCCCCCCGTCCCTGCCCGTCCGCGACGGTCAACCAGCGCGCGAGACCCACCCCCGTGGCCAGGACGACGACGGCGCTGGCGCGCGAGGTGGCGTCGATGGCGCTGGAAGCCTCGGCCGAACAGTCCCGCTCGACCTCGCGCAACGCGGGGACGCAAAGAGGCTCTCCGCCGTGGCGCCGCACCAGCGAAGCCAGCTCGCTCTCCATGCGCGCCTCGAGGAGCGCAACGGTGGCCCCGCCCATCGTGTCGGTCACGCGCCGGTCCCTCGCGCCGCAGGATATACCTGGAGGGCGGTCGCGCTAGGCCCCTTGGCGGAATCGGCAGACGCAGCGGATTTAAAATCCGCGGCCCGAAAGGGTGTCCGGGTTCAAATCCCGGAGGGGCCACGTAGATCGGCTTGCTTCAGTCACGGAAACGCGGACGATGCGGCTTCGCCAATCGGTGGGGTCTCGGCCAGCGTTTGCGGATCGCTTGCAGGTCCCCTCGGCGAGCGTCGCTGCGCCGGGAGCTCGCCGAACTGCGCGAGGGTGACACCGGTGTGGTCCGGCTCGAGGACGAGAGGGCGCGAAGGGGACCGCGCCGGCAGACTCACAACGAAGCGCCCCGGACCCTGGCAAGCCCGTAGCGCGTGAAGCAAGTGCGAGGCGTCTCGCTGCTTTGCGGCCTGGATCTCGCCGACGGCCCGAGAAAGGCAGCAGCGACGGCGACGAATCGCCTTCACATCGAGGGACGGGTGGTCACTACCGACTCGAAGCCGGCGCTCGGCTCGGACGAACATCCATCCCTTGGTCGAGCCCCGATCCGCCGTTTGTCGAACGCATCCACGGGCTGAGCATCGACTTTCAATTTGACCGCGCCTTCACGCAAGGACCACGAACGATGCCGACTCGAGAGCCGATCGCGATTGTTGGAATGGGCTGCCGCCTTCCGGGCGCCGACGGCATTGACGCGTTTCTCCGCCTTCTCGAGGAAAACGTCGACGCGATCGTCGATGTCCCCGCCGAGAGATGGGACGCGGATGCAATCTACCATCCGGACCGGAATGTGCCGGGGCGGACCTACGCGCGGCGAGGCGGGTTCCTGCGCGAGATCGATCGCTTCGACGCGCAGTACTTCGGCATCTCCCCGCGTGAAGCGGCGTCGATGGACCCCCAGACCCGGCTGATGCTTGAAGTCGCGTCGGAGACCTTCGCAGACGCCGGTTTCGAGCGTGCCAAGTACGGGGCCCGCACGGGTGTGTACATAGGGATCTCCGGCAGCGACTACCAGGACATGCTCCTGTCCGATCGCGAAGCGATCGACGGCTACGTGGCAACGGGGACGGCCCTCTGCATCGCGGCGAACCGCATTTCACATGCGTTCGACCTCCACGGCCCCAGCATGGCCGTCGACACCGCTTGCTCGTCCTCGCTCGTCGCGGTGCACCTCGCATCTTCGGCGTTGTGGAACGGCGATTGCGACGCGGCATTGGCCGGTGGCGTGTGCCTGCTGCTCCGTCCGGAAGTGACGATCGGCTTTGGCAAGGGATTCATGCTTTCGCCGCAGGCTCAGTGCCGCGCGTTCGATGCGGGAGGAGATGGCTTCGTGCGTGGCGAGGGGGCCGGCGTCGTGCTGCTCAAGCGCCTCTCGGACGCGGTGCGGGACGGCGACTCCATCTGGGCGCTCATCTTGGCGACCCACGTCAATCAGGACGGTCACACGCCGACGGGGATCGCCGTACCAAACGTCGAGGCTCAGAAGGACCTGCTCGTGGAAGCGTATGCGAAGGCGGGGGTCGCTCCACACGAGGTCCATTTCGTGGAAGCGCACGGTCCCGGGACGCCGGTGGGCGATCCCATCGAGGCCGAGGCCCTTGGCACCGTGCTTGGCGTCGGGCGCGTCCCCGGTGACGAGCTCGTACTGGGATCCGTCAAGACCAACATCGGCCACCTCGAGCCCGCGGCGGGGATCGCGGGGCTCGTCAAGGCATCGCTTGCTCTCGCGAGCGAGCGGCTCTTCGCGAACCTTCACTTCAGCGAGGGCAATCCTCGGATCCCGTTCGACCTCCTGCGCGTTCGCGTGCCGAGCACGAACGAATCGTGGCCTGCCATTGCCGGCAGAAGACGCATCGCGGGCGTCAACTCGTTCGGATTCGGCGGTACCAACGCGCACATCGTCCTCTCGGGTGCGGAGGCTGCTGTCGAGAGCGGGTGTCTATCGCGTGGCAAAAGGGACGAGCGGAAGCAAACTTCGGAGTCCGGGCTCTACGTGCTCTCCCTCTCGGGCCGATCGGAGCTTGCGTTGCGGGCGTCGGCCGGGTCGTTGGCGAGCTGGCTCGATTCGGGTCCAAAGGTATCCTTTGGCGACATCTGCCACTCGGCGGCCGCTCGGCGCGAGCACCATCCTCATCGTATGGCGGTCTTGGCGCGCTCCGCCGAGCAGGCCGCCACCGAACTCGGCTCCTGGATGCGGGGGGAAGCAAGGCCCGCCGTTTTCACCGGCGTCGCTCGCGTGGCGCGGGTCGGATTCGTCTTCTGCGGGATGGGCTCCCATTGGTGGGGAATGGGCCAGGAGCTCCTTCGCAATCAGCCGGTCTTCCGCCAGGTGATTGAGTCGTGCGACGCGGAGATGCGCCCCTGGGTGGGCTGGTCGCTGGTCGACGAGATGCGTAACGACGAAGCGCATTCGCGCCTCGCCCGCTTCGACTTCGCGCAGCCCGCGATGTTCGCGTTGCAGTGCGGCCTTGCGGCGATGTGGCGCTCGTTCGGCGTGGAGCCAGACGCGATTGTGGGCCACTCCGTCGGAGAGGCGGCGGCAGCGCACGCGGCGGGAGTGCTCTCGCTCCGAGACGCCGCGCGCGTCGTCGTCGAGCGGAGCAAGCTGCAAGTCACGACTCAGGGGAAGGGGCGGCTTCTCGCAGTGGGCTTGTCCGAGCAAGAGGTGGCTTCGTACCTCGAGGGTCACGAGAGCGAGGTGTCGATTGCGGCGGTGAACGGGCCGACAAGCGTGACGCTCGCCGGAGATCCGACCGTTCTGCAAGCCATCGCCGGCACGCTCGAGCCGTCCGGCGTATTCGTCAAGTTTCTCCGCGCCGACGTGCCGGCACACTCGCCAGCGATGGAGCCCCTGTGTGCGCCGCTCGCAGCAGCGCTCGGGTCCCTCGTGCCGCGTGCGGCGGCGACACCCCTCTTCTCCACCGTGACCGGCGCGGGGGTGACGGGCGAAGAGCTGGACGCGCGGTACTGGGCCGCGAACCTCAGGCAGCCCGTGCGCTTCGCGGCCGCCGTCGGTCGCATGATGGCCGAAGGGATCGACACATTCCTCGAAATCGCCCCGCATCCAGTGCTCGGCAGTTCGATCGCCGAGTGCGCGGTCGCCGGCAAACGTCGCGTCGCGAGCTACGCCTCCCTTCGTCGCAAGGAGCCGGAGCTTCGAGCCGTCAGTGAGACTCTCGCGGCCATGCACGTCGTCGGCGTGACGATCGATTGGCGTGCCGTCATCCAGGGGAAGCTCGTTTCCCTTCCGCGATACAGCTGGCAGCGGGAGCGGCACTGGAAGGAGTCCGATGGATCACTCGCGAGCCGTCGGCCGCGGCGTGGGCCATCCCTGCTTGGTCTCGTGATCCCAGGTCCGACGCCGACCTGGGAGCTCGCCGTGGAGCGGCACACGCTCGAGGAAATGTACGATCATTGCGTGCAAGGGGACGTGATCTGGCCTGCAGCCGGATATCTGGAGATGGCGATCGCGGCGATCCGGGAGAGCCATCCCGACGAAGCCATTCTGCTGAGTGATGTGGCCCTCGAGCGTGCCATGGTCATGCCGACCGACGGCGTCGTACTCGCGCGATTCGCCTTGAACGATCAGGCCTTCTCCGTCTCCTCGCGGCAGGCGCGGCAAAGCGATTGGGAGCGCAACGCTTCCGGGCGATTCGCGGTCGGGACCGCAGGCTGTGGCCGAGCGAGGCTCGACGTCGCGGGAGTTCGCGCGCGGTGCCTCGGTCTTCTCTCGCACGAAGACGTCTACGCGAAGCTGACCCGGATGGGGGACAATTTCGGCCCGGCGTTCCGCACGGTCAAGCAGGTGTATCTCGGAGAGCGAGAGTGCATTGCGCGCGTAGAATCCAATGGGCTCCGCTCTGCGGCGACGAGCGTCGACCCCGTGCTCCTCGACGGCTGTTTCCAGACGATCGTGGCGAACCTCGACCGGAAGGCCGAGGGAAGCGCGCTTCCGGTGCGGGTTCGCGAGCTCCGCGTTTTCGGGTCGCTGGCCAAGTCGGCTTGGGCGCATGCTCGTCTGGAGAAGCTGGACGATACGGGGTTCTCCGGGGACCTCACCATCGCCGACGACGACGGGAATGTGGTCCTCGACGTTCGTGGCTTTGAGTTCAAGTCGCTGGAGAACATCGGCAGCCGGTCCTCGAAGGTGTTTCGAGGCGCCTCCCCGCTTCACGTCGCGCAGTGGGAGCTGAGTGAAGCGTGGGACCATCCCATGTCGGCGCCCCAGGAGGCCTTCGGCCAGGCTCGGAGCATCCTCACGGACACCGCTCGGACGCTAGCCCGCAGCCATTCCCGAGACCGTCACTACGACCAGGCGCGTCCCGCGCTCGATCGGATGGCCCTCGGCTACGCGGTCGAGGCGCTCACGCGACTCGGCTTCGCGATCACGGCGAGCAATCGTGCATTGCGCGCCACCCTCCCGGAGCAACTTGGCGTGGCACCCGGACAGAGGCGCGCTTTCGAGCGTGCGGTCGACGAGCTGGCGCGAGCTGGCATACTTGAGCTCGAACGAGATACGTGGGTCGTAAGGATTGCGCCTGTACGGTCCGCCGGCGAGCAGGCGGACGCTCTCGCAGCCTCATTTCCCGACTACGCTGCCGAAGGGGCCCTTGTTCGTCGCTGCGGCGAGTCGCTCGCCGCAGTCTGGCGAGGAGAGGTGGACCCACTTTCACTTCTCTTCCCGGACGGTAGTGGCGCAGTGCTTGAGCACCTGTACGCGACCGGTCCCACGGCGCACGTATACAACCGGATTCTCGCGGACTCGCTCGCCGAGTCCCTGGGGAAAGTCGGGTCGGTGCGAGAGCAGGGGCTCCGTGTGCTCGAGGCGGGGGCCGGGACGGGAGGCACCACCGTGCACCTCCTCGAGTCGCTCTGCGGTCGGGTGAGCGAATACGTCTATACCGACGTCTCCCCGCTCTTCTTGAGCCGCGCAGGCGAGCGCTTTGGCGCCTTCCCGATGATGTCGTTCCGGGAACTCGACCTCGAGCAGGATCCCGCCGAACAGGGGTTCGCGGTCCGGTCATTCGACATTGTCGTGGCGGCCGACGCGGTGCATGCGACCCGGGACGTACGAGAGACTATCCGACGCCTCCGCTCGCTCCTCCGGCCGGGCGGCCTTCTCGCGCTGGTGGAGCTGACTCACCCCCCTTTCTGGCCTGAGGTCACGTTCGGCTTGCTCGAAGGCTGGTGGGCATTCCAGGACGTCGAGCTCCGGCACGATTCCGCGCTTCTGTCGGGCGAGCAATGGGAACGCTTGCTCCGGGAGGAGGGATTCGATGTGGCGCGAGCGAGCGATCGCGCGGACGGAGAGCAAACCGTTCTCCTGGCGCGGGCTCCGGTCGTGTCCGTGGCGGAGAAGGTGGACTGCCCGACGGGGCGGTGGG
>PLIR01000057.1 GCA_003139415.1 Myxococcales bacterium | reverse complement strand
CCTGCCTCGTGGCGCTCGTCGTGCCGTCGTCCCACTTGAACGAGTAGGGCGGAAGACCTCCGGTCCCGACGGCTTAGACCATCGCGCAATCGCCCGCGCAGCTCAGCGTGATGACCTTCACGGCCACCTGATTCTGCTCGATGTAAGCATCGAGGCCGCCCTGGCCGCTGTCGGTTGCCCGGAGCACGAACGACGGACCGGCTTCCTCCGTCCCGACGTCCAGGCTGTAGTTCGCTCCGCCGCCCGTCCCGCAGCCGAGAGCGAGAGGCGCAGCCAGGAGCCCTATGCATCGCACCCACGTCATGACCTAACTACTGCGAGCGGCACGCGGTTCCTTCACGATAGCGCGAGGCCCAGCCGAAACTCCGTGTCCGACGTCCCCGGATCGAGCGTCGGCACGACGCTGGGGACAACTACATGTGCAGCAACGGCGTAGGCGGACGTGAAGCCCCGCTCGTCCGTTCGTGCAAGCAACGACGCACCGTGGCGACGATCTCCTCGGCGGCGACGGGTTTGACCAGAAGCCCGTCGGCACCCAGGGCCGAGAGTCGTTTCCGCTCGTTGGGTCCCGCGGCCGCCGTCAGAACGATGATCGGAATGGACGATGACGGGTCACGCTTCTTGCGGATGAACTCCGTGAGCTGAAAGCCGTCCAGCCCAGGCATTCTGAGATCGATGAGCATGACCGACGGGTGACTCCTGTCGAAGGCCTCGACCGCCTGCTGTCCATCCGCGGCGCATTCCACGTCGGCACCAGGAAAGGCGTGCTCCAGCACGACGGCCACGAGTCGCCTGGAGACGGCGTCGTCGTCGGCGACGAGAATGCGAACCGGCTCTCGAAGTCCCCTACGCGCGGCCGCAAAGTCGCGGCGGAGCGCGTCCACCGTTGGCGTGCGATTCGTCGGGTCCTTGGCCAGCGCGCGGAGAATCGCATGATCCAGCTCCGGAGAGCTGCGCGCGCAAACGGAGCTCGGGACGCGCACTTCCTTCGTCACGTGCTGGAGGAGCGTTTCCGCCGCCCCTCCGAGGGCGAAGAACGGGGCCTCGCCGGTGACGAGCTCGTAGGCGATGCAGCCAAGCGAATAGATGTCGGCGCTCGATCGGTGCGCGGGATCGAACTGGTCGCCGAAGACGATCTCGGGGGCCATGTACGCCGGCGTGCCGACGAACTCGCGCTTGTTCGGCTGATCTTCTCGCCAGAGGACGGCCAGCCCCAAGTCCGCGATCCGCGGCCGCAGCTCGGCGTCGAGGAGAATGTTCGTCGGCTTCAGGTCGCGATGAACCGTGCCGGCCGCGTGAATCGCCGCCACGCCATCGCACATTCCGTCGAGGATTCGAAGCGCGAGGTCCGGAGCGGCCGGCTGGCCGGGACCGATCAGCCATTGCTCCAGGTTCTGGCCCTCGACGAATTCCATCACGAAGAAAGGAACGCCGCCGTGCTCGCCGAGCGCGTGGATCTGCACGACGTTCGGATGGCTCACGCGCGCCATCGCGCGCGCCTCGGCTGCAAAGCGCTGCCGGAACGACTCGTCCAGCAGGTTCTGGCGCAGAAATTTCACGGCAACCTGCCGGCCGAGGCTCTGATCCTCGGCCAGGAAGACGACGCCCATCGCACCTTCGCCCAGAGGTCCGATGACGCGATAGGCCCCATTGATGAGGGTCCCCGCTACGGGAACCGAATCGATGAGGGTCCCCGCTCCGGGGGCCAGCCCGGCACCCGACTGCGTATCGTTTTGGGCGGACACCAAGGTCCGGAGAAGGGAGCTGTCGGACACGTTCAGGCCGCCGACGCGGCCAAGGAGGCTCCGGCGAGCTGCGCAACGCGATCTGCCGGGCTCTCGCGCGCGGCCAGTTCGATAATCATGCAACGTCCAGTACAAGTCGCATGCCAAGGTCGTCTACGGTGAGATGCGCGGCGCCGTTCATCTCTCACGGTCCGATCGCGAGCCGCAGTGGAGCGCGTTTCGACGAGACCGAGTCGCGTTTTAGACGCGAAACGAGCCTGCGATGCAGAACGATGCGCAGCGCGTGGACAATTCGCAATTTGCGACCGAAGAGCTCAAGGGCTGCGTTGCGCTCTCCTGGCTCCGGCGGTGGGGCACCTGCGGCAGAACGCGTTCACGGCCTGGCCGTCGTGCGCGCCTTCTTCGACCGGGAGGTACAATCCCGCTAGGCCGTGATGACGACCGAGGAGGCCTTTGCTGCGGAGTCGCTCGAGCATGAGGCGGCTCGGTCCCTGGCCGAGGCGCTCGAGCTCGTCGTCCACCTTCGCGGACGCGAGACCCGCGAGCGCCATCGCAGTCTCCTGGAGCACGCGATCGATCAGGCGGAGCGAGCGCTGGCGGCGGCCGGGGGTGGGACGATGGAGCGCGCACGATTGATCCTCGCGAGCGCACACGCCGCGCGCGCCGAGGACGCGCTCCACGGCGCCGGGCAGCTCTCGCTGAGCGCGCAGCGCGCGCCGACGCTCGACGCGTGCGACGAGGGCTGGCGACGGGCGGAGAGGATCGTAGGGACCGCCGAGGACGCCGCCCGTGCGGCGGAGATGGCCGCCGGCGCGATGGGGAAGGATTCTTCGTCGGTCGCCCGGGCAGCCCGCGCGGCGGCGAAAAGAGCCGATGCCGCCGCGCGGGCCGCGCGCAAGATCGTCGACGATCGAAACGATGCATACACCTTCCATACGGACCACGGCTTTTCGTTCGGCGAGGGCTGGTACCTTGCCGCCGCCGCCGTGCTCGGGGGCGTCACCATCCAGATCGAGCCCGGAATGCCGGCTACGGCGCACGCCGAACGGTTCCTTCGCGACGCGGGGCTCGGCGATCGGCTGCGGCCGTACCGTTCGCGTCCACGTGCGAACAAGCAAACGCCGGACGTCGTCGCGCGCGCCTTCCGAGCCGACCCGCTGGGTGCCCAGCAGAAGCTTCGCGCCGCGTTCCTCGGCGACGCGTCGGTCTCGACGGCCGTGAGGGATTGGATCGATCCAAGGCTGGCCAAATGGGGCGATCGCCGGAAGGCGCTCGTCTGGATCCGCGACGGCGTGCACCACCCGGGTCGAAACACGATCTTCTCCGAGCTCGTCGAGCTCACCCGGCGCGTGCAGCAGGCGGGCTTCTTGCCGATCCTCCTCGGCGATGCTCTCCGTCACGGCGCCGTCCCCGAGGGCGCCGAGGACATGGTCCTCTTCTGGAAGGATCCGGTTTTCCGCTGCGACGATAGCCGAAGGGCGCAACTTCAGTTTTTCGAGCACCTGCGCGAGACCCACGACGTCGTCGGTCAGTTGGGCGTCACGACCGCGGGCATGGATGGTCCCGCGCTCATGGGAATGCCCACGATGTACCTCACGGACGCTCCGAACGTGCGAATGGGCGCGTGGGTCGGCGCGGTGCCGGAGTATCGGGAGATCGTGCGCGACAGTGGGTACCTGGAGCGGGTGAGCGGCGGGTTGACCGAGTGGGGCGCCCTTCGTCGAGCGAGGGAAGTGCCTTCGCCGATCGCGCCCGCCCCGCTCGGGGTAACGTGGTGGGGGTGAAGGTCGAGCTCCTGCTTGTGGTGTTCGTTTTTGCGGGTTGCGGCGGGGCTCCGGACGCTCCTGTCGTCTCCGCGCCCACGGTGCGCACGNNGCAGCGTGCGCACGAGCGCGCGGGTTGCCGATGCTCCGGCGCCGGTGGACTCGAGCAAAGTGACCCATGTCCACGGCGAAGGGACCGTCGTCGTCGGCGAGCTTCAGCCCAATGGGCGCTCGCCTTTGCGGGACGAGACGACGATCGACGAACTATGGACGACCCTCGATCTCGGCGCCAAGCAAGTCCTCGCTCCCCCCGGGGCACACGTCGTCGTCGAGCGGGCCGCCAAGAAAGCGGACGCGCT
>PLIR01000462.1 GCA_003139415.1 Myxococcales bacterium | reverse complement strand
ACATGAGCGAGTACATGGAGAAACACGCCGTCTCTCGCCTCATCGGCGCTCCGCCCGGGTACGTCGGCTACGAAGAAGGCGGGCAGCTCACCGAGCCCGTGCGCCGTCGCCCGTACTCCGTGATTCTCTTCGACGAAGTCGAGAAGGCGCACGCCGACGTCTGGAACGTCTTGTTGCAGGTGCTGGACGACGGCCGGCTGACCGATGGGCAGGGTCGCACCGTCGACTTCAAGAACGCCGTCATCATTCTGACGAGCAACATCGGGTCGGCGCAGATTCACGCGATCGAAGAGCGACCCGGCCTCGACGACGCGACGCGGCGCGATCTCATCCGCCGTGGCGTCATGGACGACGTTCGCAAGGTCTTCCGTCCGGAGTTTCTGAATCGTCTCGACGAGATCGTGTTCTTCAGCAGGCTCGACGTGCAGCAGATCCGCCACATCGTCGACATCCAGCTCGAGCGCTTCTCCGCGCGCCTCGCGCGGCGCGACCTGCGCCTCGACGTGCGCGACGGCGCGAAGGATGTCCTGGCGAAGGCGGGATGGGACCCCCAGTACGGGGCGCGCCCTCTCAAGCGCGCGATCCAGCACAGCCTGGAAGACCCTCTGGCGCGCAAGGTCTTGGCGGGCGAGTTCCCTCCCGGGACGACGGTCGTCGTCGACCGCGGCCCGGGCGACGAGCTGGCCATCTCGGCGCGCATGTCGAACTGAGCGCGTGAGACTGGTGCGCGACGGCTAGGACCGCTCGCCTCGTGGCAAACGTGCGGTCGAGCCTGCGTGCCACTCTGGTCGAGGTGGGATGGTTTTGTCATGGGCCGCGCGTCCGAGCGGCGACACATTGACGTGGCGCGGACACCCTGGAGCGATGACGGACGGCCTCCTCGCTCCGCCCCCGGTCGCCAGCTCGACGCGGATCTCTTCGACGATCCAAGTGGTCCCAGGTGTGAAACTAAGCAGGGGGCCGTACGTAGAACGTTGCTGAACCGTTGCCGCATCGCTGGCACGGTTATGGCAAGAGCTCTCTCCGGTCGAGCAATGGCAACCACCCCGAACCTCAAGACTGTCCCGCGCCGGACGCGGTCTGCGACTGCTGGTTCGTGGCTCGCCCTGCTTGCGGCCACCACGCTGGGGGATGCGGCTCACACGATCCGCGCCGAGGTCCGGGCCAAGGTCGTGCCCTCCGATAGCGCCATGTACCGCCTCGTGATCCAGTCGTACGACCGGAGCGACGGGGCGGTCCCGGGCCTCAGCGCTCGCCCCGTCGGGAGCATGCAACGCTCGGTGACTGCAGAAGAATTGCGTCAGGGGATCCACGTGAACCTCCTGGAGATCCGCGAGTCACTCGGGTCGGGCGCAAATGGCGAAAAGCCACTCGTCGTCGCCTGGATCGACACGGGGGCGACGGACCTGGAGTTCGACGCCCGGCGTGCTCGGCCCGGTCGAGGGAGCGTCTACGGTGTCGTGGCTCGGTCGGCGCAGCAGGATGCCGTCCAGATAAGCCTCGACCGCACCGTGGCCTGAAGACCGGTGGCCTGAAGAAGGCCTGGCATGCCCAGAGCGCGCGGTTCTTGCGCGCGTTGTTACGTGGTGGGGCGAAGCCGAATCGAACGGACACGGCGTTCGAAATCACGACGCCCGGCGTCGGTGAGCGACTGGCCCCCAAACCGAGCCTCGAGATAGACCTGCGTCAACGACAGCACCTCCTCGCCCAGAGGATGGCGTCGCGCGCGGAGGTCTTCGGCATGGCGCAGGGGCGGCGTTGCCGGCTGGCGGGTGACGCCTTGAAGCTGCAGGGCGGTCTCGAGATGGCGGTAGAGCGCGGCCGCGGCGTCGAGTCGAGGGTCGTTCGCCTGCCTCGTGCCGCGCCGCTCGACCTGCGCCAGCCGCCGTCGCTGCTTCCAGAGGACGTAGCCGATCGCCGCCGCGAGCAGGAGCAGCGCGGCGACCGCGGGGGCTCGCGTCAAATGGTGGAGGGGGCCCCGGTCCATTCCTGCGCGCGACCGCATCCGCTCGTAGCGACGGCTGAATTCCTCGAAGATTCGTACCTGTTTGCGAAGGTCGTACCCCACGACGTACGTGTCCCAGCGTTGCGACAGGGCCTCGACGAAATCGCGTGCGTAGTAGTAGGCGCCTCCCGGCGGTTCGAGCGGTTGCGCGCCGCCCGGTGGGGTCGGGTCGAACGTGTGCCATCCGGGTCGCGTCGGGTCATCGATGTACGCCTCGACCCAGGAGTGGGCGTCCCCTTCGCGCACGGCATAATAGCGTCCGAATCGGTTCCACGTGCCGCCGACGAATCCCGTGACGTTGCGCGATGGGATTCCCACGGCGCGCAGCATGAGCGCCATGGCCGTCGAGAAGAACTCGCAGTGCCCGTGGTGGGACTCGAAGAGGAAATGGTCGACGGGCTGCGCCGTTCCGGACGACGGGGAATGCAAATCGTAGACGTAGTCGCGGCGTAGGTGCGTCTCGATGGCCGTGGCCTTGGCCTCGGGCGTTGCCAGTCCGTCCGTCCACTGGTGCCCGAGCTCGGCGACTCTCTCCGGTAACCCCGGGGGCAGCGCCAGGTATCGAGGGCGCTCCGAGAGCGGCAGGCCCTGGACGATCGGTTCGCG
>PLIR01000575.1 GCA_003139415.1 Myxococcales bacterium | reverse complement strand
TCCCCACCGGATTCGGTTGTGAAATGCGCTGTGCTCTAGGAATGCCCGTGCTCGCGCGTGACCCCTGGATGGGAGGCCTCGCCCGGCTCGTGGCGCGGGTTCTGCGTCTCGAACGTACCCTTGGCGCCCTCGAACGAGAGCAGCAAATCCCGGTCGTAGATGAACTGATCGCGTGAGTCGTAGGGGACGGCGTGGTGCCCGGTGTCCATCCGGATGGCGTCGCACGGGCAGGCCTCGACGCAGTAGCCGCAGAAGATGCAGCGCAGCTCGTCGATGACGAAGCGAACCGGGAACCGCTCGTAGCCCCGCCGCTTGTCGCCCGGCGGGTACTCGCCCGCCTCGATGAAGATGCACTGGGCGGGGCAGGCCGTGGAGCAGCACAAGCAGGCCACGCACCGCATGCTTCCGTCTTGCCGCGTCGTCAGCCGGTGCACGCCCCGGAACCGCTCGGGGTACGGGCGCTTTTGCTCGGGGTACGAGATCGTGGTGATCCCCGCTTCGTAGCGGTCGAGCACGGGATCGGGGCGCTTACCCTGGACCATCTCGCGCGTGTTGTCGAAGAAGTGCTTCATCGACAGGCCCACGCCCCGGAAGATCTCCGGCAGGTAGCTCTGCACCTCGAACTTTGGCGCCGTGTACGTCACCGGCACGGCGTTCAGGGGGGCGGTCTTCTTGGGAAACGTGGGGGTCGCCATGAGAGTCCTCGATCAGGCCTGCATCGCCGTCGACTTGGTACCGCCGAGCTTGCCCGCTTGCTCCGCGGACGAGCCAAGCAGCGTGCGTTCGTGCTTGAAGGGCGCAAACCAGCCCCTCAGCAGCTTGAAGACGAGGTACGAGAGGACCACGACGACCAGCGCCTGAGTCAGGTCGGCCGCGAGACGCAGCGCATCGGCCACTTCGGGCCCGGCCTCATCGAGGACGAGCCACACCACGCCCGTCACCAGGATGTTGGCGAGCGACGCGGGGAGCAGCACCCGCCAGCCGAGCTTCATCAGCTGGTCGTACCGGAAACGCGGCAGCGTCCACCGGACGAACACCTGCACCCAGCAGATGACGATCACCTTGCCGAAGAACGTCAGGACGCCGAGGAGCGTCATCCAGAAGTGCGGGATGAGCAGGTGGACCAGCGTGACGCCCCCGAACGCGATCGTGAGGCCGTCGCGGTGGAAGAACGGCAGCGCCCACCCGCCGAGGAACATCGTCACGAGGAGCATCGACCCCGTAACGACCTCCGCGTACTCCGCGAAGTAGAACATCCCGAACTTCATCCCGGCGTACTCGGTGAAGTAGCCCGAGACGAGCTCGCTCTCGGCCTCCGGGAGATCGAAGGGGATGCGCTTGTTCTCGGCCACCGCCGCCGTGAAGAAGAGAAAGAACGCCAGGGGCTGCACGAAGATCCCCCACGCATGGTCGCTCTGCCAGCGGACCATGTCGTCGAGGCGCACCGTGCCGTAGATCATCATCGCGCCGATGAGCGACATCCCGAGGGTGACCTCGTAGGAGACCATCTGGCTCGCCGCGCGGAGGGCGCCCATCAGGCTGAACTTGTTGTCGCTGGACCAGCCGGCGATCGCGGCCCCGATGATCCCCTGCCCCGACATCGCGAAGACGAAGAGGATGCCGACGCCGAGCGGCGCCACCATGAGATCGATCGGGAAGTACCCGCTCTTGACGTCCGCCGAGCACGAACCCCATCGCGGAACCGCCGGCCCCACGAAGATGTTGGGGAACCTCGGCAAGAACTCGTGCATGCAGACCGTGTCGCCGAACGGGACCGTCGTCACCAGCGTGAAGACCATCCCCATCGCGATGATGGGCGCGAGCATGAAGAGGAGCTTGTCGGCCTTCGGCGGCATGAAGTCTTCCTTGGTGAAGAACTTCAAGCCGTCGGCGGCGGGGTGCAGGAGACCCGCGAGGCGGAACTCTTTGCCGAACACCTTGATGACCGCGCGGTTCGGCCCGATCCGGTCCTGGATCATCGAGCTCTGACGCCGATCGGCCCACGTCAGGATCGCGGCGAGGTTCAATACGAACCCCGCCATGATGAGGATCTTGACGATCGTCCACACGAACTGGCTGAGGGTCATGTCTTTCGTACGCTCTCGTCCACGCGGGGATCCGCTACTCGGCGGGTGCCGAGACCGACGGCGACGGCGTCGACTCGATCGGCGCGCTCCCGAGGAGCTGCGCCCGCACCTGCCTGATCTTCTTCCAGGGAGCCTCGTAGCCGAGCACCGTCGCGATGTCGGCGATCTGACGCCAGGCCGGCCGCGCGTCGCCCTGCGGCTGCAGCGCCGCCTCGCCGACCTGCCGCATCCCGCGCGCGTTCACGTATGTCCCCGAATGCTCTGCCCAGGCCGTGGCCGGCAAGAACACGGACGCGACGGCGGCGAAGGGCCCGTCGTGCGCGGCGATCGTCACGACCTTGGACGCGCGCAAGGCCTCGACGTCGACCGTCGCGGCGCTGCCGACGACGAGCACGTGCGTGATGCGACCGGCGGCGACGTCGTCGAGCAACGCTTGCACCGGCTTGGCCCCCGGGGCAAGCTCGGCGACGCCCTTGGTGTTCGGGTTCTTGTCGCGGTGAATGAGGATCGCGTCTTGATAGCCCTCGGGCTTGCCCGAGGCGTACACGCTCTTGGCGCCGACGAGCGCCGTTCCCAGCTCGTGCAGCGCCCAGTTGTCCTCGAGCGAGTGCTGCGCCGACAGGACGACCGCGATCGCGTCGGGCCCGACCCCAGCGAACATGGCCTTGACCGCGTCGAGCGCCTTCGCCGTCGACACGACCGCGCCGCCCACCTTGGCCTCGAGCGCGCGCCCGTCGTGCGCCTCCTTGTAGGTGAGCATGCCCTCGTCGCACATCCAGAACTGGTTGACCTTCTCGTTGTCGCGCGGCCGGTAGCGGTAGGCGCGGTTGTAGCGAGGGTCGTAGTCGAGGTGGGCGTTGCAGCCCGTCGCGCAGCCCTGGCAGACGGTGGGCGTCGTGCGCAGAAACCAGACGCGCGCCTTGAAGCGGAAGTCCTGCGTCGTCAGCGCGCCGACGGGGCACACGTGCTCCGTCATGAAGGTGTAGTGGCCGTCGAGCTCGCGGCCGGGCGCGACAAAGATCTCGTTCAGGTTGCCGCGCTCGCGCATGTCGAGCACGGGATCCTTGGCCACTTCGGCCATGAACCGGACGCACCGCGTGCACATCACGCAGCGCTCGCCGTCGTAGACGATCGTCTTGCCGAAGACGACGCCCTTGGGCTTGTGCACCGGCTCGTCGCGCATCCGCTTCTGGTACCGCCCGTGCTCGAGCCAGTAGTCTTGCAGCTTGCACTCGCCGGACTGGTCGCAGATGGGGCAGTCGACGGGGTGATTGAGGAGCAAGAACTCCTGCACGTCGTGGCGCGCCTTGCGCACGTGCGGGCTGTTGTCGCTGATGATCTCGAGCCCCTCGGAGGCCGGCGTGTAGCAGGCAGGCTGCAGCTTGGGTTTCTGGACGGGCTTGTACTCGCCCGTGCTCGCGTCAAGCTCCAGGATGTCGAGGACCACCGGCCGCTGCCCCGGCTTGGGCGCGATCTCGACGAGGCACATGCGGCAGTTGGCCGGCGCCGACAGGCCCGGGTGCCAGCAGTAGTGCGGGATCTCGATCCCCTGCCGCCACGCGGCCTTGATGACGGTGTCCCCCGGTTCGAAGGGGATCGGTTTGCCGTCGAGTTTGAAGGTGCCCATCGCTATCCCGTAAGCCTCCGTCCCGTCCGCCTCAGTGGTCGCACTCGCCGCCGATCATGTTCAACGCGCCGAACGTCGGGACGATGTCGGCGAGCATGCGGCCCTCGATGAGCCGGTGCAGGCCCCCCGTGATCTGGAAACAGGGAGGCCGGATACGCACGCGGTACGGCGTGCCCGACCCGTCGGACACGAGGTAGTACCCCAGCTCTCCGTTGCCGCCCTCGGTGTACGAATAGACCTCGCCTGCGGGGACCTTGGCGCCCTCCATGATCAGCTTGAAGTGCTGAATCGTGCCCTCGATCGTCGTGTACACGTCGGTCTTGCCCGGGAGCACGACGCGCGGATCGTCGGAGTTTATGGGGCCCTCGTCGGGCATGCGCTCGATGCACTGCTCGATGATGCGCTTGGACTGGCGGATCTCGCCGAGGCGGCAGAGGAAACGGTCGAGCGTGTCGCCGCGGGTACCGACGGGGACGTCGAAGTCGACCTCGTCGTACTTGAGGTAGGGGTGCGCCTTGCGTATGTCGTAGGCGATCCCCGTCGAGCGAAGGCACGGCCCCGTCCATCCGAGCGACACCGCCTCGGCCCCCGAGATCGGCCCCACGTTCTGCAGCCGGTCGATGAAGATGCGGTTCTTCAGCAGCATCTTCTCGCCCTCTTCGACGAGGCCGAGGATCTTGCCTACCGCCATGCCGCACATGGCCTTGAAGTCGGCCGTCGGCGGGTTCGCCATGCCGCCGATGCGGCCGAACGAGTGCGTCAGGCGGGCGCCGGTCTCCTCTTCGAGGATGTCCCAGACCATCTCGCGCGCCTTGACGAACCACAAGAACGGCGTGAACGCGCCGAGCTCCATGGCCATGGCGCCGTTGCACGTGAGGTGGTCGCTGATGCGCGCGAGCTCGCCGAGCGCCATCCGGTACCACTGGCACCGCTCCGGCACGGCGATCCCGCAGAGCTTCTCGACGGCAAGCGCGTAGCCGACGTTGTTCAACATCGGCGAGACGTAGTTCAGCCGGTCGACGTACGGGAACACCTGGGCCCAGGTGCCGCGCTCGCACATCTTTTCGAAGCCGCGGTGCAGATAACCCACCTGCACGTCGGCCTTCACGATCGTCTCGCCCGAGAGCTCGAGGACGATGCGGACGGTGCCGTGCATCGCCGGGTGCGACGGCCCCATGTTGAGGTGCATGGGATCCGCGGGAAGCTCGAGTTCTCCCTCGTCCAGATCGATGTCGAGCGGTTCCATGGGCTCTCAGTCCACCTCGGCCCGAGAGATGTTGTTGGCCGTACGACCAAACGCCATCCCCTCGTCGGGGCCGAAGGGCGCCTGCTTCTCGAGGGGAACGCCCGCCTCTTCTTCGGTGCGGTAGGGCACGAGAGGCTGGATGCGGTCGGCGGGATACGTCTTCTGCAGCGCGTGCCCCTCGAACTCCGGGTACATCAGGATGCGGCGCAGATCCGGGTGGCCCACGAAGCGAACGCCGCTCATGTCCCACGTCTCGCGCTCGAGCCAGTTCATCCCCGGCCAGATCGAGGTCACGCTCTCGAGCTCCGCGCCGTCCATGTCCTCGTCGCCGACGCGCGCCTTGAGGCGGATCCGGTGCTTCTTGCCGATCGAATAGAGGTGCATCACCACCTCGGTGCGGCCGGCGGCACCGCGCGACGGGTAGTCCACGCCGCAAAGGTCGACAGGGAGGTCGAAGTCGAGATCCGGGTCTTCGCGCAAGAACGTGGAGATCGCCTTCCACTGCGCGGGCTCGACCAGCGCCGTGTCGTCGCCGAAGTCCGAGTGGGTCGCCAGGATCGCGGCGCCGAAGCGCGCCTTCAGCTTGTCGAGGACGAGCTGGCTCACGAGCCGCCCTCGCGGAGGGCCTTGGTCTTCGCCTCCTCCTGCTGGATGGCAGGGAGCACCTCGCTCGGATCCTTGGCGGACCGGCGGAGCTGCACGAGGCCAGAAGCGGCCTGCACGGGGTCGAACCGCGGCTTGACGATGCCCGGGCGCCGCTCGTTGCGCGCGATCCGGTCCTGCAGGAGCATCAGGCCGTCCATGACCGCCTCGGGCCGCGGAGGACAGCCGGGGATGTACACGTCGGTGGGGATGATTTTGTCGATGCCGGCGACGGTCGTGTAGTTGTCGTAGAAGCCGCCGGACGAGGCGCACGTCCCGAACGCGAGCACGTACTTGGGGGCCATCATCTGCTCGTAGATGCGCTTGAGCACCGGAGCCTGACGCTGGCTTATCGTGCCGACCACCCAGAGCAAGTCGCTCTGGCGGGGAGAAAAGCGCGGCGCCTCGGCGCCGAAGCGCGCGAGATCGAAGCGAGGGCTCGTCAGAGCCATGAACTCCATCCCGCAGCAGGCCGTGACGAAGGGATACGCGAAGAGCGAGTACTTGCGCGCCCAGCCGAGGAGCGCGTCGACCCGAGTCGTGGCGTAGCCTTGTTCGCTCGCGTCGAGCGCGAGGGTGCGGTTCACGTCTCCCATTCGAGCGCGCCTTTCTTCCAGACGTAGACCAGGGCCACGGTCACGACGGAGAGGAAGCTCAGCATCTCCCAGAGCCCGAACCAGCCGAGATCCCGGAAATGGATGGCCCAGGGGTAGACGAAGACCGCCTCGATGTCGAAGACCACGAAGAGAATCGCCGTCAGGTAGAACTTGACCGACAGCCGCATATTGCCGCCGGTGCTCTCGCTGCCGCACTCGAAAGGCTCGTTCTTGGCGCCGCTTGGGTCTTTGTGGCGGCCAAGGATGGTGGCCACGGTCCAGAAGACTGACGCGATCGTGGCCGCGACCACGAGCATCAAAAACATCGGTGCGTAGATGGCGATCATGGGGCTTCTGGCACGTCCCTTACCGTAGGGCCATGGCGCGGAAAATCCGCGGTTTTTTTGTAGTCGGTGGCGCCAGCCCTTGTCAACGACGCGGTAGTGGGGGGGGGGGGGGGGGGGGGG
>PLIR01000144.1 GCA_003139415.1 Myxococcales bacterium | reverse complement strand
CTATCCGAAGTCGAAGCGAATCTAGCAGTTGCTGCGAGATTGCAGAAAGGAAATTAGCCACGTCGTGGTCGAGGGGAGCTACCTCCTCTCCCCTCGAGCTCCCCACCGGATTCGGTGAAATGCGCGCTCGAGTGGCCGGCCTGCGGCTTACACCGGCGGCGGCGCGGCGGGCTCCGGCGGCGGCTTCTTGCCGACCGGCACTTCGACTTCGACCGGCGGCACTTCGAGTCCGACGCGCGGCTCGGCGGCCTTCGGCGTTCCCGCCGGAATGACCACGAGCTCGCCCTCGCGGTACTCCCAGCGCTCGTGAGGCGCGACGCCTCCGAAGAGCTCGCGCCCGGGCGGCAGCACCAGCGCCTCGCGCAAGACGTCGTCCATGTGCTCGACCAAAACGACCCGCGTCGACCGGAGTACGCGGCGGGGCACCTCGCGCAAGTCCTTGCGGTTCTCGCGCGGGACGATGACGGTGGTGATGCCGCTGCGGTGCGCGGCGAGAAGCTTCTCCTTCAGACCGCCGATCGGCATCACCCGACCGCGGAGCGTAATCTCGCCTGTCATCGCGAGGTCGCGCTTGACCGGCACCTTCATGAGGGCGCTGGCCAGGCTCGTCGCCATGGTGACGCCCGCGCTCGGCCCGTCCTTGCGAACGAACTCGGGGAAGTGCACGTGCACGTCGCTCTTCTGGTAAAAATCCGGCTCGAGGCCAAGGGCTTCCGAGCGCGAACGCACGTAGCTCATCGCCGCCTGCGCGCTCTCCTCCATCCCCTTCTCGAGCAAGCCCGTGATGACGAGCTTGCCCTTGCCCGCGACGACCGTCACCTCGCACGCAAGAAGCTCCCCTCCCCCGTTGGACGTGACCGACAGGCCGTTCGTGAGGCCCACCTCGTCGTGCTCTTCCTTCTTGCCGACGCGGAACTTGGGCACGCCCAGGTACGTGGGGATGTCGCGGCCGACGACGTCGATGGGCTTCTCCTTGCCCTCGGCGACGACCTTGCGCGCCACCTTGCGCGCGATGCTGGCGATCTCGCGCTCGAGCGAACGGACGCCCGCCTCCTTGGTGTAGTGGTGGATGATCGTGCGGATGGCGTTCTCGCTGATCGTCAGCGGCACGTCTTCGAGCCCGCACTCCTTGCGCTGGCGCGGCACGAGGTACTTGACGGCGATGTTCAGCTTCTCGAACTCCGTGTACCCGGAGAGCTGGATGATCTCCATCCGGTCTTGCAGCGGGATCGGAATGCCGCCGAGCGTATTGGCCGTCGTGATGAACATCACGTCGGACAGGTCGTAATCGAGATCCAGGTAGTGATCGTTGAAGCTGTGGTTTTGCTCCGGGTCGAGCACCTCGAGCAGCGCCGCCGCCGGGTCGCCCCGGAAGTCGGTCGACATCTTGTCGACCTCGTCGAGCAAGAAGACCGGGTTGTTCGTGGCGACCTTGCGCAGGCTCTGGATCAACTTGCCGGGCATCGCGCCGATGTACGTGCGCCGGTGCCCGCGGATCTCCGCCTCGTCGCGCACGCCGCCCAGGCTGAGACGCACGAACTTGCGGCCCGTCGCCCGCGCGATGCTCTTCGCGAGGCTCGTCTTGCCGACGCCAGGGGGGCCCACGAAGCAGAGGACCGGCCCTTTGAGCTTCTTCGTCAGCGCCTGGACGGCCAGGTACTCGAGGATGCGCTCCTTGATCTTCTTGAGGCCATAGTGGTCTTCGTCGAGGATCGCGTCGGCGTTCTTGAGGTCGTACGTCTCTTCGCTCTTGTCGTACCAGGGGAGCGAGATGATCCAGTCGATGTAGTTGCGGACGACGGTCGCTTCCGCGCTCGTCGGGTGCATCATCTTCAGTTTCTTGAGCTCTTTTTTGACTTTGGCGGTGGCCTCTTTGCTCATTCGCCGCGTCTTGAGCGTCTCTTCGATTTCCTGAATCTCGTTTTTGAACTCGTCTCTCTCGCCGCCGCCAAGCTCCTTCTGAATGGCCTGCATCTGCTCATTCAGGTAATATTCCTTCTGCGTCTTCTCCATCTGCTTCTTGACGCGAGACCGGATCTTCTTCTCCACCTGGAGAATCTCGATCTCGGCCTGCATCAATTCGTGCAGGCGTTCGAGCCGCTTCGACGCATCCTCCATCTCGAGGAGCGCCTGGCGATCGGACAGCTTCACCGTCGGCAGATTGGCCACGATCGTGTCGCTGAGTCGCGCCGCGTCGTCGATCGTCTGCACGCTCATCAGCACTTCGGGCTGAACCTTCTTGTTCAGCTTCACGTAGAGCTCGAAGCCCGCTTGCACGCTGCGCATCAGCGCCTCGACCTCGACCCCTTGCGACGGCGCCTCGGAGATCTCCTCGACCTCGACGAGGAAAAATTCGTCGGTCTGCGCGAAGCGCTTCACCCGCGCGCGCCGCTTGCCCTCGACCAGCACCTTCACCGTGCCGTCGGGCAGCCGCAAAAGCTGCATCACCGTGCCGAGGGTGCCGACGGTGAAGATGTCGTCCGGCGTCGGCTCGTTCGTCTTCGCGTTCTTCTGGGCGGCGAGGAAGATGTCCTTGTCGCGCGTCATCGCCGCGTCGAGCGCGTTGATCGAGCGCTCACGCCCGACGAAGAGCTGCGAGACCATGTACGGAAAGACGATGATGTCCCGCAAAGGCAGGAGAGGCACCGTGCGTTTCTTCACCACGACGGGCCCCTTTCCGTCCGAATCCTTGTTGAAGAACATCGGAGCGCCAACCCGCACCTACGCCAGCTCAGCTTCCTTCTGGTAGACGATGAGCGGCGGCTCGCGCTTGGTGATGACGTCCTCGTTGACGACAACTTCTTTGATCCCATTTCTCGACGGAATGTCATACATGATGTCGAGCATGGCGTGCTCGAGGATGGCGCGGAGACCGCGCGCGCCCGACTGCCGCGCCAGCGCTTCGCGCGACACGGCCTGAAGGGCCCCCTTGGTGAACTTGAGCTTCACCCCGTCCATCTCGAAGAGCCGCTGGTACTGCTTGACGAGCGCGTTCTTCGGCTTCGTCAGGATGTCGACCAGGGCGTCTTCGTTGAGCTCGTGCAGGGTGGCGAGGACCGGCAGGCGGCCGATGAACTCCGGGATGAGGCCGAACTTGAGCAAGTCCTCGGGCTGGACCTGCTCGAGGAGCTCGCCCAGCTTGAAGTCCTTCTTGCTCTTGATGTCGGCGCCGAAGCCGAGCGTGGACTGACCGACGCGGCGCTGCACGATCTGCTCGAGCCCGACGAACGCGCCGCCGCAGATGAAGAGGATGTTCGTCGTGTCGACCTGCAGGAAGTCTTGCTGCGGGTGCTTGCGCCCGCCCTTGGGCGGCACGTTCGCGATCGTCCCCTCGATGATCTTGAGCAGCGCCTGCTGGACGCCCTCGCCCGAGACGTCGCGGGTGATNNACGTCCTCGCCGACGTAGCCCGCCTCCGTCAGCGTCGTCGCATCGGCGATCGCGAAGGGGACGTTCAAGATCTTCGCGAGCGTCTGCGCGAGGAGCGTCTTGCCGGTGCCCGTCGGGCCGAGCAGAAGGATGTTCGACTTCGCGAGCTCGACGTCGTCGGGCGCGGAGCGCGAGTCGATGCGCTTGTAGTGGTTGTGCACCGCGACCGCGAGGATCTTCTTCGCCCGGTCTTGGCCGATCACGTAGTCGTCGAGGATCGACTTGATCTCGGACGGCTTGGGGACGGGCGTCGAGCCGGCGTACGGCTCGTCTTTCTCGACCTCCTCCGCGATGATGTCGTTGCAGAGGCCGATGCACTCGTCGCAGATGTAGACGGTGGGGCCGGCAATGAGCTTCTTCACTTCCTTCTGCGACTTGCCGCAGAAGGAGCAGTTCAAGTTGCCGTTCTGGTGATCGTCCCGTCTACGTTCCAATTCGCCCTCGTATCGGTCCCGTGTAGACGCTCACAGATCCAGCGTGCTTCTCGAGACAAAGCTTAGACCCGCCCCCCTCGTGTCGCAAGCTTGCCCCCGGCCCATGCGACGAGCCGAGCTCCCGCGCGGCTCCAATCCCCGAGAGCCGCGTGAGCCCCGAGCGCGGGATCGCGAAGACGTCGCGCGGTCGGGAGTCGCGCTCTAGCGCTCACGCGCGGGCTTCTCCGTCTCGCCCTTCTTGCGCGGGGGCAGGACCTCGTCGATGAGCCCGTACTCTTTGGCGTGCGCGGCGCTGAGGTAGAAGTCGCGATCGATGTCCTTGTGGATGAGGTCCTTGGACTTGCCGGTCGCGGTCGCGAGGATCTCGGTGATGACATCCTTCCAGTGGCGGATCTCGCGCGCCTGGATCTCGATGTCCGTCGCCTGCCCGCGGGCGCCGCCCATGGGCTGGTGGATCATGACGCGCGCGTTCGGCAGGGCCAGGCGCCGCCCCCGCGTGCCCGCGGCGAGCAGGACGGCCGCCATCGAGGCCGCCATGCCGAGGCACGTCGTGCTCACCGTGGAGCGGACGTATTGCATCGTGTCGTAGATGGCGAGACCGCTCGTCACCACCCCGCCGGGGCTGTTGATGTAGAGCATGATCTCTTTGTCCGGATCTTCGCTCTCCAGAAAGAGAAACTGCGCGATGACGATGTTGGCGACGTCGTCGTTGATCTCGGTGCCGAGAAACACGATCCGGTCCTTGAGGAGCCGGCTGAAGATGTCCCAGTTGCGCTCGCCGCGATGCGTCGTTTCGACGACCGTGGGATAGGGGATGAAGCCTCGAGCGGGGCCGTCGGACGCGGCTGCTTGCTCGAGGACGCGGATGGCCTGGATACGGTTCTCGGGACGCTTCGTCGTCATGGATGGCCTCGCGGGTCTCTCGGTCTTAGCCCTCTTTGGGGGCCTCCGCCGTACGGATGTTCGCTTTGGACTCGATCACATCGAGCACTTTGTCTTCGAGGATCATTCCGATGAGGATCTGACGCCGCTGCGGATCGCTGTATTCCGCGCGCACCTTGGCGACGTTTTTGCCGGTCTCGGCGGCGAGATCCTCGAGGCCCTTCTGGATGTCCTGATCGTCGACCTTGAGCTCGAGCTTGCGCGCGATGGCCGCCATCAAGAGCCCCGCGCGCACCTTGCGCTCGGCGTCCGCGTGCACCTGACCGTGCACCTTCTGGAAGTCTTCCGGATTGACGCGCTGGCCCGCGCGACGCGCGTTCTGCAAGATCTCCATCTCCATCATCCGGCACTGCTGCTCGACGAGCGACGGGGGGACGTCCATCGGGTTCTTCTCGTTGAGCTTCTCGACGATCTGCTCGGCGAGGGCGGATTCGGCACGGTCCTTGAGCATCTTCTCGAGGCGGCCGTGCACGTCGGCGCGGAGCTCGACCAGCGTCTGGAAGGAGGCCCCGACGTCCTTCGCGAACTCGTCGTCGAGCACCGGCAGCACGCGCTGCTTGATGTCCTTCACGTGGACGTGGAAGGTGCCGGTCTTTCCGGCGAGGGCCTTGGCCTGGTGGGTGTCGGCGAACTTGGCTTCGACGTCGCGCTTGTCGTCGACCTGCACGCCGGTGAGGGCCGCGTCGAGCTCCGGCAAGAGCTGCCCCGAGCCGAGTTCGAGCTGAACGTCCTGCCCAGCTCCCTCTTTGAATTCGTGGCCTTCCACCACGATGGTGAAGTCGATCGTGAGCACGTCGCCTTTCTGGGCAGGACGCACGGGCTCGGGCGCTTCGAGCCGGGCGTGCTGGCGTCGGAGCAGCTCGATCTGCTCGCCCACGGCCTCTTCGGTGGCGACCTCGCCGGGCCGTACGAGCTCGAGCCCTTCGTAAGAGACCGACTCGATCTCCGGCTGGACCTCGAACGTGGCCTTGTAGCTGAACGTCGACGCCTGATCGAACTTGCCCGGTTCGACCCTGGGCTGGTTAATCGGCTGGACGTTCTTCTCGGAGAGCGCCTTGGGCAGCGTGACGTTGACGATCGCGTTCACCGCGTCGTTCGCCACCTGGGGCCCGTAGAGGTGGGCGAGCACATGGCGCGGCGCCTTGCCGGGCCGAAACCCGCGCACCTTCGCGCTGCGCTGCAGCGTGGCGTAAACCTTCTCGACCTCGATCTTGACGGCGTCAGCCGGGACCTCGATCGCGAGCTCCATGACGACGGGCGAGATCCGAGCCACCTGGACTTGCATTGGGGACGCGGAGATTAATGGCCCGCGCCGGGAAAGCAAGGGTAACCGCGGTCATCCTGAGGAGCGAAGCGACGAAGGACCCCTCGCTTCGCTCGCGGATGACGGCCGGCGCTCACTCGTCGTCGTCGTCGTCGACCGGCTCGTACTCGTCGACCTGATCGTCGAAGAGAAGATCGTTCGGATGCAGCATCGTCTCCTGCATCAAGTCGTCGAAGGAGAAACCGGCCTTGTTGCTCGGCTGCAGCTCCTCGCGTTGAAAGTCCTCGATCGATCGGTAGCTCTTCGGTTGCGCCATGGTCGTGTCCTCTCCTTTGGTCGTCGCTGCCCCTGCGCACACGGATCCCCTTCGCACGAGGGAGCCCGCGGCCAATGCCGTGTCGTCTCGTTCGTCTTGTCGCCTGCGCACGCAGCGCGAGACGTCGCTCTGTGGCGGCGCTATCGCGTGTCGGGTCGCGCCTTGTATGCCGCGAGGTCGATGACCTGCGCGGCACCGGCCGTCCGCTCGCTGCGGTCCCCATCGGCGCGCGGGCCCGACGACCAGAAGCGCCGCAGGGTCACGTCGGCGAGGCCGCCCTCCACGGCGTCCCGGTCCTGTCCATCGAGTATCCGACCGAGCCTGCCGCGCATCACGTTCCCTTCGATGTCGTCGTGTCCGTCGCTTGCACTTGTCCTACATCCACGGACAACGTACTACGCAGCTTGAGCTGCCCAAAGAAACTGACGGCGATTTCTCGGGGGCCGAGATGCGGGGGGAGACGCGGGGCGGAGACGCGGGCCAAGACAAATGGCGGCCGTGGGTTGCCCGCGCGAGCGCGCGCGCGGTACATGAGGGGCGCCGAGAATGAGTAAACCTGTCGCCCCGCGACGCGCGAGCGACCGACGCCCGCCGCGCATCATCGCCGTCGTCAACCAGAAGGGCGGCGTCGGAAAGACGACGACCGCCGTGAACCTCGCGGCCAGCGTGGCGGCGGCCGAGCGGCAGACGCTGCTGCTCGATCTCGACCCGCAGGGCAACGCGAGCAGCGGCGTCGGCGTCTCGCCGCGCACCGTCGAGCGCAGCATCTACGACGCGCTCATCGGGCGGGCGACGCTGCGCGAGATCATGCTCCCGACGGAGCTCGAGTCGCTCTCGCTCGTGCCGAGCAAGCAGGATCTCGTCGCCGTCGAGGTGGAGCTCGTGGACGACCCGCAGCGCCCGTACAAGCTGCGGCGCCTCTTGGCGGAGATGCAGGAGCGCGATCCCTTCGAGTACGTGTTCATCGATTGCCCCCCGTCGCTCGGCATCCTCACGGTCAACGCCCTGTCGGCCGCCGACGCCGTGCTCGTCCCGATGCAGTGCGAGTACTACGCGCTCGAAGGGTTGACGGCGCTCATGGCGACGATCGATCGCGTCCGCAACGTCAACGAGCGGCTCGAGGTCGAGGGGATCGTGCTGACGATGTTCGACCCCAGGAACAACCTCGCGCACCAGGTGGCCGACGAGGTCAAGCGGCACTTCCGCGTCTTCGACTCCGTCATCCCGCGCAACGTGCGCCTGAGCGAAGCGCCGTCGCACGGCAAGCCGGCGCTGCTCTACGACGTGCAGTCCAAGGGCGCGCAGGGCTATCTGTCGCTCGCGCGCGAGGTGCTGGCCAACGACGCGCGCGGGTCCCGCGATCAGAGGCTCGCGCGATGAGCGACCCGAAGCGCCGCGCCCTCGGGCGCGGCCTCGACGCCTTGCTGCCGGCCGCGACCGGGGGTTCGGCCGAGCGGCACGTCTTTACCTGCCCCCTCGAGAAGATCGTGCCCCAGAAGGGGCAGCCCCGGCAGCGGTTCGACACGCAGAAGCTCGACGAGCTGGCGGCCAGCATCCGCGAGCACGGTCTCATCGAGCCGCTTGTCGTGCGGCGCGTCCCCGGCGCCGACACCTTCGAGCTCATCGCGGGCGAGCGTCGATGGCGCGCCCTGCAGCGCGCCGGGTTGCGCGAGGCGCTCGTCGTCGTCAAGGATGTCGGGGACAAGCAGTCGTTCGAGCTCGCGCTCATCGAGAACGTGCAGCGCGAGGACCTCAACGCCATCGAGCTCGCCGAGGCGTGCGACCGGCTCGTGCGCGACCACGGCTACACCCAGGAGGGCCTCGCCGAGCGCCTCGGCAAGGACAGAACGACGATCGCCAACGTCCTGCGGCTCCTCAAGCTGCCGCCTCGGGTGCGGGCGATGGTCGCGTCGTCGGAGATCACCGAGGGTCACGCGCGGGCGCTGCTCGGCGCGGGCGATAGCGCGATCGTCGAGCAACTCGCGGACCGCGTCGTGCGCGCGGGGCTGAGCGTGCGCGCCACCGAGTCTCTCGTGCGGGCTCGCTCCACCAAGGGCCAAGGCAAAGGCGCGGCTGCCGCGACGCACCCGGAAGAGGGCGGCAAAAGCCCGGGCGTCCGCGACCTCGAGCAGCGCCTGACGCGCGCCATCGGGACGAAGGTCGCGGTCGAGGACCACGGCAACAAGGGCCAGATCGTGATCCCCTATGCCGACCTCGACGCCCTCGATCGCCTGATCGACCGGCTCCTCAAGTAGCGATCGCGCGCGCCCGTGCGCGCCCGCCGCCACGGGTCACGTGGATGGCGGCCGCCGCCGCGAGCATGCCGAGCCCGAGCAGCTGCGACGTCGACAGACCGATGGCCCCCCCCCGGTCGTCGCGGCGCAGGATCTCGAGCAGCGCGCGCGCCACGGCATAGAGCGCCAGAAAGACCGCGAACACCTGGCCGTCGTACCGCTTTCGTCCGTGCACGACCAAGATGCACACGGCGGCGATCGCGAGCGAGGCGAGCGACTCGTACGTCTGGGTCGGGTGGACGGGCAAGCTCCACATCTTCTCGCTCGCCAGGAGGTGCGCCTTGAACTGTTCTTCGCTCGCCGGGCTGCGCCAGGGAAACCGGACCGCCCAGGGCAGCGTGCACGTCGTGCCGAAGCAGCACCCGGCCATCAAGCAACCAAGCCGCCCGAACGCGAGGCCGATGGGGATCGCAAAGCCGGCCATGTCGGCGGCCTTCCAGAACGGAAAGCCGTCGCGCTTCAGCAGGACCCATGCGACCGCCGACGCGGCGATGAGGCCCCCGTAGTACGTGAGGCCGCCCGCCCAGAACTTCGCCCAGGCAAAGCAATCCGGCCCGCTCGGATGGCACACCCCCGCGGCCGCGTCCCAGGCGCCGCCGATGGCGCTCGAGACGCACTCGGCGCGCTCGAAGGGCCACACGACGCGCGACGGGTCGGTGCAGAGGTGCACGTAGTCCCAGAAGTAGCCGTCCGCGAAGACGTGGAGCAGGCGCGCGCCGGCCCCGCCCGCGAGAAGCATCGCGATGCCGAGATCGACCACGACGTCCGGGCTCTCCCCTACCCTTCGCGCCCAAGCCGCACCGGCAGCCGTCGCGAAGAGAAAGCCGGTGAGCAAGAACGCGAAGTACGACGGGGCGTCGACCCCGAAGACGTGGAAGAGGTCCGGGTGCAAGGCTTCTCTGGCGTCTTGCAGACCCGAACGGCCCCGAATCAGGAAGCGGGCGCCTCGGGGGCTTCGGCCTGCGGAGGCGCAGCCGGCGCCGAGTCGAAGGGGTGCCATCCGGGGACGGGCTCGCCCGACTGGGCCGGCGGGTTCGGAGAAGAGTGCAGGACGGGCGGCCGTCCGCGCTTGCTCGTGAACATGTCGACGGCCATGAGGCCCACGCCGACGCAGATCGCAACATCGGCGATGTTGAACGTGGGCCAGTGCCGCTCCATGCCCCGGTAGACGACGTGGGCGTCGATGAAATCGATGACGAGGCCGTAGCGGATCCGGTCGAAGACGTTGCCGAGTGCGCCCCCGAGAACGAGCGGCAGCCCCCACTGGAGCGCATACTGGCGAGGCTGAAGGCGGCGGTACAGCGTCATGATGAACGCGATGGCCGCGATGGATACGAGCAAGAAAAACGGACGCCGGACGTTCTCGCTCGTCGACTGCAAGAGACCCCAGGCGCCGCCGCGGTTGCGGGCCAGGATCAGCGTGAGATGGTTCTTCCAGACCTCGACGATGCCGGGGTAGCCGTCCAGATGGCGCTCGGCCCAGCTCTTGGATGCGATGTCGGCCGCGAGCGAGGCGATCGAGACGAGCGCCAGGAACGCGTACGAGGGCGTCGGCCGACCGTAGTCGGGCCACGTCGGCGACGCGCCGAACGGCCGTGGAAGACGCTCCCCGGGGGCGAGGGCCTCCGAGCTGGGATCTTGAGCAGCGGTGCCGCTCGCGCCCTGGGCGGCGAGGCCCGGAGTCACGTCGGGGGTCACGGGGGTGGGGTCGCTCACGGGTCCGACGCGATCTAACGGATTGTAGGCGGCCCGCAAAGCGCCGTGGCCGGCAGCCGCGGAGGCGAGACCGCTCGGAGCCAAGGATGGCGCAGGCAAGTTGATTGCCCGGGAGGAGAACATTTGTTTAGCTACGTTCATGCCTTCGCCCCCTTGGACGCGCGACGTGGGAGTCTCCGCGGTGCTCGATCGGTGGCGGGCGAGCGCGTACGTAAGACCATGTTTTTGCTCGGATGAGACGCTCAAAGGGAACGCGGGAACGTATGCCCCCATTCCGGCGAACCTGCCCGAGGGGCTGGCGCNNCACCGGGCCATCGACGCCGCCCGGTCCGGGCGGCACGTCGTCGTGGCAACCCCAACGGCCAGCGGCAAGAGCTTGTGCTTCCACGTCCCGGTGCTCGAGGCGCTCGCCGCCGATCCGGACGCGAGGGCGATTTACCTCTACCCGACCAAGGCCCTGGCGCGCGATCAAGAGGCCGGTCTTCGCGATCTGATGCGCGCGGCGGGCACCTCCAACGCGGGCGCCATCGTCTACGACGGCGACACCCCGGGAGACGCGCGGCGGGCGGCCCGCGAACATGCCCGGGTCATTCTCACCAACCCGGACATGCTTCACGCCGCGGTCCTGCCGCATCACGCTGCCTGGGCGCGCACGCTGCAAAATCTCCGCTTCATCGTCGTCGACGAGCTCCACGTGTACCGCGGGGTCTTCGGGTCGCACGTCGCCAATGTCCTACGCCGGCTGCTCCGCGTGGCCCGCTTCCACGGCTCGACCCCGCGCATCCTCGGCGCCACGGCAACCATCGGCAACCCACGCGCCCACGCAGCGCGCCTCTTCGGCGTCGCCGACGCCGAGATCGAGCTCGTGGCCGACAGCGGGGCGCCGCGCGGCGAGCGGCGCTTCTTTCTCTTCAATCCCCCCGTCGTCAACGAAGAGCTCGGGGTCAGGGCAAGCTACGTGAAGCAGGCCGTGATGCTGGCGTCGGATCTCGTGGCGGCGCGGGTCCCGACGATCGTCTTCGGCCATTCGCGCAACTCCGTCGAGGTCATGCTCCGCTACCTGCGCGACGCCGTGGCCACAGGCCCGGGCCGCACCGACAGGGGGACGGGCATCGATCCGTCGCGCATCGTCGCGTACCGCGGAGGCTACCTGCCCGAACAGCGTCGAGACATCGAGCGGCGCCTGCGCGACGGCGAGATCCTCTGCGTCGTGGCCACCAATGCCCTGGAGCTCGGCATCGACATCGGCGAGCTCGATGCGGTCGTCTGCGCGGGCTACCCCGGGTCGATCGCGGCCACCTGGCAGCGGTTCGGGCGCGGGGGGCGGCGCGGCGCCGAGAGCATCTGCGTGCTGGTCGCGTCGAGCGCGCCGGTCGATCAGTACCTGGCGAGGGAGCCAGCGTTTCTGCTCGGGGGGCCGGTCGAAGAGGCGCGGGTGGATCCAGACAACGTCGAAATCCTGGTGCAACACGTCAAGTGCGCCGCCTTCGAGCTGCCGTTTCGCCGCGGGGAGTCGTTCGGTTCGCTCGGTCCGGACGACACGGCGGACGCGCTGTCGTTTCTCGAGCGCCACCGGGTACTCCACGAGGCCGGGGGCACGTTCCATTGGGCCGCGGACACGTATCCGGCCAACGATGTCTCGCTCCGCAGCAGCGGCTGGGACAACGTGGTCATCATCGACGTCGAGCGGGATCGGTCGATCGCGGAGCTCGACTATCGCGCATCGCACACGATGCTGCACGAGCAAGCCATCTACCAGCACGACGGCGAGTGCTGGCAGGTCGAGCGGCTCGACCACGAGAACCACAAGGCGTTCGTGCGCCGCGTCGAGCCGGACTACTGGACGACGGCGCTCACGTACGTCGACGTCTCGGTGATCGAAGAGAGCGCGACGGGGCCGATCGTCGTGTCGCCCTCTCCTGGCCNNGAGATGCAGATGCACACGACGGCGTTCTGGCTCACGGTGCCCGAAGCCGTCTGCGCGGCGGTGCGCTCGGGTAGGCCCGCCGCGATCGATGGCCTGTGCGGCATCGGCGTCGCCCTCGAGACCGTGGCGACGTTGGCGTTGATGTGCGATCCGCGCGATCTCGGGACGACCCTGGGCGACGCGGGCGATGGCGATGGAGACGCGCCGCGACGCGAACGTGGCGGTCCCAAGCCAGGGTACAGCCCTACCCTCTTTCTTTACGAACATGTCCCCGGGGGCACGGGTCTCGCCGAGCGGATCTGGGAGCAGCGCGACGCGCTCCTCGAGCGGACGCTCCGCATGATCACGAGCTGCGCGTGCGCGGGCGGGTGTCCAGCGTGCGTCGGTCCGAGCGCCGAGTCCTCGCAGGGCTCGCGCAAGGCGGTGTCGCTCGAGCTGCTCGGCTATTTGACCGACGCCGGGATCGGGCCGATCGGCCACGACACGAGCAGTGGCAGCCGAGCCCCCGGCCCCGCCTGACGAATCACGCGCGCGCACTCGTCGACCGTGAGGCGCCGCGGACCGAATGGCGACGCGTCCGCCGCATCGGAGTCCATGAGCCTCGTCGGCGTGTCGACGCCGTAGTCGTCGGGGTGCCCAGGCAAGTCCATCAGCACGTGTCCTAGCTCGTGCGACAACGTAAGGCTGCTCTTTCGCGAGCGAATTCCAGCGCGATCCAGGAGCACGACGTTGCGCACGCTGGAGAGATCGCCGCCGATGAAGGACTCGCCGATCCGGCCGCCGCCCGCGAAGAGCGGGACGACGACGATTTCGATCGTCGTGGGATCGGCGTCGTCGATGGCCTTGAGCAGGGTGCGCTCCTCGAGCGTGCCCGCCATGGCGTCGACGTCCGTGAAGTGCTGCAGGCCGTCGGACATGTCGACGGATCCGATCCGCACGTCGAGGGTCGCGTCGGTCGAGAGGGGCTGGCCGGGCGGCGTCTCGGCAGCGACGAGGGTGCCGTCCTTTCGGCGGAGGGAGACGTCGACGCTTGTCCCTGCCGCGGGGCCGATGCGCGCGTTGGGGGACACGATGGCGGTCAGGCCGGCGCGCTCCGCGGCGTGGGCCAAGTCGTGGGCGATGCGATCGAACCTCTCGCCCGCCGTCGTCGTCACGACGAGCGGCCTCCCCTCCGCTCGCAGCTGGATGGTTCCCCCGCTGGCGGGCAAGCCCAGGTCGCCGCCGATCGCGACGAGGTGAGCCGGCGGCGGGTCCACGAACCTCACCTCGAGCGACCGCACGTCCCCGAACGTCAGCCCGCACTGTCCCCAGATGGCCGAAGTGGCGCCGAGCTCGTTGCGCAGCGCCTCGATGGCGCCGGCGTCGGTCCCTCCGATCGACGGCGCGCCGCCCGGCGTGACGCGCAACACGAAGGGGCGCAAAGTCGCCCGCAGGCGGCCGATGGGCCCGACCGGCGAGCTGCGAGGGCCGAGCACACGGACCATCTGGGCCTTGTGGCCAGCGCTACGGAAGACGATGGCCCCGCCCACTTCGGCCTTGATGGAACGGCCTGCCACCAGCGGATGGTTGCGGTCGACGTCGTCCATCGCGGGCCTCAACGGTGGGCTCGTCCAGCACCGGAGGCCGCTGTCGTTCTCGGGGCAGCTCGATGCGGAGAAACCGAGCCTCGGCAGGGCATCGATCCGCACGCCGAGGGCGCTGAGCGACTCGACCGCGATCGCCGGCGCGACGTCCGCCTCCGGCATGCTGCCGGGCACAGCGACCACGACCCTCAACGCGTCGAAGTCGTCGTACGGGTCGCTGACGCCCCCTTCGAGGCGGGACGGCGGCGTTCGTTCCAGCGAAGCATGCGACCGCGCCATGTCCACGCCCTTGCCGTCGCCGTCGACGAGGGCGAGCCCCGCAACGTCCACCGACACCTGGACTCGCCCCGCGCGCGTCGTCGCGTCGAAGTCGGCGTGACCCGCCTTCAGGCCCTCGAACCATGCGCCAGAGGGAACCGGCCGCGCCCACGGCGCGACGCCTGCCCCCCCGTCGCGCACCATCCGGACGTGCTCGGCGCCGGCGACAGGGTGAAGGACGGCGCCGGCGAGCCGTTTGTCGACCGGGACGAGGTCGACGAACGTGGCGGGGGGCAACGTGGCCTGGTCGCCGTCGGGCTCGCCGTTGGCGTCGTCGTCGTCGCGGTCCGCCCAGAGCGTGACGTGAAGGACCTCGACGGGGGCTTCGGACGGGCTTGGCTCGGCACTCGAGCCTCGGGCGGTGGCGGCGCCGAGAGAAGCGACCGCCAGCAGCCCGGATCCCGCTACTCGAGCCAGCCCCATTGGATCCAGCGGAAGAGCGTCTCGGTGAGCAAAGGCTCGACGCGGCCGGGACGGCGCGCGGCGGCGCGAATCAGGCCGCCCCACGCCATGTTCGCGAAGACGCGCGAGTCGGCGAGAGCTTCTGCGGCTGCGATGGCTCGCGTGCGCATGCCGGCCGCGTGGTCGCCGCCCGACGGCGGAGACGCATCCCACAGAGCTGCCGCCGCGAGGCCGCGCAAGTCCTCGCGCTTGCCCGCCTCGGCGGCCTCGGCGAGGGCCTCTCGCAGGTCTTCGCGGCCTCGATCGCGAGCGAGGTAGAGGGCCGCCCGCAGGCCCGCCTCGTCGGCGAGGGGCAGCGACCGGACCAGCGTCTCCAGCATCGACTTCGAGGTCGTCGACCCCGACTTTGCGAGGCGAAAGAGGAACGTCGTGTCCCGATCGGCGCTCGGCCGGTCCGACAGACGCGCGATGAGCTCGAGTGTGGGCCTGGTCGCGGGGGGAGCAGGAGCGGCGAGGCCGCGGGTGAGCGCGTTCGTCTCGTCGAGCGCCCAAGCCACGAGGGACCAGGCCGCACGCGAGCTCAGGGCCCCGGACGTCGCGCGCGGACGGGCCTCTTCGAGCGGACCGGTATCGCCGCTCTTGACCGCGACCTCCGCGAGCACGAGCCATCGACCCAGGTGACGCTCGGCGCCGCGAAGCACCGAGAGCGCGGGCGCCACGTGACCGGCGACGGGGAGCCCGCGCATGAGGGGCACGAACAGCTCGATGCACATCGCGATGCGATGGCTCTCCTTGATCATCGGGGCAAGCTGCGCGAGCAGCGCCCCGTTGGACTCGCCGCGCACGACGCGCGCGAGCTCGGCGCCGAACGCCAGATGCGACTGACGGCTGGCTGCGATCTTCGCGAGCAAGGGCGACAAGTCGGGCTCGCCCGAGAAGCACGCGGCGCTGAGGGCCGCGGGCCCGCCTGCCTCGTCGCTGCCGAGGGCCTGCCGCAGGAGCGCGACCGCTTGCCGGTCCCGCGCTTCGGCGAGCGACCGAAGGCCGCAAGCGTAGAGCTCGCGCTGGCGTGAACCGCGCCGGATGAGGACCGCGGTGACCTCGCCGAGCGAGGCCCGCAGCGAGGGGCTGAGCGGCGCGACGGCTCGCGCGGCGCCGGCGAGCTTGGCCTCGTTGGTCGGGCGACGCTTCAGGGCGGCGTCGAGCTCGGCCTCGAATCGTTCGCGTATCGACTTATCGAGCAGCTCGGTGCGCGCGAGCGACGCGAATCGAGCGGCCGTTGGGGTCGAGCGACGCGACGCCTTGACCAGGGGCGCGGCGGCGCTTCGCACGGAACTATCCCACGCGGGCCCGGACGGACGGGCCACTGCCTCTGCTCGGAGCTCCTTCGCCTTCGCCACGTACGATCCCCCGTCCACGGGCGGCACTGCCCGTGACGTCGACCATACCAGAGAGCTTCACCCTTACGACGGCCTATGCGCGGGTCTCAAGCACGCACAACCCAGAGACACACCGACTCACCCTCGATGTCCGTCCGGTGCTCGGCGGCGCTCACGTCCGTAGGGGGCTGGCTGTGGAAAACGTCGACGGCCAGCACCTCCGCGCCCAGCGACTCCCGCGAGGCGGCCGATTGGATCACCTGCCCGACCGAGCCCGACGCCGCGATCCACACGCGGATGCGATCGGTGTACTCGAGCCCCATCTCTTTGCGGATGGCCTGGATACGGTTCTGAAGCTCGCGCAAGAGGCCGAGATCCCTCAGCGGTTGGTCGATGCGGGTGTCGAGGACCACGACACCGACCCGGTCGCCGGCGGCGGCGAAACCCTCCCGCGCCACGAACTCGATGTCGACGTCGGGGCGCTGCAGCGCCACGCCGTCGAGTGTCACTGAATCGCCACTCATCATGCGGAGGGCCAGGGATTGCGCCTGGGCCGACGGGAGGGCGCCCATGGTCTTTTTGAGGGTCTGCGCTTCGCGGCCGAGCCCCCGCTGCCCCAGAGAACGAAAGTTCGGCTTGACGCGGCACTCGACGTAGCGCTCGGCGCTCTCGAGCGGCACGAACTCCGTCGACTGGACATTGAGCTCGTCGCCCATCTGACGGTTCGACGAGGCGTCGAGCAGCTCGACGTGGGCCGTGATGACGTACGCGGCGCGAAGGGGCTGCCGGACCTTGATCCGCGCTTGCGTCCGGACCTGGAGCCCCAGAGAGACGAGAGACCGGATGGCGGCTACCTTCTTGGAGAGGCGCTCGTCGATGGCGCTCGCGTCCGGCTCGGGCCACGCATCGAGGTGGACGCTCTCGCACGCGCCCCCCGCCGTGCCGACCCCGCGGACCACGAGGTTCTGGTACATGCCTTCGGCCGCATAGGGGGTGAACGGGGCGGTGACCTTGCTCAGCGTGACGAGGCAGCGGTAGAGCGTCTCGTAGGCGGCGACCTTGTCGGCGTCCATGCCGCCCTTCCAGAACCGAGCCCGGCTCAGTCGAACCCACCAGTTCGAGAGCGAGTCGACGAAGGCGACGAGCACCTGGGTCGCGCCGTAGACGTCGTAGGCGTCCATTTGGGTCGTGACGTCGCGAACCGTGATGGCGAGCTCGCCGAGTATCCATCGATCGAGCTCGGACGTCGTCGGGTCGACCTGGATGGCCGTCGCGGCCGGCTCGAAGCCGTCGATGTTCGCGTAGATGGTGAAGAAGGAATAGATATTACGAAGCTTTACAGCGAAGTCCTTCTGTAGCGCGCGAACGTTGGACAGGGAGTGACGCGTGGCCGACCAGGGGGGGCTCGCGGCGTAGAAGAACCACCGGAAGGCGTCGGCGCCGGGGGCCGGCGTCGCCGGGTCCTCGACGAACACGCGCTCCTCGGTCGGCAGGCGCGGGACCGCGACGGGCGTCACGTCGGTCGCCGACGTCGGCAGCAGGCCGAGCGCGGCGCGGTCGTCCGGATGAACGACGACGACACGGCGCCGGAGCTTCTTGGCGACCTGTACGACCGCCTCGAGCGATGCCCCTGGAGCATCGCCGCGGTAGAGCCGAACGGCGGCCCCCTCCTTCAAGTCGAGCCCGTCGAGGTCCTCCCGGCCGATGATCGCGATGCCCTTCTTGGCGGACGGGTCGTCGAGGACCGCGAACTCCATGGCGACCTTGTCGAGGATGATCTCCGGGGGGGTGTAGTTGCCCTTGCTCTTGCTCTCCTTCTTGCCCTCACGGTCGGAGACGTGCCCGAGGACCATGCACGTCCGGTACGGGTGCGGCATGGGCTGGTCCTCGAAGACGAGGGTCGAGACCATGAGCAGCGAGTAGAACCAGCCGCGCGTCTGATCGATGGCCTCGCTGATGAAGTCCGCCGGGAAGGCGCGCTCGAAGAGCTGCCCCGACCCCGCCGCGTGCGGATAGCCCCACTGGGCGAAGGGCATGCACCCGGAGTCGAACCAGACGTCGATGACCTCAGGGACCCGCCGCATGGTGCCGGCGCACGAGCTGCAACCGAAGACGACCTGGTCGATCCACGGCTTGTGGACGATGAGGTGCTCGCTGAGGCTTGGGTCCGCCCGCCGGGCGGCATGAAAGTGGTCGAAGGCCTTGGCGTTGCGCCGCTCGATCTCGGCGATGCTCGAGGGGGCCTCCTTGTGCTCGGGGTCGCGGTCGCAGACCCACACGTTGAGGGGCGTGCCCCACCAGCGCTCGCGCGACAGGGCCCAATCGACGTTGTGGGCGAGGAAGTCGCCGAAGCGCCCGTCCTTGATGTGTTCGGGCACCCAGTGAATGCGCTGGTTCTGAGCCAACGCGCGCTCGATGCGCGCGGTCGTGCGGATGTACCAGGCCGGGCGGGCGTACTGGATGAGCGGGTCGCTGTCGGAGCGCCAGCAGAACGGGTAGTCGTGCCGGTACGTCTCGGCGTGGACGAGCGTCCCCTCGTCCTTGAGGTCGTGGGCGATCTCCTTGTCGCAGTCTTTCACCCATCGCCCGGCGTAACGCTCGAAGCGCGCGATGAACGTCCCGTCGGGCTCGACGGCGCAAAAGAGCGGGAGGCCCGGGTGGTCTTTGGCGACCTTCAGGTGCGCCTGGTGGTCGTCTTCGCCGAAGGCCGGCGCGATGTGGACGATGCCCGTTCCCGCGTCGAGCGTGACGAAGTCGGCGGCGATGACGTGCCACACGACGCGCTCGAACCCACGAGCGTCGGCCGCGAAGAGGGCGAAGGGAGGCTTGTAGGCGCGGCCCACGAAGGCGCGGCCCTTGGCCTCGCGTTCGACCTCCAGCGGGCCGAGCTTCTTCACCAGGGCGTCGACGAGCCCCCGCGCGACGACGAAGCGACGCCCCTCGCTCGTGCGGACGACGGCGTAGTCGAGGTCCGGATGGACGGCGGCGTACATGTTGGACGGCAGGGTCCATGGCGTCGTCGTCCAGACCAGCAGCGACAGCGGGGCCATTCCGAGCGCCGCCTCTGCGGCATCCTCGGGGGAATCCACGAGGGGGAACGCGACGTAGACGCTTGGGTCGTCGACTTCGCGGTACCCCTGCCCGACCTCACCCGAGCTCAGCGCAGTGCCGCCCTGCGCCCACCACCAGACGACCTTGTGGCCCTGATAGAGGAGGCCCTTCTTGAAGAGCTCCGCGAGGGCCCACCACACGCTCTCCACGTACGGACGGTGGAAGGTCGCGTACGCGTCACGCAGATCGCACCAGAAGGCGACCCTCTCGGTCAGGTCTTCCCACTCTTTGGTGTACCGAAATACCGATTCGATGCACTTCTTGACGAAGGGCTCGACGCCGTAGGCCTCGATGGCGGCCCGGCCGTGGAGCCGCAGCTCTTTCGCGACTTCGACCTCGACGGGCAAGCCGTGCGTGTCCCAGCCGGCCTTTCGAGGCACGCGGTAGCCGCGCATCGTCCGGTACCTCGGGAAGAGGTCTTTGATGACGCGCGTGAGGACGTGGCCGTTGTGCGGCAGCCCGTTGGCCGTGGGCGGCCCCTCGTAGAAGACGAACGACCCGCGAGGGGCGGGCTTCGCCAGTGCCTTCTCGAAGATCCGCCGCTCCTTCCAGAAGCCTAGGATCGCGCGCTCTTCCCGCGGGAAGTCGAGCTCGGACGGGACCTTCGCGAAGAGCGGCGCGGCCATGGAACGGCCGAGTGCTTAGCACGCGCCGGCACGGCCGAGCGCGCCGCAGTCCGCGAACGGTTCACTCCGCGGCGGCGAACGCGTTCTTCGCTTCGAGCTTCCTCACGACGACGCCGTAGGCCGCGTCGAGATCCTTGAATCCCGTGAGCTCGTTGTCCTCGATCTTGATCTGGTACTGCCGCTCGATCGCGGCCACGATCTCGACACCCATCATCGAGTCGATCCCGAGATCCTTGAACGAGGCGCTGTCGGGGATCTCGTCCTTCTCGGCGATCTCCGCGACGAGGGCTCGCAGCTGTTCCTTCAAGCTTTCGTTCGACATCTCGTTGTCTCCTGGCAGCGTTCTCGTATCAGCCAATGCGGCGCTCGACCTCGTCGAGCAGATCGCGGACCGTGCGGATGTTCGACAGGCTCTCGTCGGGAATCTGGATGCGAAGGCGGCGCTCGAGCGAGCCGATCACCTCGAGGATGCCTAGCGAGTCGATCGTCAACTCGCTGATGACCGTAGACTCGGCCACCTCGCCGAAGTTTTTCTCCACGACCTCGGACGCCGTCTCGCGGAACATCGCGAGCAGCATCTCGCGCGTCGGGCGGGCTTCATCCACTTTTGGGGTCGTCATCATCGCGGGCATTGAATCGCGTTCCTTTCGTCCTGTGTCCAGAAATCGGCCGCGTATTGGGCTACGCGGTGGTGTGTCGAAGTTGCGCAGCATGGGTCGCGTTTGTCATCTGTCGTCACCTCGAGGGTTCTGCGGAAGCGACGTCCATAGTCGATGCACGGTCCGTGCGAGAGAGCGCGCCGTCGAGGTACAGCTGGCGCGTTTCGCGGCGGCGGGGCTTGCCGCTCGAGGTCCGCGGCAAGGTCGCCGGCGGCACCACGACGACCTCCCGGACCGCCAAACCGAACCGATCGGCCACCGTCGCGCTCACGGATTCTTGGATGGCCCGCGCCTCGGCCGCGACGCCTTCGCAGCACAAAACGAGCTGCTCTTCGCCGCCCGGAGTCGCGACGACGCGCCCTCGATCGTCGACCGCGACGCTGAACGCGACGACGTTCCCCCGGCGGATCTTCGACCCTTCACCCACGGCCCACTCGATGTCGCTCGGGTAGTAGTTGCGGCCGCGCACGATGATGAGGTCCTTCGCGCGCCCGCAGACGAAGAGGTGCTCGCCGACCGTGTACCCGAGGTCGCCCGTGTGTAGCCACGGAGCATCACCCGGCGCGTCGCCGGCGATGGCCTTGAACGTCGCGGACGTGAGCTCCGGCTGGCCGTAGTAGCCCTGCGTCACGCTCGGTCCGCGGAAGACGATCTGGCCGACGCGCCGATCGGAGAGCCTGCGACCGTCGTCGTCCACGATGGCGATGGCGTGCTCGGGAAATGCGCGCCCGCAGTCGACGACCTCGACGCCCCCGTCGAGCGGCGTGGCGGCCCCGGAGCCGAGCGCGCCCAGGTCCACCGGGTCGGTCTGCATGCCGCTTTGCAGGGGCATGAACGTCACCGCGAGCGTCGCCTCGGCCATCCCGTACGACGGCAGCAGGGCCCTCGCGTCGAAGCCCGACGGCGCGAGCCGGCGCGCGAACTCGCGAAGGACGCGGGCTCGAATGGGCTCCGCCCCGCACCCCGCGACGCGCAGGCACGTGAGGTCGAGGCTCGCGACATCGTCGTCCTTGAGGCGCTTGGCCACGAGGGCGTACGCGAACGTGGGCGCGTAGGTGATCGTGCCGCGGTGCCGGTGAATCTTCTCCAGCCACAGGCTCGGGGCGCGGACGAAGCTCGCCGCGGGGAGCAGAACGCAGGGGACGTTCGTGAAGAGCGGCCCCACGACGAACCCGATGAGGCCCATGTCGTGGAACAGAGGCAGCCAGCTCACGCCCTTGTCGACGGCCGGGTCGCGCCGAAGCCCGTGGATCATGAACGCTTCGGCGTTGGCAGCGAGGTTCGCGTGGGTGACGGCGACGCCCTTCGGGCTCGATGTGCTGCCGCTCGTGAACTGGATGAGGGCGAGATCGTCGGGCGAGATGCGTTCGTCGACCGCGCCGTGCCCCTCGCCGAGCGCCTCGATCGCGACGACCCCGCGCCGGACGGCGACGTGTTCTCCGATCGGCGCGACGAAGGATCGGTTCGCCTCCGTCGTGAGCACGACAGCCGCCCCCGACGCGCGCACGATGTGGGCCGCCGCAGCGTGGTACGCGTCGACGTTCTTCGGCGACATCTGCGGGAACATGGGCACCGGCACGAGCCCGGCGAACTGCGCCGCCAGGAGAGACAGCACGAACTGCTCCCCGTCCCCGATGACGAGCGCAACGCGGTCGCCACGCTCGAGTCCGAGGGCGCGCAGGCTTGCCCCGCGGCGGGCGGCCAGGGCAGCCATGTCCCGGAACGCGACGAGCCGTTCGGTACCGTCCGGGCGGACGAATACAAAGCCGCGCTCGCCGGCGTTCAAACCGTCCTGCGCCAGCGCTCGTACGGCGTCGACGAGGGTCGGAGCAACGTGGCGCGGCGAAACGGTCATCGTATCGGCGATGCCGCTCTACCGGTCTCTCGCCCAGTTCGCAAGGAAACCGCGGCGCGAACCGGGTTTCTTGCGCGAAGGGCGATTCGCGGACAGCCACGTTGCTCAGATGTGCAGCCGGGCGCTAAATACCCGACGCTTGGGTCCATCGCGAGTCTTCGTCACGGGCGTCGGGGTCGTCAGCTCCATCGGGCTTGGACGCGCGGCGTTCTTCGAGGCGCTCGAGGCCGGAGCGAGCGGCATCTCGCCCGTGGGCTCGTTCGACGCGTCCCCCCTCGGGCGCCTCTACGCCGGCGAGGTCAAGTCGTTCGACGCCCGCGATCACACGACGCAAGGCGAACAGCGGCGCATGGGGCGCTGCGCGGCGATGGCCCTCGCGGCGGCGCGCATGGCCGTCGACGACGCCGAGATCGACGCCGGGGCCCTCGCCGGCCCGCGCACGGCGGTCGTCGTCGGAACCACGATGGGCGAGGCGCGAATCCTGGCGGAGCTCGAGTACGAGTGGATCGTGCGTGGGCCGCAGGCCATCACCCGCGCGCTCATCCCGAGGTACGGATCGACCCTCCTGCCCATCCACGTCGCCCGCGCCGTCGGTGCCCAGGGGATGGTGCTCGCCCTTCCGGCGGCGTGCGCGGCGGGCAACTACGCCATCTCGTTCGCGGCCGACTTGATCCGATCGGGTCGCGCCGACGTCGTGGTGACCGGCGCGGCCGAGATCCTCCAAGAGCTGCAGTTCAGCGGCTTCGTGCGGCTCGCGGCCATGGCGCCAGAGCGCTGCCAGCCGTTCGATCTCAACCGGCAGGGCCTGCTCCTCGGCGAAGGCGCCGGGATGTTGATCCTGGAGAGCGAAGCGCACGCGGCCCGGCGCGGCGTGCGGCCCCAAGCCGAGGTCCGCGAGTACGGGCTCTCGTGCGACGCCTACCACATCACGCGACCGCACCCGGACGCCGCGGGGAGCATCGTGGCGATGCGCGGGGCGATCGAGCGCTCCGGCTTGACGCCGGCCGACATCGACTTCGTGAACGCCCACGGCACGGGCACCAAGGCCAACGACCTGGCCGAGGCCAAGGTGATGCGGGACGTCTTCGGCGATCGGCGCGTCCCCATCTCCAGCATGAAGAGCATGCTCGGACACTGCATGGGCGCGGCGAGCGCGCTCGAGGCGATCGGCTGCATCTTCACGCTCGAGACGGGCCTCTACCCGCCGACCATCGGCTACGACACGCCCGACCCGGAGTGCGACGTCGACGTCGTCGCGAACAAGGCGCGACGGGGCAAGAGCGACGTGGTGCTGAACAACTCGCTCGCGTTCGGCGGCTACAACGCCGTCACCCTCTTCGCCAAGCCCGGCGTCCTGCCGCCACCGCTGCCGAGACCGCGGCGCCCTGCGCGTCCGCCGGCCGTGGGACCCTCGGCGTGACACCGTACGTGGTGACGGGCCTCGGCGTCGCGTCCGCGATTGGGATCGGGCGCGAGGCGTTCTTCGACGCCGTCCACGCGGGCGTCCGGGCGACGGAGCTCGTCGAGGGACAACGCCCCGAGACGTTCGACCCTTCGGCGTACATGCCGCTGCCCGCGAACGCGCGCGTGGCGGAGGTGCGCGGGTTCGACGCGGCGAAGTACCTGGGAGACAAGGGCCTGCGGAGCCTCGACCGCTTGACCAAGCTGCTCGTCGTGGCCGCGCGCCTTGCCCTTCACGACGCGCGCCTCAAGAAGGACGGCGCCTGGGCGTCGGGGCCGGACGGAAAGGCCTCGGGGCCCGGCCCCGCGGAGACGGGCATGGTCGTCTCGAACGCCTACGGATCGCTCGAGGCCATCACCGAGCTCGATCGCGTGGCCGTCCTCGAGGACGCCCGGTACATCAATCCGTCGCGCTTCCCGCTCACGGTCTCCAACAGCGCGGCCGGCTACGTGAGCATCTGGGAAGACTTGCGAGCGCTGAACGTCAGCGTGAGCGACGGCAACTGCGGCGCCCTCGATGCCGTGGCGGCGGCGGATGCGATGCTCGAGAATGGCCGCGCCGAGGCCCTGCTCGTCGGCGGCGCCGAGGCGATGAGCGAGGCGCTGTTTCTCGCCTTCCACCGCCTCGGAGCCGGCGGGGGAGCGGCCCAGGCGCCGGGCGCCCAGGGTACCGTACAAGCTTGCATCGGAGAGGGCTCCGCGCTGCTCGTCCTCGAAGAGCCGGCGTCCGCCGCGAACCGCGGCGCTCCGGCGCTCGCCGAGGTCATCGGCTACGGCACGTCGTTCCGCGCGCCGGAGCGCGACGCGGCGCTCGTGCATCCCTCCCCCGAGGCGATGCAGCGTGCGGTCGAGGACGCGCTCGCCGACGCCGGCGTCGAGGCGCGCGCGGTCGACCTGGTCGTCTCCGGTCTCTCGGGGTTGCGGGGGTTCGACGACGCCGAGCTCAAGGCCCTCGGCCGCGTGCTGGGCGAGGACACCGCGGTGGTCGCGCCCAAGATGGGGCTCGGCGAGACGTTGGGCGCGGGCGGGGCCATCGGCATGGCCACCGCGATCGCGCTGCTGCGCCTGTCCCCGGGACCGGTCGCGCCGCCCTACCTCGTGCGCGGCGGGCTTCGCGCGGCGGTGCGAACGGTGCTCGTCACCTCCCTCGGCTACTACGGCAACGCGTCGGCACTCGTCATGCGCGCGGCGGCGAGTTAGAAGCAGGCCATGAGCTGGATCGACGCCAAAGCGCACGCCGAGCTCGCGAGGGTGCGCGAGGCTCGCGAGAGGCAGGTGTATCCCCTCTTCCGCGAGTTCGAGACGGGCGGCCTGCACGGGCGCCTCGACGGCAAACCCATCGTCAACTTCAGCTCGAACGACTACCTGGGCCTGACGACGCACCCGAAGGTCAAGGAGGCCGCCGGTCGCGCCGTCCAGGAGTTCGCGTGCGGTCTTTCGTCCTCGCGCCCGCAGGCGACCACGAAAGAGCACGTCCGCCTCGAGCAGCGCCTCGCGAAATGGATGGGCTTCGAGTCGTGCCTGACGTTCACGACGGGCTACCAGGCCATGCTCGGCACGATCGTGTCGCTCGCCGACAAGGACACGACGCTGGTGCTCGACGCCTATAGCCACGCCTGCATCCTGGATGGCTCGTTCCTCGCGGCCGGGGTGCCCAAAAACGGTCCCGAGATCCGCTTCTTCAACCACAACTCGGCCAAGAGCCTCGAGCGCATCCTGAAGACGCGCGAACGCAAGAACGCGCTCGTCCTCTGCGAGGGGGTCTACTCGCTCGACGGCGACAAGGCGAACCTCGCCGAGTTCGTCGACCTCTGCGCCCAGTACGACACGCCGCTCGTCGTCGACGACGCCCACGGCACCGGCACCCTCGGCGCGGGAGGCCGCGGCACCCTGGAGGCGATGAACCTCCAGGGCAAGGTCCCGATCGTCGTCTCGACGCTGTCGAAGACGTTCGGCGGGATCGGTGGACTGCTCTTCGGGTCGGGCGAGGTCGTCGAGCACGTCAAACACACGGCGCGCAGCTTTCTCTTCAGCGCGACCTTGCCGGTCCCGATCGTGGCGGCGGCGTCGACCATCCTCGACATGATCGAGGCCGACGGGCCGAAGCTCGTCGCCGAGCTGCAACAGAAGGCGCGCTATTTCCGCGACGGGCTGACCGCGGCGGGGTTCGACCTCGGCGCGAGCAGCACGCACATCATGCCCGTCATGTGCCGCGAAGAGCGAAAGGCGCTCTTCATGCACATCGCGCTCCTCGAGTGCGGCGTCTACATGGTGCCGCTCGTCTACCCTTCGGTGAAGATCGGCGAGGAGCGCCTGCGCGTGAACGTCACGCGCGGCCACACGCAAGAAGAACTCGACCGGACGCTCGCGCTCCTCAAAGAATACGGCGAGGCGTTCTTCGTTCTTTCGGGCGACGACATCGGCCCGCTCGAAGCGTAAGAGTCCGAGGCTCGCGGCGGCGTCGTCTTGCTATGGCCTCGCGCCGGCGCTGAGCTTCAAGATCGCGCGCGACACGTCGTCGACGGTGGACAGCGCTTCGAGCAGCTCCGTCGGGATGTTGATGTCGAAGCGCGTCTCGATGTCCGAGGCGAATTCCATGACCGCCAGGCTGTCGAGGCCCAAGTCCCGTTGGATATGATCCGACGGACGGATGTCCCTCACCGTGTCCATACGCCGGCGTAAGAGCTCGCAGGTGATCTTCAGCGATTCTTCGTAACTCGGCATGCGGAAACGTTACCAGCGCCTGACGAGACCGTCATGGATCGCGCGCGCCGCAGCGGCGGGCCCGCTCGCGCCAAGCAAGCCACGGATCATCGCGACTCCGCTCGCGCCCGCACTGGCGCAGGCCTCGACGCGTTCGACCGTCACGCCACCGAGTGCATAGACGTCCATCCGCGCGCCGACGGTGAGTCGCGCGGCGCGCAGCGCCCCCACCCCGCGGGCAGGCTTCGCCCGACCGAGCGGCGACGGCGGACGCGTGGGAAAAATTGGGCTGACCAGCACCGCATCGGCGCCGTCCACGGCGGCCCGACGTGCCTCGGCATCCGAATGCACCGCGACGGAAACCCAGGTGCGCCGGCCGAACGTCGCGCGCGCCTCCGCCACGCTCCCGGCCTCGCGCCCGAGGTGCACGCCCTCGGCTCCAACGTCGCGGGCCAGGCGGGCATCGCCGTTGACGACGAGCCAGGCTCCTTCCCTTTGCGTGACGGCGCGAAGTGCAAGCGCGAAGACACGCAGGCTGAGGAGGGGGCGTCTCTTGTCCCTCAGCTGCACCCCGAACGCTCCTCGCGGCAGCGCGCCCGCGACGGCGGCGACGCATCGCAAGATGGTGTCGTCTGCGAAGAACGGGTCGGTGATGAGCAGGACGCGAGGGGCCACTTTACCGCCGGGTGCGTTCAGTCGGCCGCCCCGTCGGTCCCCGTGCCAGCCGGCGCGCCGGCGCGCGGGCGCCCGGCGAGGGCATCGCGCGCGGCGGGCGCCCACCGGCTCGACGGGTATCGGTCGACGATCGTCTTCAGCGTCTCGCGTTCGGCCGCGTCGTCGTGCATCGCGTGAAACCGATTCGCCAAGTCCCACAGGCCATCTCCGGGCGCGTCATCCCAGCAGTGCGCCGCGTCGGGCTCGTGAGCGCACTGCATGGGCGCGCTCGAGACGGCGAGCGCCACGAGGACCCCGCGCATCATTCGATGGCGGGCGCCGACGCGTCCGTACCGACCAGGCCGTCGGTGGGGCTCGAAGCGTTGGCGTAGCGGCGCCGGGGCATCCGCCCTGCCAAGAAGGCCGCGCGGCCCGCGCGCACCCCATCCCGCATCGCCGCCGCCATGAGCTCGGGGTCCTTCGCGTGCGCGATGGCCGTGTTCATCAGCACGCCATGGCAGCCGAGCTCCATGGCCACGGCCGCGTCGCTCGCCGTGCCGACCCCCGCGTCGACGATGACGGGCACCTTGGCCCGCTCGAGGATGATCGCCAGGTTGTGCGGGTTGCGGATGCCGAGGCCACTGCCGATCGGCGCGGCAAGGGGCATGACGGCCGCGCAGCCCGCGTCCTCGAGCTTGCGGCAGACGATCGGATCGTCGATGCAATACGGCAGCACGACGAAGCCCTCCTTGACGAGCAAGCGCGCTGCTTCGAGCGTCTGCTCGTTGTCCGGGTAGAGCGTCCGTTCGTCGCCGATGACCTCGAGCTTGACCATCGGCCCCGAGTGCGAGGGCGACGGCGGGCCGGCGATCTCGAGCTCGCGGGCGAGGCGAAGGGTGCGCACGGCATCGTCGGCCGTCGTGCACCCGGCGGTGTTCGGCAGGACGAGCCACCTCTTTCGCGCGAGCAGCGTCATCAACGACCCCGACGACCGGTCGCGCAGGTCGACCCTGCGCAGTGCGACGGTGACGATCTCGGCGCCCGAGGCGTCGATCGCCCGCTCGGTCTCTTCGGCGTCCTTGTACTTTCCGGTCCCGACGATCAGACGGCTCTCGAAGCTGCGGCCCGCGAGGACGAGAGGGTCGTGGCGCATGCGGCGAGCTTAGTCCCTCGATCGATCGTCTTCCATCGCCGGTGCATCCACAACCATTGGGTCGGACGGACCCTGACGAACGCATCGAGCGCGGCTGTCGTACGGACGGTCGCGTCGTCGACCCACGGGCGCCCGGGGCGCGCGGGCGGGACCAGGACGTCGAGGACGTGAAGGACGTGCTCCCCGCCGGTATCCCGCGACGAGGCGGCGACGACGAGCGCGGCCCCCGTCGACGCGGCGACCGCGGCGGGCGACCGATCGGCGAGGGCGGGACGACCGAGGAAGTCGACGGGGACCGCGTGCCGGGGCGATGACGGGACCTGGTCGATCATCATGGCGACGGCGGCTCCCCGCCCCAGCGCCGCGCGGGCGCACCCCACGGCTCCGCGGGCCTCGACCAGACGAACGCCGCGGGCCCTGCGCGTCGACTGCCAGAACTCATCGAGCGAACGCACGCTGAGACGCTTGGTCACGATCACGAGCTCCACGTCCCTCGCGACTGCGCAGGCCGCCAGGTCCCAGTTGCCCGTGTGCGAAGCGGCCACGACGACGCCACGGCCATGCGCCAGCGCCTCGCGCCAGCGCGGCTCGGACGCGGCGTCGATGCGGACGTGGTCGAGGGCCTCCTCGCCGCGCCGTGCGAGCCAGAGAAACTCGAGGGCCGAAGCGCCAAGGGCGCGATACATCCCCGCCGCCGCGATGGCAGGCGAACCGATCCCGGCCGATCGCATCGCGGCCTCGACGTGAGAGCGGCGTATTCGCAGGACGCTGCCCGCCAGCCACCCGACGACGGCTCCGAGCGGCTCGAGCCACCGCCACGGCAGGAGGGCGACCGCGAGCGCGAGCGCGCGAAGAAGCATGCAGGGCCGCGACGGACGTCAGCCGAAGCCGGCGCGCCTCGTCACTTTGCCCGCCGCGGATTCGCCCTCGATCGCCACGGCGAACACGTCCGTCCGGACGACCGCAAAGAGCTCGCGCTTCGGGTTGCGGGCGTAGAGCAGCTCTCCGTCGACTCGGACGGCCTCGATGCGCGAGATCGACATCGCCGCTCCATCGTGGGCGATGTGGAGCGTCAGCGTGCTCCCGTCGGGCAGCGATTGCCACCCGTCCTTGTCGTTCTTGACGCCGGCTTGCTTGAGGATCGCTTCGAGATGGTCGCCCGTCATGGCAATCCCCCTCTTACCCCGATCCGCCATGGCCGTCGACAGAGCCCGATGTAGGCTCCATCTTTCAACCGTGACCGAGATCCCGACGCAAGACATCGTCGTCCTTCAGGGAGTGACCAAGTGCTTCGGCCCGACCGAGGTGATTTGCGGCGTCGATATGGTGTGCCGCCGGGGGGAGACCACGTGCATCGTCGGCGGATCGGGCGCCGGCAAGACGACCCTCTTGCGTCTCGTCGTGGCGCTCGACAAGCCCACGACCGGCTCCATTTTCATCGACGGCGAGGACATCGCGCCCATGAACGAGCGGCAGCTCAACCATGTCCGGCGAAAATTCGGGATGGTCTACCAGTACGCGGCGCTCCTCGACTCGATCAACGTGCTCGACAACGTCGCCTTCCCCCTCGTCGAGCACACGAAGCTCCGGCGCGCGGAGATCCGCGAGCGCGTTCGAGACAAGCTCAAACAGCTCGACCTCGACGACACGGTACTCACCAAGTACCCGGCCGAGCTCTCCGGCGGCATGGCGCGGCGTGTGGCGCTGGCCCGGGCGATCGTGATGGATCCGGAGGTGCTGATCTATGACGAGCCGTTTGGCGGCCTGGATCCGATCTCGATGGGCGTGATTGTGCGGCTGATCCAGTCGCTCAATCGTCTGCTGGCCATCACCACCATCGTGGTGTCGCACGATGTGCGGGAAATCGGCGCCATCGCCAACTACAGCTACCTGCTGTCGGAGGGCGAAGTGGTGGCCGAAGGCACTCCGGCCGAACTCAATGCGGAACGCAAAGGGGTGGTGCGGCAGTTCATGAGTGGCACCCCGGATGGTCCGGTGCCGTTTCACTACCCGGCGCCCGACTACACACAGGCGCTGTTGTCGGTGGAAGATCCATGAGCGCGGCGCTGCCGGATGCGCCCAT
>PLIR01000416.1 GCA_003139415.1 Myxococcales bacterium | reverse complement strand
AACATGGCGTCCTCGTTCGGAGGACGGAGGCGATTGTCGAAGGAGCCCGGCGACGCTGTCAACTGCAGCGCGGGGTCCCAGGGAGCCTCTGCCGGCGCGGGGGGCCGCCCGCGTCAGCGTTTTTCGCCGCGCACTTCGCTCGTCACGTGGCCAAGAAGCTCTCCGGCGAGGGCCATCACGTCGCGCGCCTCGAACCCGCTGCTTCGTAGCTCTCGGTAGATCGTCCTCGCCAGGATCGCCAACGCGCGAGGGTCGCGCGCGCCGGGTGTTTCGCCGAACGGCAGGGCCATGGGACTTCGAATCCTCTTCCTTCATCGGCGCATCGCGCCGCGGGTGGTGTCGGTGGAGACCACACGCGCGCGATGGGGCACGAGTTGACGACACCACAGCACTACAAATGACGTGCCAATGCGCTCTGGGCCAAGGAGAGTACAGAATCATCGAGAGAATCGACCGATTGCCCGACTCGGGGCAGCCATCGCCGTGCCGCGTCGTGCGCACGTCCCTTCGCAATAGCGTGCGGCCCTACGCGCTGCCGTCTCGGTCGCCAAGGGTCAGCGCCACGCGTCACCGTCAGTGCTAGCGTGCGCGCCGCCGATGGCCGCGACGGATTCTTCTCCCAGCGAGGGAGCCACCGAGGGCAGCGAGAGCAACCGCGCGGGCGGCGCGGTGGAAAACTCCAGCTCGCCGCGAACGTCCCGGACGTTCGCGGCGNNCGGGCTCGCGATCGCGGCGCCTGCTCATCGCCGCCGTCGTGTACGTCGCGTGCCTCGTCGTGTTCGCAGTCCTTGCCGGACCGCAACGGCTGACGCAGCACACTCAATACAACCACTACGCTCACCTTGCCGACGCGTGGCTCCACGGACGCCAAGACCTCGCCCACGGTCCGCCGGCCTACGCTCAGAACAACGACTTCGCCGAATTCAACGGCAAGACTTACATCAGCTTCCCCCCCTTCCCTGCGGCGCTGATGTTGCCGCTGGTGAAGCTGGCCGGGTCACCCGAGAACTTCCGCGACGGTCAGTTCGTCGTCTGGCTCGCCGCGCTCGCCCCCGCGTTCGTGCTGCTTGTCCTGGAGAAGCTGCGGCGGACGGGCCGATCCACGCGGACCGAGCGAGAGAACGTCGTTCTGTCGCTCATTTTCGCGTTCGGCACCGTCTACCTCTTCACCGCGGTGGAGGGCACGGTGTGGTTCGCGGCGCTCGTCGTCGGGACGTCGCTGTCCGCGCTGTACGTGCTGTGGGCGCTCGACGCGGAGCGGCCCGTGCTGGCGGGCGTCGCCCTCGGCCTCGCCTACCTGACACGCCCCTCGGTCTTGCTCTTGGCGCCGCTCTTCGTTCTCGAAGCACTGCGCGTCTCCTCGGATCCCGTCGAGGACGCCGGGGCCGGGCCTATCCTCCGGACCATCCAGATGGGAGCGCGCGTCCGAATCGGGACCTTTGCGCGCCTATGTTCCCGGTTCGCGGCGCCTATCGTGGTGGCCTTCGGCATCGTCACCTGGACCAACTGGACCCGATACCACCGGGCTTCGCCGCTCTACTTCGACCACGAGTTTCTGACGGTCGGCTGGCACGCGCGCATGCTGCGCTGGGGCCTCTTCGGCTATCACTTCCTCGCGAAGAACCTCGGCGTCAGCCTGACGAGCCTCCCCTGGCTGCCGCCCAAGGGAGATGCCCACTCGTTCGTCGCTCCGTTCAAGATCAACGAGCACGGACTGGCGCTCTGGTTTACGACGCCGCTCTACTTCTGGCTGCTCTGGCCAAAGGGGCTCGACCGCGACAGGGGGCGGCAATGGCTCTACGCCGCGGTCGCCCTCTCCGCCGCGCTGCCTGCCGCGCTCGACCTCTTCTACCAGAATCCTGGATGGCGGCAGTTCGGGTACCGGTTCTCGAACGACTACGCCGTGCTCTTGTTCGTGCTGCTCGCCATCGGCGGACGGTCGATGCGCACTCTCTTCGGAGTGGCGGCCGTGTGGGGGATCGCGTGGCACGTCTTCGGCGCGGAGACGTTCGACAAGACCCAGTTCGACAGCTTCTACTTTCGCGACGGCTCGCAGACGATCGTCTACCAGCCCGATTGAGCCCTCACATGTCCGAAGGGACGGTCAGCCTGGTACGGCGCTCGGGGAGGGTCACCGTGGTGCCGGCGCGGACGTGATGCTGGCGCGCCCAGCCAGCGTTGACCTCGAGCACGTAGCGCGACGGGCAGTCCACGCCGCGCGCCGTGTCGTCCAGCGTGGGAGCGTTCTCGACGATCCCGACGACGAGGCCGTCCTCGTCGATGAAGAGCAAGTCGAGCGGGATGCATGTGTTGTGCATCCAGAACTTGTGGTCGTCGCGACGCCGCAAGTCGAAGAGCATTCCTCGGCCGGGCTCGAGGCTCTTTCGGTACATCAGACCGCGCGACGTATCGTGCTCGGAGCGGACGAACTCCGCATCGACGACGGTACCGCCGCCCTCGGCGAACCTGACCTTCACCATTTCGGGCTTCGGCTGTTGCGGTTCGGGATCAACCGGGCAGCCGGGTGCCGGACCCGGCGGAACGGCCGGGGGCGCCTCGACCAGGGTCGGTTGAACGCACCGTCCCGGAGGGGTCGCGGACGCGGCCGCCGGGGCCTGCGCCTCAGGCTGCACGGTCGCCGCTGCGGGCGACACAAACGACCCACCCGACGGCGCTGGGCGCGCCGGAAAGTCCTCGGGGGGCGCGTGCTCGCACTGGGCAAGGACAGCGACAACCAGCGCAACCATCGGCGCCCGCATCATGATTGTCCCGCTTTATCGCGTCCCGCGGCCTAGGACAAAGCGGACAAAACAAAGCGGCACCGCATAGGGGCTCGGGGGGGGAGAGCCATCCTACGCGGTGCCGGTGTGGACTCAATGCGAGGTCTGTGCCAGCTTTCTGGCTAGCAATCTCAGCTACTTAGACTGTTGAAAAGCCACTGAGGTGCCTTCACATTCGCAACCTCGTTTCATGGTTGAAACACTCGGGCCTTCGGACTCAGGCCTTCAGGCTGCGGACCCCGGCCTGGTGGACCTTCCCGGGCAGAGGGCGACCCACGATGCTCTCGGCCACCTTCCCGGCCTCGACGAGCTGGTCGAGGTCGATGCCCGTCTGCACCCCCATGCCGTGCAGCATGTACACGAGATCCTCGGTCGCGAGATTTCCCGCCGCCCCCGGCGCATACGGGCAGCCGCCCATCCCGCCCACGCTCGCGTCGAACGTGCGGATGCCCATCTGGAGGCCGACGACGACGTTGGCGAGGGCGGTGCCGCGCGTATCGTGCATGTGCATCGCAATCCGCTCGGCGGGGATCTCTCGAGACATCAGCTGGAGAATCCGCGCCGTCTGCGTCGGCGTGCCCACCCCGATCGTGTCCCCCAGCGACACCTGATAGCAACCGGCGTCGAGTAGCTTCTGCGCGATTTCCAGAGCGCGCCTCGGGTCGACGTCCCCCTCGTACGGGCAACCCCACACGGTCGAGACGTACCCGCGAACGCGCAAGCCGGCGGCCAGGGCCGGGCCGATCGTGTCGTCGAACGCGTGCAGCGTCTCGGCAATCGTCTTGTTCACGTTCTTCCGGTTGTGCGTCTCGCTGGCCGATACGAAGACCGCGATCTCGCCGAGACCCGCGGCACGCGCCCGCGCCAGACCCTTCGCGTTGGGGCACAGCGCGCTGAACGTGACGCCGGCGGGCGCCTTGGCGTGCTGCGCAACCTCGTCGGCGTCGGCGAGCTGGGGAATCCACTTCGGCGAGACGAAGCTGGTGATCTCGATGCGCGCGAGGCCCGCCCGAACGAGGGCGTCGATGAGACGGAGCTTGCTGCGCAAGGGCACGGTGGCCCGCTCGTTTTGCAGGCCGTCGCGCGCCGCGACCTCGTACACCGACACGCGATCGGGCATAGGCTCGAACGGGGACTTCACGGGGAGCGGCGACGACGCGGGCACACTCAAAGCTTTGGGCCGATATCAGCGGCACGCAAGGACGCGCGGCTCGCCTGGACCCTTGCTCCCCGCTACAGCTATCCTACCCCGATGGAGGAAAGTCCGGACCGCGGAGCACCTTCAGGTCTGCGAGGATGGCTGTCGGACGTCTACCTGCCTGCGCTCGTCTCCTCGCAGGCCGATCAGCTCTTGCGGCGGCTCGGCGACCGCGCGACCGTCGACGATCCGATCTTCGGACGAACGAGCGGCATGCCCGCCCTGGCGCGGTATCTCGAGGAGCAGGCCGCCTGGCTCGCCAAGCGTCAGGGCGCGTTCGACAAGGTCGCCTTCGTCACCGGCTCGGACCGTGACGTGACCGAAGGCTCGCTCTCGCTGACGTTCGAGGGCCGCCGGGTCACCGTCCCGGTGGCCATCGTCGCCGAGCGGCGCCCCGAGCGAGAGATCGAGATCCGCCTCTATTACTCGACCAAACCCATCAAGGGCACCCACGCGGTGCGGTCGCCCCTGCTGCCCAAGAACGATGAAGTGGCGGTGCCGCCCCCCGTCGCCGCGCAGCTCGGGGCGCTTGCACGCGGGGACATCGGCGCCATCGTGGCGGCGTTCGAGAACGGGGCCGCCCTGCGCGACGCCGCCGGGCACTCGTACGAGAAGACGGAGGACGGCGGCGCATTGCGGGAGTACTACGAGCGACTCTTCGCCGCCGACGGCACTCGCAACGCCGGGATCGAGATGCTCAAGGGCGCGCGCGCCGACGACGGCAGCCTTTGCGCGCTCGAGTACACCGTCGTGCGCGTACGCGGCAAGCCCGTCGCGCCTCAAGCGGGGCTCGCCGTGTACGAGCGGGGCGAGAGCGGCCTGCTTCGCGCCGTGCGCGTCTACGAAGACATCGATCTCACCGCGCCAAAGTCGGCGTCGATCGAGCCCAAGCCCTGAGCTTGCCTGAATCGTCTCTCACACGCCGACCAGCCGCATCTGGCGGCGGTTCGTCGGCGAGGGAGAGAACGGGATGGCGTACTGCCCCGAGAAGCACGCGTGACAGTGGGCGTCGCCCCCGCCGAGCGTCGTCAGCATTCCTTCGAGCGACAGGTACCCGAGCGAGTCCGCCGTCACGTAGCGCGCGATCTCGTCGACGGAGTGACTCGAGGCGATGAGCTCGCGGCGCGTCGGCGTATCGATCCCGTAGAAGCACGGCCACTGAGTCGGCGGACTCGAAATGCGCAGGTGCACCTCGCTCGCGCCGGCGTCGCGCACCATCTTGACGATCTTTCGCGACGTCGTGCCCCGGACGATCGAGTCGTCGATCACGACCACCCGCTTGCCCCGCAGGGCGGTGGCTACGGGGCTCAGCTTGAGACGGACTCCGAAGTGCCGGATGCTCTCCTGCGGCTCGATGAACGTGCGGCCGACGTAGTGGGAGCGCATCAGTCCCATCTCGAAAGGCACCTTGCGCTCGGCCGCGTAGCCGATCGCAGCCGGGACGCCGGAGTCGGGCACCGGCACGACCACGTCGGCTTCGACGGGGTGCTCCTGCGCGAGCCGGTGGCCGAACGCCTTGCGGGTGTCGTAGACGCTGCGGCCGTTGAGATTCGAGTCGGGCCGGGCGAAGTAGACGTACTCGAAGACGCACATCCTCGTCGGAGCTTCCGGCAGGGGGCGCATGCTGCGCATGCCCGTCGAGTCGATGACGATCATCTCGCCTGGCTCGACGTCCCGCACGTAGTCGGCGCCGATGAGATCGAACGCGCAGGGCTCGCTCGCGAACACGTGGACGTCTCTCTTGGACGACAGAAGACCGAGGCACAAGGGCCGAATCCCCATGGGATCCCGCACGGCGATGACGGCGTCTTCCGTCATGAAGAGCAGCGAGTACGCCCCCTTCACGCGCGTGAGGGCGTCGGCGATGCGATCCTCGACCGCGATCTCCTTGCTGACCGCGACCAGGTGCACGAAGACCTCGGTGTCGGTGCCGCTCTGGAAGATCGAGCCGCGGGACTCGAGCTCGGCGCGCAGCTCTTCGCCGTTCGTCAGGTTGCCGTTGTGGCAAACGGCGAGCGAGCCGTGCGCGTAGTCGACCGCGATCGGCTGGGCGTTCTTGATGAGCGAGCCCCCCGCCGTGGAATAGCGCACGTGGCCGATGGCGATCCGGCCCGGCAGCTTGGCGAGTTGGTCCTGCGTGAAGGCGTCTTGCACGAGGCCCATCGCACGATGCGCGTAGAGCTTTTCGGAGTCGCTGGTGACGATGCCGGCCGACTCCTGCCCGCGGTGCTGCAGCGCGTGAAGGCCGAGGTACGTGATGTTGGCCGCTTCCGGGTGATCGAAGATGCCGAACACGCCGCATTCGTCGTGGAAGTGATCGTCTTCGAGCGAATCGCGGGACGGCCCGCCACATGAAGGCGACCGCGGAGGCGGGTCGAGCACGACGAGGCGGCGCTTGACGTCGGGCATTCGGCGCATCGAAACCTAACCGCGACTTGACCACTCGGCCAGGGCCAACTGCGCAAGTCAGTTCCGAACGGATCCGGGCGACGGCATCGCTGCCGTCGTCGTCCGGGGCGCAGCACCGCCCGCGGTTCCTGGGACGGCTTGCGTCGGCGGCGCGCCGCGATAGGTCGCCGTGACCGAAATCGAGTACCGCGCGTGCTTGTGCTCGATCCCGTCGAGGGGCGTCGACTGCAAACCTTCGCGCACGGCAGCGGCGCATGCGTGCAACACCTTGCGATCCTGCAGAGATCGGCCGGCGCGCGGCAAGGCGACGCGCACCTTGTGCCGGGTAAAGCTGACGTCGGCGACGTATTCGATCGTGCCTCCCGATCCGGACTCCGGGACGCACGTCGAGGCTTGCGTGATGACCCGGGCCAACGCCTGCTCGACCGGAGTTACGTGGTCGCACTCGTCGGGGAGCGTCGTGCCCCGCCCCTTGTCGTGACAGCCGAGCACCCGCGCATCGGACAAGGTGACCGGCGAGGGGGGGCGCACCTCGAGCGCGGGCGAAGCGGGGCCGGCGTCGTCGGAAATACTCGCCGACGAGGCGCCTGCTACCGACTCGTCCGGGCCTCCGTCGACCGGACCGTGTTGCCGACGCCAGAGCACGACGCCGCTCGCGATCAGGACCAACCCGAACACGGCGGCCCCGAGGAGCGCCGTACGCGCGGGGCGATCCCCGCCGATGAACTCATCTCGCCCGCTCCGCGGCGCGAGAGGCCCGATGGCCGGCTGCCGTGGATCGGATGGGGGAAACGATGGCTGTCGCTTGTCGACCATGCGGCGGCGCCCTGTCACCCGTGGGGGGCCGCTTCTATATCACGGCATCACGACGCCCATGACCGACGCCAGCTCGTGGGGGGACGTTTTTCACGAATCGACGAGAGCACGCACGCTGACGCCCGCCTCGTAGCGCGCGATCGTGGCCGCGAGCTCGAGCCCCTCGGGGAGCATCCCCTGCACCTGCCCGACGACTTGCTCGACCAGATTGCGCGCCTCTTGCGCACCCGGGCCGACCATCGCGACGCAAAAGCGGAGCGATCCCGTGCGTCCAGCCGTCACGGCAATGAGCGAGAGCAGGAGCGTGTCGGTGAGATCGACTACGCGCGTGGCCGTGCGCCGCAGCGCGAGCATCTCGAGGATCGTGGGCCTGTCGCTCACAAGCCGGTTGGGCCCGCGGAGCTCGTAGCGGGCGATGCTGAGGGGCGTCTCCACCCAGTCGGCGAAGGCGGCTTCCTCGTCGAGCGCGCGCAGGAGTTGTTCGCGGCTGAGCAGGCCGGTCAGGCCGTCGCGCTTGGCCAGATAGGCCCGCGCCCGGCGGTGGCTGGCCCCATCCTTGACGAAGCTCACCAGCTTGAAGCGAAGCTCGCCAAGCTGGACCTCTCCACCATGCATGAGATTGATGAGCTTCCGGCGCTCGTACATGTGGTCGACGTATGAGCCGTTCGTGGACCCCAGGTCCTCCACGATCCACGTCGCGTTCTGCCACTTGAGCTGGGCGTGCTGGCCGCTCGCCGTCGCCTCGGGGACGACCACGTCGTTGTCGGCCCGGCGCCCGATCGTCACCGTGGGCTTGTCGAGGCCAATGAGCTCCCCCACGAACTCCGGCGCGTTCGTGGCGAAGGTCACGAGGAGCGACTGCGTGCCCGCGACGAACGCTTGCGCGGCGCTGCGACCCGGAGGCGGGCCCGGATCCAGCCGCTCGCGCGGCACCTGCATCGGCTGCGTCGTCAGCGTGACGGGGTTGAAGAACCGGAGATGCCGCGCGGGCAGGCGCTCCTGCGCGTCGTCGGCGAAGCACCGGAAGACCTGCTTGATCTCGTCGATGCTCAGCCCCGACGGCACGTCGAACATGATCTGCTGCCGCATCGTCTTGGCGCGCGGCTTGTAGCCGGGCTCCGGCACACGGCACGTCCACATCTCGAGGAGGGTCAGCCCCAAGGCATAGACGTCGTCATCGGGACTCGCGCCTCCGGAACGGATGCGCTCCGGACTCATATAGTTGGGCGTTCCGCCGTCGGGCGGCGCCCCGGGCCGGCGAGCGCTGGCGCGGGCGCGCTCCTTGGCGAAGCCAAAGTCGAGGACGATCGCCTTGCCGAAGGAGCCATCCGGGTTCGTCGTCACCATGACGTTGCCCGGCTTGAGGTCTCCGTGGACGAGGCCCTGCTGGTGGATCGCGGCGACGCCGCTGGCGACATCGTGCGCGATGCGGCGAAACTCGTCGGCCGTATAGCCGCCCTGAGCCTTCTTGCGGCGGATGTGCGTATGCAGCGTCTGCCCCGTGATGTGCTCCATCACGAGGATGGGGCCGTAAGGGCTCTGCGCGAGATCGTGCACCCGGCAGACGTTCGGATGACTGACGGACCGCGCGAGCAGGAGTTCTTGGCGCAGCGCCTCGTCGTCGCCGGGCATGCGCGCCTCCTCGCGGACGATCTTGAGCGCCACCGCCTGCTGGGTGGTGCGATCGTAGGCGAGAAACACCTCGCCCATCCCCCCCTTGCCGAGACTCTGACGGATCTCGTACCGGTCGCTGACGACCGTTCCGTGCGCGAGGGGCGGCAGGCTGCTCCGGCTCGCCTCCGTCATTGGCACAAGCCTATCAAAGGGGGCGACCCCTGGGAAAGGGACGCCCCGCGCCTGCCCTGCTCATGCGAGGCGCGCATAGAGGCTTTCGAGGGCCTCGTCGAGCCGGGCGACCTGGGTGCCCCCCGCCTGAGCCATGTCCGGGCGGCCGCCGCCCGATCCCCCGACCGTCTGCGCGATGCCCTTCACCAGCTCGCCCGCCTTGTAGCGATCCGTCAGCCCACGGGACACAACGAGCACCAGCGTCGCCTTGTCTTTGCCTGCTGCGCCGACGAGGACGACGGCCTCGCCCAGCTTATCCCGGAGCTGCTCGGCGAGCTCCCGCATCGTCGCCGGATCCCCGACCGAGACCTTCACGGCGAGGGCTCGTCCACCCGGAATCTCGCGCGCCCCCCGCAGCATCTCTTCGAGACCGCCGCCCACGGAGCCGGCGCCCATGGCGACTTTGCGGTTGAGCTCGGCCATCTCTTTTTCGAGCGCGCGCTCGCGATCGAGGAGCTTCTCGATCTTCTCGGGCACCTCGGCGACGGGCGCCTTCACCGCGCGCGCCGCGTCCCGCAGCGTCGATTCCACCGATCGAACGTACGCGAGGGCGTTCAGCCCCGTGGCGGCCTCGATACGGCGCACCCCCGCGGCCAGGCCTTGCTCGCTGACGATCTTGAACATGCCGATCTCGCCGAGGGAGCGTGCGTGCGTGCCCCCGCACAGCTCGATCGAGTCGCGCGTCATCGTGAGCATCCGCACGACGTCGCCGTATTTCTCCTCGAAGATGGCGACAGCCCCCCGCTCGCGGGCAAGATCGATTGGAAGGACCTCGGTAAGCACGGGCGCGTCCGTGAGGATCTTGGCGTTGACGAGGTCTTCGATGCGCGTGAGTTCGTCCTGGGCGACAGCGCGTCCGTGCGCGAAGTCGAAGCGCAGGCGGTCGGCGCCGACGAGCGACCCCTTCTGCGTCGCCTGCTCTCCGAGCACCGTGCGCAGCGCCCAGTGCAGCAGGTGCGTGGCCGAGTGGTTGCGCCGGGTGGCGCTCCTCGCGTCGTGATCGACGGTCAGCCGGACATCTTGGCCCGCGCGGATCTCTCCCTGCTCGACGCGGCCGTGGTGAACCACCAGGCCGCCCAGAGGCTTTTGCGTGTCGCGCACGGCGAACGTGCCCCCGTCGTCGGGCGCCTCGATGACGCCGCGGTCGCCGGCCTGGCCGCCGGATTCGCCGTAGAACGGGGTGACGTCCGAGACGACGACGGCCTCCTGGCCCGCGACTGCCCGATCCACGCGGGCCCCGCCGACCACGATGGCCACCACGCGGCCCTCCGCGTCCTCGCGCTCGTAGCCCACGAACTTCACGCCGGCGGGAGACGTCTCGCGCACGGCCGCCAGCACGTCGCGCCACACGTGCTCGACGGCCGCCTCGTCGTTGAGCTTGGACCCCTCGCTGCGCGCGCGTTGCCCCTCCAGGGCGCGCTCGTACGCGGCGGTGTCGACCGTCAGGCCGCGCTCGTGGGCGATGACCTCCGTCAAGTCGGCCGGGAACCCGTACGTGTCGTAGAGCTTGAACGCGGTGTCGCCTCGCACGATGGCGGCGCCGCTGCTTCGCAGCCCGTCGATCTCCTCCTCGAGAATCTTGAGCCCGCGGTCGATCGTCTCGCGAAAGCGCTCTTCCTCGGCGCGGGCCACGCTGGCGATCAGCTCCTTGCGGCGCTCGAGCTCCGGGTAGTCCTGGCCCATCGTGTGGACGACCTCGAGCGCCACCTCGTGCAGAAAGGGCCGACGGATGCCCAGGCGATGCCCGTGCCGGATCGCGCGCCGCATCACCCGCCGCAGCACGTACTCGCGTCCGGTGCGATCGGGGAACACGCCCTCGGCGATGAGGAAAGCCGTTGTTCGCGCGTGGTCGGCGATGACGCGCATGGAGACGTCGTCGTCCGCCTGCGATCCGCCGTACGCCTTTCCGGCGATCGCGCTCGCCTTGTCGACCAGCACGCGCAGGCCATCCGTGTCGTAGTTCGAGGTGACGCCTTGAAGAACGCAGGCCATCCGTTCGAGGCCGGCGCCCGTGTCGACGCACGGCTTGGGCAACGGCGTCAGGCGGGCGCTCCCGTCGGCGGCGATCGCCCGTTCGAACTGCATGAATACGACGTTCCAGATCTCCATCCACCCGAGACCGCCGGGCGACGGTTCCTCGCCGAACGTGCCGTACGGGACGTCGCCGCTCACGTCGCCGTTGAACCAGTGGATCTCGGTGCACGGACCACAAGGGCCCGTCTCGCCCATCTGCCAGAAGTTGTCCTTGCTCCCGAGGCCGATGATGCGGTCGTCGCCGAACCCGGTCACCTTGCGCCAGATGGCGCGCGCGTCGTCGTCGGAGCCGAGCCCGCCCTCGCCCCCGAAGACGGTGATGATCATCCGGCGCGGGTCGAGGTCGAAGTCCTTCGTGAGCAGACTCCACGCGAACTGGATGGCCTCTTCCTTGAAGTAGTCGCCGAACGAGAAGTTGCCGAGCATCTCGAAGAACGTGTGGTGTCGCGCGGTGACGCCCACGTTTTCGAGGTCGTTGTGCTTGCCGGAGATGCGGATGCACTTCTGGCTCGAGGTCGCGCGGGAGTACGGGCGCGTCTCCTTGCCGACGAAGACGTCTTTGAACTGCACCATCCCCGCGTTGGCGAACATGAGGGTCGGATCGTTCTGCGGGACGAGGGGCGAACTCGGGACGACCGTGTGCCCGTTGTTCTCGAAAAAGCGGAGGAACGCGCGGCGAACCTCGGCGGACGTGCTGCGTGTCATCTCGCCGAGCTCATAGCACGGGCGCCCCGCGGGGCGGCCTCGAGGGCGGGCTCAACGCGCGGCCACGAGGAGGCCTTGCTCGGCGCCCCGGAGGGCGCTCTGGACGGCGGCCGAGACCGCGTCGTCCTGGAGCTGGCGGCGCGACTCGTCGGTGAGGGCGGAGCCTGGCCCGAAGGTGGTGGCGGCGCCCGACAGCGTCCCCTTGAGGTTCTGGTCCCGCCGCACGGTGAACTCGACGCGAGCCTGCACTTGCGCGCCCCCCGCGACGCGCGACTCGGTCACCCGCGTCACGTTGCCGTCGAGCGTGATGACCGGGATGCGCCGCGCGGCGGCCTGCCGGAGCAGCGGACCGTCGTGATCGACGACGACCGTGCCGTGAAGCGCGGCGGCGTAGAGGCGGGATGCCCGGCTCAAGACGCGCCGCACCTCGTCGCCCCCGACGCTGGTGCGGTTGCGCATCGTGCCCAGGGTCACGACGTAGTGGACGTCGGACGTGAGGGCCTGCGTCGGGGCCGGCGCCGTGTCCGGGTCTTCGAGATCCCCGTCGTCCGCTCTCCGCAGCACCGTGAGCGACAGGCGGAGCTGCGCCGCGACGCTCGCCGAAGACTCGACCGCGAGACGACGCTCCAGCGCTGGAATGGCCGCGGAGTCCTTCAACGAGGCGAGGGCCGTGGCGGCTGCCACGCGCACGGCCGGGTGGGCATCGCCGAGCGCCTGTTCGAGGGCCTCGCGCGTCCCGTCCGGAGCCTCCGACCCGCTTCGACCGAGGGCCAGCGCCGCGTTGACTCGCACTCGGAAGTCGGTCGACTCCGTGAGCGCGTGCAGGATCGATTCGGCGTCGGCGCGGGCCGTTCCCGGCGCGGCTCCCAGAACGGCCAAAGACGCCGCGAAGGCCCCCGCACGACCCATTCGACCAACCCAGCCCCCTCGACCCTGCGCGCCCTGGGCGATCGCGGCGGGCCGACAGAGACTCACTCCATAAGTTACACCGCGACGGGCGCCGAGGCTCAAGGGGCGGCCACGGGATTGCTCCGGAAGTGTGAGCTCGAAGACCACCTGCGTGAGCGCGAAGGCCACCTGGCGAGTGTGCTCGAGCGATGGTCGGAGGACGTCTTGGGGGGCCCAGCAGGAACGTCATGGCTCTTCGCACCGGCGAGCATTGCCGCCGCGGTCTTTCCCAAATACCGTGTGTAGGTGCAGGGGTGATTTGCTGTACCCGCCGTCCAATGCCAACCGACGAATCCGATCTCGAACGATTGCGCCTGGAACGCGACCTCTACAAGGACTTGCTCGAGCTCAGCGACCGCGACGATCCAGGACCCTTCCTCGAAGCGGCGCTCGGACTCTTGGTGCGGCTCCTCGGCGCCGACCAGGGGTATCTCGAGGTCTTCGACTCGAACGACGGGCCGTCCTGGTCGCGAGCCGCCGGGTTCTCTCCCGACGAGGTTGAACGCGTCCGCACGATCGTCTCCCGCGGGATCATCGCCGAGGCGCTCGCCCAGGGCGACGTCATCGTCTGCCCCTCGGCGCTGCTCGACCCGAGGTTCAAGGACAGGCCGAGCGTTCAAGCCTCCAAGATCGAGGCGGTTCTCTGCACGCCCATCATCCGGCAAGCCCCCGTCGGCGTGCTCTACGTGCAGTGTCAACGGACCGCGGGCACGTTCACCGAAACGGAGGTGGGCCTCGCGCGCACGATGGCGCGGCATCTGGGGCCCCTCGTCGAGTCCCTTTTCCTGCGATCGCGTCGCAAGGAGAACGATCACGTCGCTCCGTACCGGGCGCGGCTGCGGATCGAGGATCTTGTCGGCCGGAGCGCGGCGCTGGCGGCGGTCCTGCGCGAGGTCGAGGTCGCAGCCCCGCTCGATGTCGCCGTTCTGATCACGGGCGAGACGGGGACGGGCAAGACGCAGCTCGCCCACTTGATCCACGAGAACGGGCCCCGACAAGGACGTCCTTTCGTCGAGCTGAACTGCGCAACCCTTCAGGACACGCTGGTCGAGAGCGAGCTCTTCGGAGCCATGCAGGGCGCGCACTCGACGGCAACGAAGCGCCGCGAGGGACGTGTGAGCGCGGCCCAAGGCGGCACCTTCTTCTTCGACGAGATCGGCGAGCTGTCGGCGGCCGCGCAATCCAAGCTCCTGCAGTTCCTGGAGGCCAAGGAGTACACCCCCCTCGGAGCCTCGGCCGCCCGGTCCGCCAACGTGCGCATCATCGCGGCGACCAACGTCGACCTCGAGCAGGCCGTCCGCGAGCGGCGGTTCCGGCAGGACCTGTTCTTTCGTCTGCGGGTGCTCAGCATTCGGATGCCGAGCCTGGCGGAGCGTCGAGAGGACGTCGTTCTCCTCGCGGAGTCGCTTTGCGCGAACGCGCAACGTTCGCACAAGCTCCCCGCGTTGCCGCTGTCGCCCGGAGCGCTCCGCGCCATCGACGCGTTCGAATGGCGCGGCAACGTCCGGGAACTGGCGAACGTCCTGCAGACGGCGGCGATCTACGCGGCCGCGGAGGGCGCCTCGGCCGTCGAGGCGTCCCACGTCTTTCGCGACGTGCGCGATTCGAATGTGCCGGCAGGCGCCGCCGGCCCCACCTTCCGCGAGCAGACCCGCCAGTTTCAGGTAGGCATCGTCCGCAGGGCCCTCGAGGCGTCGGATTGGAATGTGACAGCCACCGCACGCTCGCTCGATCTCACCCGGGCGCACCTCCACAATTTGATCAACGCCTTCGGTCTGCGGCGCGGCTCGCACTCGTCCTAAAGCGTACGCGGGCGTCCAATCCATACGAGCACCGTCCAATTTTTTGGACGCCTGGAACCAGGCCACCCGAGCAATTCAAGCAGGTTAGCCGTCGCGACAGCTTGGATCGGAGCCTGCTTAGCAGGGCAGGTATGGCGCTCACCTCCCCGAACCCATTCGGCCCTCGTCCAGTCCTCGCCGCCCCCCAGGGAGACTTCGCACCCGACCCGCTCTGGGAGGTCGCAAAGACTGCCGACGCCCGCGCGCCCGACGCGACCCGGACGGATCCATCACAACTCTGGAGCGATCTCGCGGCAGGCTATGTCCGCCCGCATAGCGAGCGTCTAGGCCCCACGCGGAGTTACGTCATCCTCAGCGCCGTCCCTCCTCGCTCGAGTGGAATCCGCTGCCCGCTCACCGAAGCCGAGGCCACGGTGCTGCTGCGGGTCCTCTGCGGCGACCAGCAGAAGGTGATCTCCACCGAGCTTCGTATCGCGCACTCGACCGCCTCCAAGCGATGCGCGCAGGCCATCGAGAAGCTCGACTTGACGGCGCGATCGGTTCCGCTGCCGGTGGTCGTGGCGGCGCAGAGCGCGGCGGGGGTCGTCTCGAACGCCAGGGTCAGGCACGCTCCCTTCGCGTACGAAGGCGCCGAGTACATGGTCGCCAGCATCCGGCGACCGCTCGTGCACGGCCGTTCGCCGCTGACGGTCTCCGAGCAGTCGATCGCGCAGCTGCTCGTCGAGGGCCTGTCGCGCTGGGAGATCGCCAAGATGCGGGCCACCTCCGTGCAGACGGTGTCGTGCCAGCTGCGATCCATCTTCGCGAAGTTCCAGGCCACGGGTCGATACGGACTGACGCGGCGGGCGACTGAGCTCGGTTGGTTCGACGGGGACTGACTTGCGAGGACGCGCGCCGGCGAATATGCACCCCGTTGAGGGTGGCCAGCCATGCGGGAGCACGAAGAGGGGCAGGGCCACCCGGTCCCAGACCTCTCGCCCGCGCAGGAGCGCGTCGACGCGACCGCGGCGCCAACGGCTGATCGTCCTCTGGTCGTCCAGGACGGTCGGATCCTGGCCTATCGGCTGCTCGACGTGGCCGACGAGATCGACCTCGTCGCCGCGCAGCGGCTCGCGCCGGCTCCAGGGACGCGTCGAGGCGCGCTGAGCAACGAGGGCGCCCGGTCGCTCGTCATCGCGGCGCCGCCACTGGAGCTCGCGCTCGAGCCGCCCGTCACGGTGGTCCGGCTCGCGCATGGCACGATGACGGCCTCGGTATCGGCGCGCGTATTCGCCTACGGCGCGGTCTCCATCGCCTTCGAGTTTCCGATCCGCGACGGAAGCGACATCGCGTCGCTCGCCCCGATGTGCGACGAGATCTACGAGTCGCCGGAGCTCGATCGGATCGCGCGCGAGCTCGTGCAGCCCTTGCTCGACCGGCTGGCTCCCGCCATCGGCGGCCGCCACCACTGGGAGGGGATCGAGACGTACACCATCGTCTACGTCCAGCGGTTCCGAGGCGACCCGACGGCGACCCAGGTGCTCGCATCGCCCTCGCTGGCGAGCCTCGTCATCGGTGAGCCTCCGAGCCGCCGGCTCTCGGCGCGCCAGCGGCGCGACGTCCTCGAGCACAGTCACAGCTACTTCGAGGACGACCTCGTCGTCGTCGATTGGGACAGCGCCTTCGTCCTCGAGCCGTCCGGCAGCCGCGACATCCCGGACATCCTGGAGCTGGCCTCGTCGCAGCTCCTCGAGCTTCGCTACTACGACGACCTCTTCGACGCCGAGCTGGCGCGCGTGTACCGGGAGCTCGAGCAAGTGCACCGGCGCCGCTTCTTCCAGGCGCTCAGCAATCCATGGCTCGAGCTCGGGAGGGGGGTGGTGCGCCGCCTCGTGGAGCTGACGGAGTTCGCGGAGCGCGTGGACAATGCGCTGAAGGTCGTCGGGGACTTTTACCTCGCGCGCGTTTACGAGAGCGCGGTCCGGCGGTTCCGGATTCGGGCGTGGCAGGCGAGTATTGATGCGAAACAAGCGTTGCTTGCGCAGGCGTACGGCCTGGTCCGGGGCGAGGTCGATGCGCGGCGCAGCGTGGTGCTCGAGCTTGTCGTCATCGTGCTCATCGTCGTCGAGGTCGTGCTCGCGCTCACGCGATCGTAAGCGGCGCTGCTGTGCGGAGCATGGCGGGGCGCAGCACGAGGCGAGGCCCGTCTCGGTGCTCGCGGCGGCTCGGCCCCGCACAAGAGTGCGGGGGCCCCACCTCGCCGCCGCTGCGCGCCGAGA
>PLIR01000298.1 GCA_003139415.1 Myxococcales bacterium | reverse complement strand
GTCCGCGCCCGCGCCCGCGTCCGCGCCCGCGCTCTCCCCGCCGCCCGCTCCCCCGCATCCGACCACCCCGATGCCCACCGCCACCGCGACAAACACCCGGAAATACGCCCGCATGATCCCCGCCCTCGACGCTATCAGACCCGCTGGAGCGGGGTCGTCAGCAGCTTGCTAGGGCGTCGACCAGGCGCGGGATGTCGCGTTCGGCGACGGCGCACAACGCAACGCGGAGCGCGCCAGCGGCGCTGCCCTTGGCCACGGGACCGGTGCGCGCCTGCGGGACGACGTACACGCCCTGGGCGCGCATGGCTTCGGCCTGTTCGCGCGGGCGGTCCGTGAACACCGTCACGAAGAATCCGCCCTCGTAGCGCGGGTAGCGGAGGCCGCGGGCGCGGGCAAGCGCGTTGAACCGATCGACGCGGGCCGAAAGAAGCGCGCGCAGGGCNNCCCCCGCGGTTGCAGTTGGACCACGTGCCGCGGCACGAGTAGCTGAGCGCGGCGTCGACGCGCGCGCGCTCGCCCGGGTCGAGGATGCAGGCGACGAGCGCGCCGACGCGGAGGCCGTACTGCGTGAACGACTTGCTGGCGGTCCACGCGAAGAGGAGGGCCACCTTGCCGAGCAGGGGCTGCAAGTGCGCAAGGAACGCGCGAGGGTCGCCGGCGCCGGCGTACAGCAGATAGGCGCAGTCGACGAGGAGGGTGACCGGTCCGCGCGGCGCGTGGGCGCTGAGGCAGGCGGCGACGGCGCGCCACTCTTCGTCCGTCATCGAGTACCCGGTCGGGTTGTGGGCCGGGTCGTTGATGCAGACGAGCGCGCGCCCCTGCGAGGCGAGCGCGCGACCGACGGCGGCGTCGAGCGACGCGACGTCGAAGGCGCCGCTCGGCGTGAACATCTCGAAGGTGTCGAGGCGGCGATCCGACTCCTCGCAAAGGGTGTGGTAGGGCGCCCAGTACCAGCTCGTCGTCAGCATCGCTTGCCCGGGCTCGAGGAAGTTCGTGATCGCGAGGCGCAGGGCCCCGGAGCCACCCGGCGTCGCCGTCGCGACGGCCGCGCGGCGCAGCTCGGGCTGGCCTCCCAGCAAGTCGTCGAGGACGGCCTTCTGGAACTCCGGCGTCCCCGCGATCGGCGCGTACGTCGCCCACTCGAGCGGCGTCACTTCGTGCACGGCGCGCGCGGCGCTGGGGAAGACCGCGAGCTTGCCGTCGTCGTCGAGCAAGACGCCGATGGTGGCGTTGACGATCGACTCGCCTTGCTGCTTTCGCGCCGTCGCCTCTTTGTTGAGTCCGAAGATGGGGTCGTCCGACGGCCGGCCCTGGTGCGACGCGATGAGCTGCATGGCGGTGCATTTAGCATCGGCCGGACAGGCCGCGCGGCCTGGGGGAAAGGGACGCGCCCGCGGGCGCCTGTCAGTTTGTCAGCAGGGTCCGGGCGCCCTTCGAACGGATGCCACGTTGGCCGACGACAAGCCCGCGGCGTCGAATAAGTACTGGGTTTCCAACGGATTGGCGCGTGGCACACGCTATGCTCGGCCATCTTCGCCATGCTTGTTTGCGTGCCGCTTTTGGTTTCGTCGACCCGGTCGACCGGGAGACGGCGTTGAGGGGTCATCGCGCTCGCTGTCTCACGTGCTTCGCTTCCTCCGTGGCCGTCGCGACGTTCGTCGCCGTAGACGCCGGCGCGCAGTCCCGGATTGACTCTCTCGGCAGTACGGCCCGCAAAGAGTCGCCGCAGAACTTCGCCCTCGAGATCCGTGGCGCCCCTTACTGGCCGCAGGTCGACAGCGACCCGGCCCTGAACGGAGCGACCCCGTACGGGCAAGTCTTCGGCAACTCGGCGCTCGTCTCCGTGGGCCTCGAGTTCGACTGGCAGGCGCTTCGCATCCCGCACCTGGGGACCCTGGGGCCCGGGATCGGCATCGGATACGCGAACGCCAGCGGCAAGGCGCTCTTCACGGAGGAGCACAACGGCACCTTCGTGTCCGGCGAGACGACGTCGCTCCTCATGCTGCCGGGCTACGTTGTCGCCGTCTTGCGGGCCGACGCGCTGTGGCGCGACGTCGGCATCCCGTTCGAGCCGTACGTCAAGGCGGGCCTGGGCTACGGGATATGGCGCGCGTCGAACACGCTGGGCACGTCGTCGTACAATGGCGTGAACGGCACGGGTGGCTCGCTCGGCAGCTTTGTCGCCGTCGGCCTGGGCTTCAACCTGAACGTCCTGGATCGCTACACGGCGATCAACTTCGACGACGAGATGGGCATCAACGCCACCTACCTCTTCGTCGAGGGCACGCGCGAAGACTTGAGCGGCATCGGGATCCAGAAAGACCCGCTCCGCATCGGCAGCACCAACTGGACGTTCGGCATCAACGTCGAGTTTTAGCGCCGCGCTTCGTCCGGCGGCGGACGAGGGCGACGGCCACCGCGCCGAGGGAGGCGAAGGCGGCGGTCGAACCGACCGGCGCGCCGACGGCCTCCAGCGCGCAGAAGCCGCCGGCCCCGCCGTTGTCCTGGCGGTACACGGTCCAGAAGTCGTTCACTGGGGCGGGGTAATCGCACGCCTGGGGGGTGGACGGAGGCCCGACGTTGCCGAAGGCGTCCACCGCCGAGACCGCGACCGCATAGTAGTTCCCGTTCGTGAGGCCCGTGACGGTGAAGCTGCCCGTCGCCTCGTTGTTGACGGTCTCGCCCTGCGCCGCGTTCATGAGGTACTGGGTGCTGACGCCCGAGTTGCCCCCGCCAACGATGGCCGCACCCGCGTCCTCGGTGATGACTTCGCCGGCTTCGTTCTCGACGACGCTCGTCGACGCGCTGGTGCTGATCTGGTTTAGGACCACCGACAGGACCGGGTCCGAAACCTGGTTGCCGATGCACATGTCGCTTCCGACGTTCTGCGGGTTGGTCTGCGTGTAACAGGCCGGCCCCGCGTCGATGCCAGCGTCCTGGACCGTGGCATCTTGCGTCGTGGCATCCTGCACCGAAGCTTCGAGCACGGAACCCTCCGTCGACTCGGCATCCTCGCTCGCGTCCGCGCTCGCGTCGTCGCCCGAATCGCCGCTCTCCGCGTCGCTCAGCGTCACCGGGGCTGCGAACACGAGGCTCGAATCGTCGCCGGAGTCGTCGCCGGAGAGCACGACGCTCGAGTCGGTGGTCGCGCCCGGGCAAATAAGCTGCGCGTCCAGGTTGGCCGCGATGCTGTGCGAGCCGAAACCGGCGTCGGCCGCGCCGAGCTCGTGGATGAAGACGTCGTATCCCGCCGTGGACGTATCCGAGTTCGGCGTCCAGTTGACGACGAAGAGGGTGTCGCCGTCGCCGATATTCACGCCCAGGGGGGGGGCGGGGCCCACCAGGTCCGTCGCGAGTTGATACGAGAGGGCGGTCCCTGTCGCGTTGATCCCGTTGATGATGGGAAGAAACCAGATGGTGATCGTGGCGCCCGCCGTCGTGGTCTGCGCGCTGCACGCCGAGGCGCCTTGCGGCGTATACGAGGTCGTCTGCGGGATGCTGTCCTGAAACGCGACGAGATCCTGAACGCGGACGTTGATGGTCTCCGGCGAGCTCGCCGCCGCGGGGATGCTCTGGAGCGTGGTGCCGAGGTACCAGCAGTCGATCGATCCGGCCGTGTTGCGCTCATCGTCGTTCGTGCACGTCCCCGAGATCGTGGCGTAGACGGCGAGGTTCTCGCCCGACGCGAAGCCGCTGGCGATCAGGTAGAAGCGCAGCGTCTGATTTGTGAAGCAGTCGTTGAAGTTGATGCCGTCCGGGTTCAGGCCCACGGGACGGGTGCTCACGCCGATATCGTCGCCGTTGGGCAGGATCCGGTCGGGTAGCGTCTGCTGGCTCCAGGCGATCGTCTGGGCCATCGCGGACGATGACGCGAGCAACGCAGCGACGAACCATGCGCAAGCAAGGGAAGTACTGCGGGACATTTGCAACTGCGTGAGCATAGCGCATGCCGCGCCCGATCCCCTTGAAATTCAATGACTTGCAGAAGGACCATGGTGGCGTAGAAGCCAACATGGCACCGGCTCTCCGGGGAAACTCCGCGGGCTGACAAAGTGACACCTGCGACGCCGTGGCGGGGCGACTCCATGAGAGGAGTCTCCTTCCGGCTGGCCGCATGATGGTTTGAGTTCGAAGTCGACGCGCACGCGGAACCCCAATCGAACCCTCAAGCCCGATCGCACGGGCACCTCTTGCGTCGGGCGCGTCATCGATCCTAGCGAGCCGATGCGATGAGACCCATGACGCGCGGGGCGATCCTTCTCCCGAACCGCACTTCGCTCCAGCCACACGCCCCGCGTTGAGGCGCCGGACCTCAACCTCTCGACGCGCGTACTTTTCCAGGTCGAAACGAGATTGCAATCAAACGACGAACCGCGCGCGTGGACCGGTTGAGCGGAGCGTGGCAGGGGCGAGGCAAACTATGACGCAAAGCATCACCGATTCCGCCCCAATGTGGCATTCCGCTACGGCCCGCGAACGTCGGGTTCGGTATCTCGCCAAGACTGATCCTCAAAGTTGTCCCCAATCTTGCCACTTTTCCCACGGTTTCGCTGGGGGCATGCGCGCTGCATAAGCCCCCNNCGCGCGCTGCGAGTGTGCAGCGCCCGACCCCCAGGAGACCCGTGATGACAACGCACCACGAGATCGATCGTCAGAAGAGCAACCGCGGTTTCGCGTCGATGGACACCGGCAAGCAGCGCGAGATCGCGAGCAAGGGGGGCAAGGCCGCCCACGCCCAAGGCCGCGCGCACGAATTCACCCCCGACGAGGCTCGCGTCGCGGGTCGCAAGGGAGGAGAGGCCGTGAGCCGCGATCGCGCCCACATGGCAGCGATTGGCCGCGCCGGCGGACAGGCTCGCGGCAGGAACCGCGCGATGTCCTCCGTGGGACTGACTGCCGTCAGCGCCCCCCCGGCCGAAGTAGCAGCCCGCGGAGCGACAGCCGCCGAATAAGGCCCCTTGGCGCCGCCCCGTCGAAAGGGGGGGCACATCAGGGGGGACCGCGCATGGGGCGTGCGCGCCGCGGGGGGGCACCCGTCGGTGCGCGCGCTCGTTTTGTGCTTTGCTCCCACGCCGTGCGGGATCTCGTCACGGGCGGAGCTGGATACGTCGGGTCCCATATGGTTTGCACGCTTCGTCGTGCGGGCCACGAGGGCGTTGTCCTCGACGACCTGTCCGGCGGTCATCGCGACGCCGTCCCGGGCGACGTTCCTTTCGTCCAAGCCGACGTGGCCGATAGACCGCGCGTCACCGCCACACTACGCGATCACCGGATCGCGGCGGTCCTACATTTCGCGTCCCGCATCCAGGTCGGCGAGTCCGTCGCGGCGCCTCGCCTCTACTACAAGGGCAACCTCGCGGCCTCCATCGCGCTGCTGGAGAGCGCCCTCGACGCCGGCGTCGATCGGTTCGTGCTGTCGTCGACGGCGGCCATTTATGGCGCGCCGAAGTCGGTTCCGATCGAAGAAGACCACCCCGCGGTACCCGTCAATCCGTACGGCGAGACGAAGCTCGCGACCGAGCGCATGCTCGCGGCGTACTCGCGGGCCTACGGCCTGCGCTACGCGGCGCTTCGCTATTTCAACGCGGCGGGCGCCGATCCCGCGGAGCCGCACCTCGGCGAGCGGCACACGCCCGAGACGCACCTCGTGCCGCTCGTCCTCGAGACGGCGCTCGGCGCGCGCCCGCACGTGACGATCTTCGGCGACGACTACCCGACGCCGGACGGCACGTGCCTTCGCGACTACGTCCACGTCGTCGATCTCTGCGAGGCGCACCTGGCCGCGCTGCAGTACCTCGGTCAAGGCGGCGAGAGCGGGGCGTTCAACCTCGGCACGGGCCAGGGTCACTCCGTGAACGAGGTCGTGGAGGCCGCGCGCCACGTATCCGGTCGTCCAATCCCCGTCGTCTATGGGCCGAGGCGAGACGGCGATCCCCCGGCGCTCGTCGCGTCCTGCGCTCGCGCCGAGCGCGTCCTGCACTGGAAGGCGAAGCGCTCCTCGCTCGCCCAGATCGTGGAAGACGCGTGGGCCTTCCACGCGCGCGCCTAACCCCGGTGCCAGCGCGAGCACTTCTGGCCGCGGCTCGCGGAGCGTGGTAGCCGGGGGGTGCGCGCCCGTAGCTCAGCTGGA
>PLIR01000413.1 GCA_003139415.1 Myxococcales bacterium | reverse complement strand
GCCCACGGAGCCCGCGCGCCGCTGCGTCGACGCTGACGCGAACGGTGCCCGCCGCATCGGCGTTCTCACCGTGATGCGCGAAGACGAGGTAGACGCCGGCGCCGACGGCCGCTACGCCGGCGATCACACCGATCGTCGAGAGGGTCTCGTCGGTCTTCATCGCGTTCGTGGCATTGGTGCCCGCCGATTTGCAGTACGTCGGGTAACACGCGTTCTCGGCGGCGTTCTTCTCGCTGAAGGCTTGCGCCCCGAAATAGGCGCCTATCCCTACGAGCACCACGCCGGCCCCGCCGACGACGAACCCTGCCGTCCGGAGACCAGAGTGGTTGCCCTGCGGGGGAAGTGCATGCACGGCCTGGGGCGGTGCGGCGGCCGGTGCGAGCGAAGGCACCTTCAGCGTCGCCGCTGGCGCGCCTTTCTGCACGACGAAGGACTGTTCGAACGGGACCGCGCCGGGCGCGGTGGCGCGAAGAACGTGGGGGCCAGGATCGATGGGGATGGGAGACTCGAAGGCGGCGGCACCGATCGCGTGGTCATCGAGCGCGATGGTCACCTCGGCTTTCGGATCGGCGTCGATGATCACGTGCGACAGCGTCGGCTCCAACGCGGCGGCGCGCTCGCGCGCGACCTTCTCGCGGTCCGACTGGCCCGCCCGCGCCGCGAGGCTCGCCGCTTGCGCGTACTCGGCCCACGCGCTGGCCGAGCGGCCGCTCTTCTCGTGGCAAAGGGCCAGGTTCATCAGGGTGCCGAGCTTGGGGTCGACCCGGTTGCTCTCCTCGAACTTCGGGCACGCCCTGGCCACGTCTCCGGCGGCCATCAGCGCGCGGCCATCGCGAAAGAGCTGCTCTGCCACGGCGATGTTGGTGTCCTGCGCGCGCGCCGATGAACTCGACGTCAAGAGGGCGCACGCGGCCGGCAGCGTGAGCTGCCAGGCGGGCCCCCGGGAACCTCTGCGCCATCTCATCGTCATTCTCGCGAGTCGAACACGGAGTCCTTGCCCGTGCTTTTCACCGCCGCCGGCGCCGCGTGCGGCGGTCTCGCGGTCGCCGCCGTCGACCTTCGCGGCAGCGGCTGAACTGGCAACGCCGCCGAGGGCGTGGCGGTCGGCGCAGGCGTCAGCGTTGCCGGCGATGGCGTGGGCGCCGGCTCCAGCGGAGCCACCGTCGCCAAGACCGACGGCGACGCCGCAGTCACCGGCGGTTCGGTCACCTCGCTCCCGGTCCGCGCGATCGTGGGAGCGCGTTCGTGCGGCCCGCCCCGGGTCAGCGCGAACACCAGGGCACCGAGGATGAGAGCGGCCACCATCCCGGCGCCGAGCACGCGGGCACGCATGCTGGAGATGACACCGGCGATGCTCGCGCCGTTCGTCGCGCCCTCTGGCGTTTCGCTCGAAGGGCGCGTCGACGACACGAGCGGCGCAGCCGCCAACGTGGGCACGCTCGGAATCGTGCCGGCGGGGGGAGGCAGCGATTGCGGAGGCGTCGACGGGTGGGGTTCGGCCGCGCGCAAGCTCACGTCCGTCTGGCTCTCGATCTCGGCGATCCGGGCCGAGCGCTGGGCAAGGGCCTCCTCGGCGAGGCTCTCGACCCACTCACCGACCGCGAGCCCCGTGGCTTCCGCCATGCCGCAGCCCGCGAGGGCGACGCAGAGGTCCCGCGCGGTCGGAAAGCGCTCGCGCGGATCGTGGGCGAGGCCCCGCATCACGACGTCGTCGAGCATCGGCGGTACGCCGTCGGTCAGTTCGCTCGGACGCCGAATGTCGCGCTTGAGGAGCTTGGCGATGACGTCGGTCTCGCTGCCGCCGGCGAAGAGCCGCTCGCCGGCGAGCATTTCCCAGAGCACCACGCAGGCCGCGTAGACGTCGGTCTGGCGGCTGACGCCCGTGCCCGTGAGCTGCTCGGGCGCCATGTACGCGAGCTTGCCTTTGATCTGCCCCTCTTGTGTCGTGTGCGCGCGGCCCGCGGCCTTCGCCACGCCGAAGTCGAGGAGTCGTCCGACACCGTCGGCGCCCACGAGGATGTTCTGCGGCGTCACGTCGCGGTGCACGATCTGCAGCGAGACGCCCCGCTCGTCGCGCGCCTCGTGGGCCGCGTGCAGGCCCTGCATGGCGTCACCGAGGATCCGGAGAACGATGGACAGAGGGACCTTGTCGCCGCGGCTCTTGGCTGCACGGGCAAGGCGGCTCAGCGCCTCACCCCGCACGTACTCCATCACGAGGAACAGCTCGCCCTTCGAGGCGACGACGTCGAGCGTCGGGACCACGTTGGGGTGACGGATGCGCGCGGCGAGGCGCGCCTCGTCGAGGAACATCGCGACGAACTCCGGGTCCTTCGCGAACTGGGGGTGGAGCCGCTTGATGGCGACCGTGCGCGCGAATCCTCCCGCCCCCATGAGCCGGCCGAGGAACACCGTCGCCATACCGCCGGACGCGATCTCGTCGAAGATCGCATAACGCCCGACGATGCGGGGTGTCGCTGGAGTCGCAAGGGCCCCCACTGACAGGAATCGTACAGCCCAGTCCATCTGTCCCGCAATCGCGCCTGACGGCCCCGATGTGGCTCACATGTCCGACAGCACGCGCACGCTGTCCGACGGCGTCAGGATCTGGCAGTCGATCGAGTCGTACGTTCCAGCCGCCGTCGATCCCGAGCACGAGCCTGCGGCGCACTGATTCGACGCGTTGGAGCAGAGGCCCGTCGAGCACTCGGCGTCTGTCGTGCAGGGGCAAGCGCCGCCGCCGGCGTTGGACGACACGTAGCCGCCGCCCCCGCCGCCGCCGCCGCCGCCGGACCAGTACCCGCCCCAGGAGCACTGCGGGGGCGCGGAGCCGTGCTGCACCCCAGCGCCGCCAGCGGCGCCAGCCGACCCGGCCGCTCCCCCCGGCCCGCCGCCGCCGCCGTCCTGACTGTTCGGTGAGGCTGCCGTGCCCCCGGCACCCCCCGTGCCGCCCTGCGCCGTGGTGGTTCCGGGCACGATCGTCGAGCCCTCGAGCAGCACGCAGCCGCCCGAGCCGCCCCCCGCACCGCCGGTTCCGTTCTGCGCGGGATAGTCATTCGTGCACTTGCCGGTCTCGCCGTTGCCGCCGTTGCCGCCGTTGGCCTTGACGGTGCCACCGGCGAGGTCGAGGACCCCGGCAACCGAGAGCTCTACTCCGCCGGCGCCCGCGCCTGCGGTCGGCGCGAAGCCGAGCAATCCGACGAAGGGCAGCCCCCCCAGACAGCCTCCGCTCAGCGGCACGGTGCCCGTGCCATGGATTCCGCCTGCGGGTTCGCCCGGGACGCCCCTCGACGTGCCGCCGACGCCTCCCGCGGCGGCCTGCCCCGCGCCGCCTCCGCCGGGCTCCCAGCTTCCGGTCCCCGCGTCGGGGCCGTTGCTCGCAGCGGGGCAGCCGTCTCCACCCGCGCCGGGCGTGGCGCCGTTCGCGCTTGCGTCGATCGTCCCGCGGATCGTCGCGTCGCCGTAGACCGCGAGGATGACGGGACTCGCGCCGACCAGCGTGAGGGTGCTCGTCGACGCGATGGCGAGGCTCTTGAAGATGAGGATGTCGACGGCCTGCCCCCCGCTCGTCTGCGCGACGTTCTGGGCGACCGCGGGCACCTGCCCTTTGCATCCCCCGTTGATGAACTCGTGGGCCGACGAACTGTAGGTCCCGTTGCAGTCGGTCGTGGCCGCCTGCGGGACCGTGTACTTCGAGGGCGTGAAGTTGCTTGGCGCGTAGCCGAACGCGGTCACCGTGCACGCCGCGAGCTGGCACCCGAAGCCGTCCGCCGCGCCCGTTCCCGTGCACGAGGCGCCGCACGACTTTTCGTTCTCGCCCTGGGTCGGCACGCACTTGCCGGTCGTGCACTGGCTGTCGTCATCGCAGAAGCAGCCCGGCGCGGACCCGGTGCAGGCGCCGTCTGCCGTGTTGCAGCCTCCTTTGGCGCAAGACAGCATGACGGCGGATGCGTCGCAGTCTCCGGAGCTGCAACCCGTCGGCGCATCGACGCGGGGCAATCCGGCCGCATCGTGGTCGTTGTCGCTCGCATCGACGGGCGCGAGCAGATGCCCGTGTGGATCGCCGACGATGAGCGCGCACGCCCCGAGGCACGCGACGCCGAAGACGGCGACGAGCGACCACGCCGGTCGCAGCCCTTTCACCATCGACTCACCATCGACAGGCGTACCGCGTTCCACGACTCCAGGTATCGGAGGAGTCGCGGAATTCTCATCGATTGCATGGTACGCGAGTTGCCCGGCCTCGGTGCCACCGCGCTGGGGAGGCCCCGAGCCCCGAGTCTCTTACATATCGGGTCCTCGGCGCTCGACCCGGGCGGGCAAGGGGGCGAATATGGTTATCTTGATGCCCGGCTGACGATGATCGACCGTCTCCTCGAGCTCGTGCGCGGCAAGACCGTGGTGGCCCTCACGGGCGCGGGTCTGAGCACCGAGTCCGGCATACCCGATTACCGGAGCCCCGAGGCTCTCGCCCGTTCGCGGCGGCCCATCCAGGGACCGGAGTTCGTGCGACGCGAAGACGTTCGCAGGCGCTACTGGGCTCGCTCGGCGCTGGGCTGGGACCGGATGCGGATCGCGCAGCCCAACGCGGGGCACCGGGCGCTGGCCTCGCTCGAGCGCGGGGGCGTCGTTGCGCGCGTCGTCACGCAGAACGTCGACCGGCTGCACCATCGAGCGGGCAGCGGCAACGTCACCGAGCTTCATGGCGCACTGGCCGAGGTGGCCTGCCTCGCGTGCGGCGGGATCGAAGACCGCGACGCGCTGCAGGCGCGCATCCTCGCCGCGAATCCGGGATGGGTCACGCAGGTCGTCGCGAGCGCGCCGGATGGGGACGCCGAGCTTTCGGCCGACCGCATTCAGAGCTTCGCCGTCCCCGCTTGCGCGCGATGCGGCGGCGTCCTCAAGCCGCGCGTGGTGTTCTTCGGCGACAACGTGCCCGCGGCGATCGTCGCCGAGGCGTTCGCGGCCGTCGAGACAGCGGAGCTTCTCCTCGTCGTCGGCACGTCGCTCGCTGTCTTTTCCGGGTACCGCTTCCTGCGGCACGCCGCGCTTCGCGGCACGCCGATCGCCATCGTCAACCTTGGCCCGGTGCGTGGCGAGGAGCACGCGATCCTGAAGATCGAAGCGAGCACTGGCGCGACGCTCGACGCGCTGGCGCGACGCCTCGCCGGCTAGGGTCCATCATCGCGGGCCCGAAGGCGCTAGGTCGCTCCGGGCCCTTCAGTCGACGAGGATCTCGGCGAGGGCGCCGCTCGGGCCGTACACGTTCTTGATGGTCACCCGGAGGCGATCGGCCAGGACCCCGGCTGGATCGAACGTGAGGACCGGCGGCAACCGTCCCTGGGGCCCGAACGAACCCTCGAACGTTCCGACGGCTCGTTGATGGTCGTAGAGGTTCACCCGGATGTCCTTTGCGGCGCGGTCGACGACCACGTGCCCGTCGATCACCCGGATGTGGTCGAGTCGACGCTTGTGAGGATACGAGATCTCGATCCATGCCTCGCCGGGCGGCGCCACCCAATCGGTATTCGGATCGCCGTCGATGGCGTTCTCGGGGCCGTGCGTCCCCGTCAGCGAGCCCGACGCCTCGATGCGCGTCGTCCTGGCGACCTTCCACGCGAACACGACGACGGCCACGGCGACCGCCAGCGCGGCGACGACTCGCGCGCGGTTGGCCAGACGCAGACGCGCGAGGCCCGACGCGTCGAGGACGCGGCTCGACAACCGGCGCTCGAGCCTCTGCTCGGCGCGGATCGCGGTGGCCAGAGCGTTCAGCTGAGCGGGCGTCACGCCGGAGTCGAGGTCGGGCCCGCCGCGTGCCACATCGACGAAGGCGCGGACCAGACCGATGTCGCGATGCTCGCCGGAGCGCGGATCCCGAGCGAGGTCGGGGAGCGCTTCGAGCGCCGTCTCGATGTGCGCCGCAGAGCGAAGCCCGGTCCCGATCGCCTCGGCCGTGGAGCCGTCGAGCATGAGCACCTCGGCCGCGTCGCGCGCTTGCCAGCCGAGACGAAGCTCCCGCGACGCTGCCCCCCGCGCGCCGGCGTCCTGTCGCGCGAGCGAAGCCGTGGCGTCCGCGAGCGTCCAGTATTCGCGCAGCGACGCGAGCCATCGACGTGGGATTGATCGCAGATCGAGGGTCTTGGGGTCGATCGATGACTCCATCATGGCGACCTACTTTTGCGGCCCGATGGCCACGATGTGCTGCTCGAGAAAGAGCCCGGCGAGCTCGAAGATGCCGCGCTTGCGTATCGTGAGCGTGGTGCCGTCGTGCGGCATGTCGAGGATCATGAGCCCGTCGGAATCCGTCCGGAGCTGCACGGGTTGCGACGCGCCCAGGACGAGAAGCGGGGAGTTATACTGGTTTATCTTCAGCCTGCACCCCGTTCCGTGCACGCTGATGTGAAGGAGCAGGAAGTCCTCGTCCTTTACGCGCTCGGCGACGCTCTTGCCGCCCGTCAGCTCGGGGGACGAGAACGTGCAGTCCGGGCTCGCCACGATGAACGACGTCCTCGGGATGCGCACTCCGCCGCCGGGATTGAAGCCTTGCCAGGTCGCGGTCACCTCCACGTCCGACAGGTAGCGGCTCTTGACGATATCTTCGTCGGTCCTCCACTTCGTTTTGGCGTCGCGCTGGCTCCTCACCGTGGTGGCCATCTGTCCGGCGACGACGAGCAGGGCAGCCCCCGCGGCGACCTGACTCCAGAAGGGCGCCGCCGCTCGAAGGGTCCACTCGGTACCCACGGCGAGCGCGAGGATGACGATCGGGACGATGTACGAGATGAGCCGCCAGGCAAACTGCACCTTGGCGAGGCCCGGGACGAGGTTGAAAAGGAAGATGCAGTCGTGCGGCTGCACGAGCAGAAAGCACAGCGCCGGAACGAAGAGCCTCCACACGCGCCCCCTCACCGCGCGGCGCGCGGCCGGCGACAAGACGAGGAGCGCGAATAGCGGCAAGACGAAGTATCGGCCGATCTCGACCGTGATCTGGTCCTGATGGATCTCGCCGAACCAGGACAGGTTGGGATCGAAGAGATAGTTGGGGAAGGGGTACGTCTTGTGGTCCTCCATCCCGAAGTCGCCGATGTTGCAGATCGGCGTCGCGAACGCGACTGCGGCGGCGTACGGCAACACGCAGCACGCGCCGACGGCCCCCGTCAGCAGCATCTGTCGCCCTAGGCGCCGGACGGCTTCCCAGCCGAGCGCTCGCGCCCGGGAGAGGCGCTCGACGAGCACGGACAAGACGATGAAGCCGAAGAACATCGACACGACCATGTGGCCGTAAAAAAGGAGGCTCGACCAAATCCCCAACCGCACGGGGCTCTTGTTGCGGTCGACGACGTCGATGAGCGCCGTGATGCACCAGGGGACCAGCATGAACGCCGTCTCTTCGGCGATGGCGCCGCGCACGTACCAGTCGACGAGGACGTAGTTCGACGCGAGGAGCAGGACGCCGGCGAGCCAGGAGAGCCACGGCCGCACCCCGTGCGTCGCGCAAAGCCTTCGCATCCCCGCGCCACCGAACGCGAGCAAGACGATGACGGCCGTCTTCGACGACGGGACGGTGCCGATCGCGAGCGACAGCAGCCCGAAGAGCTGCGCGTGCAGGCGGTGGTAGAGCAGCAAGTGGGGCGAGCCATGACCGTTCGCCGCGAGCGGCGTCCACGTCGGGAAGAAGTCCCCCACGAGGTAGGTCCGGCGGTAGGACTCGATCCGCTCCACCCCCATGCCGTCGTGGCAGTACGGCACGCCAGGGAGCGCGACGAGGCTCCACGCGGCGAGCATGGCGAGCGGCACATAGGCGGCGTCGGGCAAGAGCGCCGCGAGAAGCCGAATCGCCCGGCCCGCCGAAGCCACGCGGGCACCCAAACGTGCGCTCGGGTCGAGTGGGCGAGCCACCATCGGGGCCGGCAGGCTAGACCAATTCGGGGCCTCTCGCCCCCTCTCTTCCGGCGGAAGCGTATGGGTCGATGCAACCGAAGGACGGGTGTGCGCATCGGACAGCCGTCGGAGCCTTTCGCGAGTGGCCCAAGCGATCGATCTGCAAGCGCCGCCGGTGGCAACCGACGCGGCGGCCAACAAATGGCTCATCGCCCTCGCGGTGTCGCTCGGCGCGCTCCTCGAGGTGGTGGACACGAGCATCGTCAACGTCGCGCTCACCGACATCCAGGCGTCGCTCGGCGCGTCGCTGAGCGAGGTGAGCTGGGTCGTATCGAGCTACGCCGTCGCGAACGTGATCATCCTGCCGATGACCGCGTGGCTCGGCTTTCGCTTCGGCAAGAAGAAGTACTTCGTCTTCTCGCTCATCGCCTTCACGCTCTCGTCCATCATGTGCGGCATGGCCACGACCTTGCCGATGCTCGTCACGGCGCGCGTCATCCAGGGCCTGGGCGGCGGCGGGCTCCTCGCCAAGGCGCAGTCGATTCTCTTCGAGACGTTCCCGCCGGCGGAGCAGGCCATGGCGCAGGGCTTCTTCGGCGTCGTCGTCATCGCGGGTCCGGCGATCGGCCCGACCTTGGGCGGCTACCTGACGACGAACGTCAACTGGCGCTGGATCTTCTTCATCAATATCCCGATCGGCATCCTGGCCGTCTTCATGTGCCTGACCTTCTTGCCCGAGGACGAGAAGAAGGCCGCGAACGCGCCTGTCGCGAGGATCGACTGGCTCGGGATCGCCCTCTTGACCGCCGGTCTCGGCGCGCTGCAGACGGTGCTCGAAGAGGGGCAGACGGACGACTGGTTCGAGTCCTCGTTCATCCGCAACTTCACCGCCATCGCCGTCGTCTCGATGGGCCTCTTCATCTGGCGCGAGCTGACGGCGAAGGCGCCCGTCGTCGACCTGCGCGTCCTGCGCTACCGCTCGGTGTGGGCCGGCAGCACGCTCTCGGTCGTCATCGGGATGGCGCTTTACGGGGCGCTGTTTGCCGTCCCGATCTTCGCCCAGAGCATCATGCATTACACGGCAGAACAGACCGGCATGCTGCTCTTGCCCGGGGCGCTTGCGTCGGCGGTCGCCTTTCCGTTGGCCGCGCGCCTGATGGGCAAGATGGACCCGCGCGTGCTGCTCGGCGCGGGGGCGCTCACGTTGGCGGGCGCCGTGGTCGCGCTGGGCCGCCTGAGTCCCATGACGGGCGCCAACGATCTCTTCTGGCCGCTCATCGTGCGGTCGTTCGGTACGGTCATGATGTTCCTGCCGCTCAGCCTCGCGACGCTCGGGCCCGTGCCGAAGAAAGACCTCGCCGGCGCGTCGGCGTTCTTCAACCTCACGCGGCAGCTCGGCGGCAGCATCGGCGTGGCACTCCTCACGACCCTGATCGCGCGGCGCAACGTGTGGCATCGCACGGTGCTCGTCGAGAAGCTCGTCGCAGGCAGCGTGGGGGTCGAGCAGCGCGTCCAGCAGATGGTGGGCGGCATGGTGCAGACGGGGTTGGATCCGGCCGCCGCGAAGCAGAAGGCGCTCATGGCGCTGAGCGGCGTCGTCAACCAGCAGGCGTCGGTGCTCTCGTTCGCCGACACGTTCCGAGCAACGGCGCTCCTCATCTTCTTCACGCTTCCGTTGATTCTCCTGCTCGGGAAACCGGCGCGCGGCGCGGAGCCGATCTCCGGCGGGCACTAGCCCATTTCAACGAACGAATCCAATGCTCGGGAGCGCCGCCCATGCAGTGAGCGGGGGGCGGTTGCCGCTCAAGCTCCGTTCACTGCGCCGAGAGGATGACCGAGATGGCTCGCGTGGCCGTGATCCGCGGGCAAGCTCCCGCACACCCGCTCCACTTCGGCCCTCATCTGCCCGCGGAGTGCGAGAAAGTACATCTTGAAGTCGCCGCGCAACGACCAGAGAGGGTGCTCGAACGTCGCCGGCTTGTTCTTCTCGAAGACGAAGTGGCCCGCCCACGCGGGGCCATAGCCCACGATGGGCGCGAGCAGCAGCCAGCCCGGATTGATGGTGAGCGTCGCCGCCGCCACCGTCCCCAGCACCGCCGTGGTGCCGGCGTAGTGCAGGACGCGGTTGCGCGGGTCGCGGTGGGCGTGCACGTAGTGCGGCCAGAACTCTTCGAACGATTCGATTTGCGAAGCGGTCATGACGATGCGAAATGTAGCACTCGTGCGGGCGGGGCCCAGCACGGGCGCGCCGGACGCGAAAAGGGCGTGGACCGCGATGCCGGGATGGAGGTCCAATCGGTCCCGTGGCGCTCCGTCTGCAGTTCGCTCTGGGGCTCGTCGTCGTCGCCCCCATGGCGGGTTGCTCCAACTCCTCGTCCGTTTCGTCGGTTTCGCGCGATGCGGCGGGCGACACGTCGATCGAAGGAGACGCGTCCGCGGCGAGCGGCGCGATGTCCGACGGTGGCGAAACCGCTGACGCCGGCGCGTCCGCCGGGCTTCATGACGCGTCGAGTTCCGGGGGCGAAGGGTCGACCGACGCAGCGGAAGGACAGGGTGCCGACGCGAGCGCAGAGGCGGCGGCGGGCGGCCTGCCGTACATGGTGGGCATCAAGACGAACGGAGAACCGAGCGGCCCCGCGACCGTCCAGGGCTGGGTCGGACGACCTCTCGATGTCGCAGGGACCACCATCACGACGACGAGCTACATCGGGTCCGGAAGCGCGTACGAGAACGCACCGGGCAGCCCGCCTCCGCTGCTCGAGGTCTCGTTCCCGCTGCTCAGCATCTTCGGTGAGGCCAACGACCTCGACGACATGGCCATGGCCGCCTCCGGCGCGTACGACGCAACCTACGAGGCCATGTCGCAAGCGCTGGCCGCGTGGCCCAACACGCTACTCTCTGCGCGCGTCGGGTGGGAGTTCAACGGAAACTGGTACAAGTGGTCGAACGGCGTCGGGACGAACGCGACGTATGCCAACTACGTCGCTGTGTTCAAACACGCCGCGCAAGCGATCCGGAAGTACAACCCGCACGCTCTCATCCAGTGGTGCGTCGCGTGGGGGCAGCCCGACCCGACGCCCTACTGGCCGGGCGCCTACGACGCGTCGTCGAATCCCGGGGGCGTCGACGTCATCTCGATGGACTTTTATCAAGCCAACATTTCCCAATACAATAACGGGGGCAAGCAATCGACGTGGGCGATGGCGCAAAGCGGCGCGACCATCGACCTTGATTGGATGACCACGTACGCGGCGAGCAAGGGCGTGAAGATCGCCCTGTCCGAGTACGCCGCCGGGGATCCGAGCAGCAAGGGCGAGGGGAGCGGCCCGGGCCTGGACGACGGAACGTGGACGGCGGCTTCCATCGCTTGGATGAACTCGCAGACTCCTGGATTCTTCTTGTGGACCGACTGGAGCGACGACGCGCCCGCGGACGACATCGTGACTGCGGGCGCGAACCCGGCCGAGCAATCGGCGTGGACCGGAGCGTGGAGCGGGACACGCTTTGCCGGTGGCTGGTGGCCCTGATCATCGGTGGCTAGGATCGCCAGATGGAGATTCTCGCGCGCACGAGACGTCGCGCTCACACGTCGCGGCTTGCTCTCGCTGGGGCGTCGATGCTCTGCGGCGTCTTCGTCGCGTGTACCCAGGTAGCGAGCAACGTCGTCGGCGATGCCGCGGCGGCGCCTTCCGCGTGCGTGGCTGCCGGCGGTCAATGCGGAGCGAGCGCGTGCTCCACCCTGGGACCGCAATCCTGCGGAGCCGTCGGGGGAGCCTGCTGCCTCGATGGTGTGGGAGCCGCCTGCGCGGCGGAGGGCGGCAAGCCGATCGCCGCCTCGAGCTACGACCAATCGTGCCGCGTCGACTCGGACTGCGTCGCCATCGGCGTGGGCAATGCTTGCTACCCGTGCGAAGTGCTCTGCCCGGGGGCGGCGGCGATCGGCACGGCGTCGCTCGCGCAGTACATGTCGGACATCGCAGACTCGCCCGCCGGCAAGGGCAACTTCGTTTGCGATTGCCCGTTCGTCTCGGACGCCTCGGTTTGCTGCAGCGCGGGAGCGTGCAGCTCCCGGTGCTTCACGCTGCCCGACGCCGGCGAGCAGATCGGCGACGCCGAGTCTCGCGAGAGCCTCGACCAATAGGAAAGAACGCGTGCCAGAACCGCGCGAGACCGCGAAGGGATCGCGCGGTTATGGCATGCGTTCTTAGCCCGCGCTCACTCGCTTCGGGACGTCGCGAAGGCCTGACACCGAGGCGCCGGAGCCACGTTCGCTGGCCTCGTGGTACTCGGCGTCCTGGTTGACGTTCCACACGTTGTAGAGAGTCTGCCCGGCGAGGATGTTCTTCGCGCAGAGCATCGCCGTCATCATCGCGTGGTCCTGGTTATTGTACTTGTGCATGCCGTTTCTGCCGACGAGGTGCAGACCCGGATAGCGCGCCTCGATCTCGTGGCGCACGGTGTCGACGTGCCGCGCGTAGGCGTCGTCGTACACGGGGTAGGCCTTGGGCTGCCGCACCACACAGCCGTCGACGATGTCCGCGCGGTTGGCCAGGCCAATCTGGGAAATCTCGCGCTTGCCTCGTTCGATGAGATCCGCGTCATCGGACGACCAGAGACCGTCCCCCTCGAAGCAGAAGTACTCGAGCCCGTAGCAAGCCATGGCCGGGTCGGGCACCATCTCGGGCGACCACGTCTTGAAGTTCTGGATCCGGCCGACCATGACGCTCGGGTCGTGGATGTAGATCCAGTTGTCGTTGAAGGCGCCCTTGTCGCGCAGGATGAGGACGACCGTCAGAAAGTCTCGGTAACGAAGGGACGCGGCGGCCACGCGGGTGGCGCTGGTGGGCGTGGGCTTCAGCCCTTGGACGAGCTCGCGGATGGGCGCCGACGAAACCACGTGCTCGCCGCTCGACGTGCTCGCCGCCCCGTCCGCGCCGACGTGGGTGACCGTCCAGGTCCCGCGCGCCGCGTCGTACGCGCAGCCGGTGACCTTGCGGCCGAGCAGGACCTCGTTGCCCATCTCCCGTATGCGATCGGCGCACGCCTGCCACATCATGCCGGGACCGAGGCGAGGGTAGCGGAACGAGTCGATCAGGGTCTTGATGACTTTGCCGCGCTCGCGAGGCTTTCTCTTGAGCGGCAGCGCGTTGATGATCGCCGATGACAGCGACAGCCCCTTGATCCGCTGGGCGGCCCAGTCCGCGGAGATCTCCTTGCAGCTCATTCCCCACACCTTCTCGTTGTACGTCTTGAAGAAGATGCGAAAGAGGCGCTCGCCGAACTGGTTGGAGACCCAGTCCTCGAGGCTGCGCGCGTCCTTGACCGGGAACGCGCGCGCCTTCGCGTAGGAGAGGACGCAGAGGCCCGACTCGACGATACCCAGATTGAGCAGGGCCTCGATGGCCTGCAAGGGATAGCTGTAGAACTTGCCGCCGTAGAGGATGCGCGAGCTCCTCGGCCGCTCCAGCATGTCGTTGGGGAGCAGCTCGGTCCAGAGGTCCTCGACCTCCTGAGACTTCGAGAAGAAGCGGTGCCCGCCGATGTCGAAGTGAAAGCCCTTGTAGCTGGCGGTGCGTGCGATCCCGCCGACGTAGATAGGGTCGCTCTCCAGGACGGTCACCTTGGCGCCGGCCTTCGACAGGGCATAAGCCGCCGTCAGCCCCGCCGGTCCTGCGCCGATGACGATGACGCGCGGCCCGTTATCCATGCGCGGCGACGAGCGAGATGAACACGAGCGACATCCCCGCGAGCGACCACCCCGCCGCCTCCGCGGACCAGGCGAGCCCCAACCGCCCTGCCTCGCGCAGCCGCGCGACGCCGCGGACGTAGAGGTAGATCGAGGGCATCAAGATCGGCCAGACGTAGCGAAAGTCGTTACTGCAGGCCATCGGAATCGACATGCGCAGGGCCGCCAAAGCTGGCATCGCGATCCCGATCGTCAGCGTCAGCGGGAGCTCGGCCATCCAGTCGGCGCGGCTCTGGCGCAGCACACCGAGGACGGTGCACGCGAGGACGGCCAGGAACGACACGGACATGACGACGGCGAGGTTACTCGGCCACGGATCATTGAATTGAAAATCGCCGAAGAGGCCCGTCTTCAGGGCGAAGTTCCAGAAATACTGGCGCCCGGCGTCGTCGGTGAACGAGTTCGTGTAGGGCTGCGTGACGAACATCTTCACGTCGAACCAGAGATAGTTGGCGGCGCCGTTGCCCACGTCGAGGTTGTGGGGCAGGCTGCCGGCGTTTCCGACCAGCAGATTGCCTTGGCGCGTCTTGGCGTCGAGCACCGCCCGGAGCAGCGTCGAGCCGGCCGACACGCAGAGCATGAGGAGCCCCGGCCACGCCAGCCGGAGATAGACGCGCAGGGATCGCTTGTCGTCGAGAAGGATCCGGGCGACGAAGAGGCAGCCGAGGACGGCAAAGACGATCGCGCCGTTCGACTTGGCCAACATGGCGAGCGCCGCGCTCGCGGCCGCGAGGTGAAAATCGCGGGCGCGGTCGTCTTGCCACCAGCGCGTGACAAAGTAGAGCGCAGCGCCAAAGAAGAGGTAGAAGAGGTCGTCGTTGCCAACGCGGACTGCGTGGATGATCCCCGAGGGCCAGAGGCAAATCAGGGCCGCAAAGAGGGCGCCGAGGCGCGTGCGGACGGCCGGTCTCGCGCCGAGCCGAGCGTCGGGCAGCCGGTCGAGCCATCGCTGCGCCGCAAGGAGCGCGAAGGCAAGAAATCCAAGCTGGAAGACGATGGACTCGATCTGAAGAGCCACGAACTGGCTGGGCCTGGGGGCGGCTCCCAGGGCCATGACGCGCCAGAGCGCCGCCGAGAGCAGGTAGTAAAGCGGCGGGTGATAAAATGCCCAGCCAGCGCTTGGCGGCGGGATCGCATGCCTCGAGAGGATGTAGTCGATGTAGTCGACGTGCTGGCCGGCGTCGTGCGTACGCTCCGAGTAAGGCGTGACGTATAGGTAGGCGAAGCGGACGGCGATGGCCGCGAGCGCGGCGAGTACCATCGGTCTCGACAGCCGCAGCGCGCGCAGGGCAATGCCCGAGACGACGAGAAGCACGGCCACCACGGCGAGTTGCGCCACGGCGTTGCGCCGCGCCGCGCCCGCGGCTCGAACGGCGAGCGGGGCGATCGCGATCAGCGACGCGATGGTCGGGGCGAGAAGCCAGGCCGACCGGCGCGCGAATGACGAAGAGGCGTACGTCGGAAGTCCGTGATGGAGTTGCATCCCCGAAGCGCCGGCGATTGACTAGCATGGCCCACGCCGGCCGTGGATTTCACGCTCGAGCGAAGTCGACGAAGCCCTTGTCGAAATCGGTGTGGACGAGCTCCACCCGAACCCGGTCACCGACGTCGAGACCCTGCGTGCCGCGCACCAGCCGCCCCTCGGCATTGGGCCGATCGATCCGGACGTAGGTGCCCTTGGGCGAGGCGCCCGTCACGATCGCATCGAACCGCTGCCCGACGCGGGGGCTCAACAGGAAGGCCGCCGCGGACTTGCGCACGCGTCGCTCGACCTTCGCCGCGGCGTCCTCCTGCTCGGTGCAATGGGTCGCGAGCTGGTTCAGCTCCTCCGCGGTGTAGGGCGGGGGACGGCCGGACATCGCCGCCTTGAGGAGCCGGTGGGTCAGCAAGTCGGGGAAGCGCCGGTTCGGCGCCGTCGAATGCGTGTAGTCGCGAAGCGCGAGGCCGAAGTGGCCTGGCACCTGCCCGCCCGGGACGTCGAGGACGTACTCGCCGCGACCGAGCAGCTTCACGACCGACAGGGACAAGTCGGCGAAGCGCCCGGGGGCGGCCTCCCGGCGTTTCAGCAGGAATGCCTCGAGGGCGGCGTTCGAGGGGTCCGGCGGCAGTCGCTCCCCGAAGGACGCGGCGAGCTCGATGATCTTGGACCAGCGCTCTGGCGACCGCAGGACCCGACGCAGCGAAGGAAACGCGTGCTCATCGAGGAACCTCGCCGTCGCGCCGTTGGCCGCGATCATCAGATCCTCGATGAGATCCTTGGCGCGGTTTCGCTCGTCGGCGACGAGATCCGACAGCGCCCCGTTCTCGAACACCGCGCGGGCTTCCTGCGTCTCGAGCGACAGCGCGCCCCGCTCGAACCTCTTTCTTCGGAGGCGCTGGGCGACGGCGTCCTGCATCCGGAGTTGTTCGTCGAGTCCGGGTACGTCGCGCACGCGACCAGGCGCCTCGGCGGCGCCGTCGAGCCATGCGGCGACGCCGTTGTAGGCGAGCTTGGCGCGGTTACGAACGGTCGCGCGGTAGACGTCCGATTGGGTGACGGTGCCGTCGTCGGTCACCACCATCTCCATCACGAGGGCAAGTCGATCGACGTCCTGCCGGAGCGACGAGAGGTCCGTCGAGAGCTTTTCCGGGAGCATCGGGTAGATGTGCGCGGCCGTGTAGACGGAGGTCGTGTTGGTGCGAGCGTGATCGTCGATGGCGTCCCCTTTTTTTACGATCGCGTCCACGTCGGCCACGGCGACGAAGATCTTGGTCGCGTGGCCGGCGAGTGGCTCGGCGACCGAGAGCTGATCGAGGTCGAGGGAGTCGTCGTTGTCGATCGACGCCCAGAGCCGCGCACGCATGTCGCGGACCGAGGGCTCCGCCGAACTAGGCGCTTGCGTGAGCGCCTCGAGCTCGCGCGCAGCCGCCTCGGAGAACTCGGGCTGGAGGCCCTGCTCGATCATGCTGCGCCGTGCGATCGCGGCGAGATCCATCTTGTTCGAAGGGCCGGAGCCGCGCTGGGGATGTGCCATGTGTCGGGCATCCGGAGTAGCACAGGCGCGGGCGCCACTCGCCCCCCCGAAGCCATCGCTATCCCGCGCGCGTCAGAACGATCCTTTCGCGGCGACGCCCGTCGTCGAGCCGAGGAGAGGGGAGAGCCGGAACCCGGAGGTCCCTGCGCCCTGGGGGTGATCCGTGAGGTACAAGATGGCCCCCGCGATCAGCGCCCCGACTCCCGTGCCCATCAGGATGTCGGCGACCACGGCGTCGGTCTTGGCCGTTCCATCGAGGGCGACGGTGGAGGCGTTCGAGCATTGCACGGCGGGGCACGAGCTCTTGACCTGCTGGGTGTTGGAGATCGCCTGAACTCCGAAATAGCTGCCCGCGCCGAGCGCCGCGACGCCCACGCCGCCGACGACGAACGCGATCGTGCGTTGCGACCCTCCGGTGGGCCGCGCCACGGCAGCGACGGGCGCAGGGGCCACGGCGGGCGCAGCGACGGCGACCGGGACGACCTCGAGCGCAGGGACATCCACCGCCTGCACCGCCGCGGGCGTCCCGACGGCGACGTGGACCGACCACGCCTTGTATCCCGGCGCACTCGCCTCGACGACGTGATCGCCCGGATCGACGGGGAACGACAGGCCCCAGCTCGGAGCCCCCACGGGGATGCCATCCCTCTGAACGACCAGGCTCGGGATGCCTCGGGCGCCGGCCGAAACGGTGATCGTCATGTGCGAGAGGAGCGGCTCCAGTTGCGCGACGTGCCGCTTCGCGAACTCTTCGCGGTCCGGCCGACTCGCGGCCTGTGCAGCCGCGATGAGGTCTTTGAACTCGGACCACGCCGTCGCGGTGCGGCCTTCGTGCTCGTCGCAGGTGGCGAGCGCCGCGAGGGTCCCGCTCCCCGGGTCGAGCCGCTGGCTCTCCGCGAGCTTCGGACAGGCGCTCGCGTAGTCGCCGGCGGCCATCCGCTTCTTGGCCTCGACGAAGAGGGCCTCCGCTTGCGCGCCGGCCTTGTCGTTGGGGGCGGCCGCGCTCGACCGCGGCGCCGCGATCGTGAAGCAGGCGATCAGAACGGAGACGGTCTTCGTCGTGGCGGAGGATCGCGGCTTCATCGGGTCACTTGCGGCTGTCGAGGACGTGGTCGAGGTCGTCTCGGTGCCCGACGGGCGCCGGGGCGGAGGATGGATGGCGCACGGGCTGGGCGACCCCTGAGGCAGGTCTCCGCGGCGCGACGGCGGCGGACGCCGACGCAGTCGGAACGGTGGGCACCGCGCTCGCCGTGGCGGCGGGCGGCTCCGACGCGACGCTGGGCGGCGCGACGGAGACGGCTGGAGGGGCCGCAGCGAGATCCGGGGCGCGGTTGTCGGACATAGCGGGGTGCGCGGCGCGCTCCGCGGCCGGTTCGCGACGTTGCCGCGGCGCGAGCAGGGCGAATGGGACCAGCACGAGCGCAACGCCGCCCGCGGCGATGGCCACGAACCGACCGTTCATGCGGCGGCGCCTTGGCGGCCCCTTCGTGGGTTCGCCGCCTGGGTCCGTCCCTGCGTAGAGTGAAGGCGTCGAGGGCGTCGCGACGGGGGGCGGCGAGCGCTCGGAGGCCGGCGGTGAAGAAGCCCGCGGCGGAGGGTTCACCGAGCGCGTATCCCGGAATACGTCGCCGGGGTTGGGCGTGGACCGCTCGATGCTCGCCACCTGATCCGCGCGTTCTGCCATCGCGTCGCCGGCCACGCTCTGCAGCCACTCGGCGACGTCGTGCGCATTGGCCATCGGCAGGGCGTTGCTCAGGGCGCGAGCCATCTCCCTCGCGGTCTGGTAGCGGCCCTCGGGTGCGACGCTCAGGCCGCGCATGACGACGCGCTCGACCTCCTTGGGGAGGGACGGCACGTAGCGGGTCGGCGGCACCACCTTGGGTGCGAGCACCATCGCGAGCGTCTCGGCGTCGGACTTCGCTTCGAAGAGCCGGCGACCGGTGAATGCCTCCCACAAGACGACCGCCGCGGCGTACACGTCCGACGTGCGCGTGACGATGCCGTGAAACTGCTCGGGGGGAACGTAGCGGAGCTTGCCCTTGAACTGACCGTCCTGGGTCGAACGACTGCGGTCGGTCGCCTTCGCGATTCCGAAGTCGAGCACGCGAGGGACGCCATCGGCGCCGACCATGATGTTCTGCGGCGAAACATCGCGATGCACGAGCGAGAGCGGCTCGCCGTTCTCACGGCACGCCTCGTGCGCCGCGTGCAGCCCGTGCAGCGTGCCGCACACAAGGGCTACGCTGATCGCAGG